>NZ_MUMI01000058.1 GCF_002155975.1 Amycolatopsis kentuckyensis
CGTCCACGTCAACGACGACGGCGACCTGCCGGAGTTCCAGGCGGTCACCGTGCTCGGCCGGTACAACGTGCACGGCGGCGGCGACGCGCTCGTCAAGCGCCTCGACGAGATCCGCGCCGAGGTGTCGGAGGCGATCGAGGACGGCGCCCGGCTGATCGTGCTGTCCGACCGCGGCGTCGACGAGAACCACGCGCCGATCCCCTCGCTGCTGCTCACCGGCGCGGTGCACCACCACCTCGTCCGCGAGAAGACGCGCACGCAGGTCGGCCTCATCGTCGAGGCCGGCGACGCGCGCGAGGTGCACCACATCGCGCTGCTCATCGGCTACGGCGTCGCCGCGGTCAACCCGTACCTGGCGATGGCGACCGTCGAGGAGATGGCCCACCAGGGCCTGATCCCCGGCGTGACGCCGAAGCAGGCGACGCAGAACCTGATCAAGGCGCTCGGCAAGGGCGTCCGCAAGACGATGTCCAAGATGGGTGTTTCGACCGTCGCGTCCTACACCGGCGCGCAGATCTTCGAAGCGATCGGGCTCGGCGAAGAGGTCATCGAGAACTGCTTCACCGGCACGACGTCCCGTCTCGGCGGCGTCGGCTTCGAGACGCTCGCCGACGAGGTCGCGAAGCGGCACAAGTACGCGTTCCCGGCCGACGGCGTCCGGGCGGCCCACCGCGAGCTGGAGACCGGCGCGGACTACCAGTGGCGGCGCGAAGGCGAGCCGCACCTGTTCAACCCGCAGACCGTGTTCAAGCTCCAGCACTCCACGCGGTCCGGGAAGTACGAGATCTTCAAGGAGTACACGAAGGCCGTCGACGACCAGGCCGAGAAGCTGCTGACGCTGCGCGGCCTGTTCGACTTCAAGTACGGCCAGCGGGCACCGGTGCCGATCGACGAGGTCGAGCCGGTCTCCTCGATCGTCAAGCGGTTCGCCACCGGCGCCATCTCCTACGGCTCGATCTCCATGGAGATGCACCAGACCCTCGCCATCGCGATGAACCGCCTCGGCGGGAAGTCCAACACCGGTGAGGGCGGCGAAGACGCCGAACGGCTCTACGACCCGGAGCGTCGTAGTGCCGTCAAGCAGGTCGCGTCCGGCCGCTTCGGCGTCACGAGCGAATACCTCGTCAACGCCGACGACATCCAGATCAAGATGGCGCAGGGCGCGAAGCCCGGCGAAGGCGGGCAGCTGCCCGGCGCGAAGGTGTACCCGTGGATCGCGAAGACGCGGTTCTCGACCCCCGGTGTCGGCCTGATTTCGCCGCCGCCGCACCACGACATCTACTCGATCGAGGACCTGGCGCAGCTCATCCACGACCTCAAGAACGCCAACCCGAACGCGCGCATCCACGTGAAGCTCGTGTCCGAGGTCGGCGTCGGCACGGTCGCGGCCGGTGTGTCCAAGGCGCACGCGGACGTGGTGCTCATCTCGGGCCACGACGGCGGGACGGGCGCGTCGCCGCTGTCGTCCATCAAGCACGCCGGCGGCCCGTGGGAGCTCGGCCTGGCCGAGACCCAGCAGACGCTGCTGGCCAACCGGCTGCGCGACCGGATCGTGGTGCAGACCGACGGCCAGCTCAAGACCGGCCGTGACGTCGTCATCGCGGCGCTGCTCGGCGCCGAGGAGTTCGGCTTCGCGACCGCGCCGCTGGTGGTGTCGGGCTGCATCATGATGCGCGTCTGCCACCTCGACACGTGCCCGGTGGGCGTCGCGACGCAGAACCCGAAGCTGCGCGAGAAGTTCACCGGCAAGGCCGAGTACGTCGTCAACTTCTTCGAGTTCATCGCCCAGGAGGTCCGGGAGTACCTGGCGGCGCTGGGCTTCCGGTCCATCGCCGAGGCCGTCGGGCACGCCGAGTTCCTCGACAAGCGCAAGGCGATCGAGCACTGGAAGGCGTCCGGGCTCGACCTGTCGCCGATCTTCCACGTGCCGGACATCGCCCCGGCCGGGCTGCGGCTGCAGCAGACGAAGCAGGACCACGGGCTGGAGAAGGCGCTCGACAACACGCTGATCCAGCTCGCCGAAGGCGCGTTGAACTCCGGTGACAAGGTGCGGCTGGAACTGCCGGTGCGCAACGTGAACCGGACCGTCGGCACCATGCTCGGCTCCGAGCTGACCAAGCGGTGGGGCGGCGAAGGCCTGCCCGACGACACCATCGACGTCACCTTCACCGGCACCGCCGGCCAGTCGTTCGGCGCGTTCGTGCCGAAGGGCATCACGCTGCGGCTCTACGGCGACGGCAACGACTACGTCGGCAAGGGCCTCTCCGGCGGACGGCTGATCGTGCGGCCGCCGCGCGAGGCCCGGATCGCCGCCGAGGATCACATCATCGCCGGCAACGTCATCGCCTACGGCGCGACGAGCGGTGAGATCTTCATCCGCGGCAAGGTCGGCGAGCGGTTCTGCGTGCGCAACTCCGGCGCGCTGGCCGTCGTCGAAGGCGTGGGCGACCACGGCGGCGAGTACATGACCGGCGGCCGCATGGTCGTGCTCGGCCCGATCGGGCGCAACTTCGCGGCCGGCATGTCCGGCGGCATCGCCTACGTGCTGGACCTGCCCGCGCACCGCGTCAACCCGGAGATGGTCGACCTCGACCCGCTCGACTCCGAGGACGCCGACTTCCTGCGCGAGACGCTGGAAAAGCACTACAACGAAACGGAATCCGCGGTCGCGCGGGAACTGCTGGCCGACTGGGACGCGGGCGTCGACCGCTTCGGGAAGGTCATGCCGAAGGACTACAAGCGCGTGCTCGCCGCCCAGGTGCAGGCCGAGCGCGACGGGCGCGACGTGAACGAGGCGATCATGGAGGCCGCACATGGCTGACCCCAAGGGCTTTCTGACCACCACCCGCGAAGAGCCGAAGCGGCGTCCGGTCGACCTGCGGCTGATGGACTGGCGAGAGGTCTACGAAGACTTCGCCACGACGAAGCTGCAGAAGCAGGCCGGCCGCTGCATGGACTGCGGCATCCCGTTCTGCCACCAGGGCTGCCCGCTCGGGAACCTCATCCCGGAGTGGAACACGCTGACCTGGCGCGAGGACTGGCAGCAGGCCATCGAGCGGCTGCACGCCACGAACAACTTCCCGGAGTTCACCGGGACGCTGTGCCCGGCACCCTGTGAGACGGCGTGCGTGCTCGGGATCAACGACGATCCCGTGACGATCAAGCGCGTCGAGATCTCGATCATCGACCGGGCCTTCGACGAAGGCTGGGTGACGCCCCAGGTGCCGGTCGCCCTCACGGGCAAGAAGGTCGCGGTCGTCGGGTCCGGCCCGTCGGGTCTTGCCGCGGCGCAGCAGCTCACGCGCGCGGGCCACAGCGTCGTGGTCCTCGAGCGGGCCGACAAGATCGGCGGGCTGCTGCGCTACGGCATCCCCGAGTTCAAGATGGAGAAGTCCCGCCTGGACCGGCGGCTCGACCAGATGCGCGCCGAGGGCACGGAGTTCCGGGCGTCGGTGAACGTCGGCGTGGACATCTCCGCTTCCGAGCTGACTTCGTCCTACGACGCCGTGGTGCTGGCCGGTGGCGCGACCGACTGGCGCGACCTGCCGATCCCCGGACGCGAGCTGGCCGGCATCCACCAGGCGATGGAGTTCCTGCCACCGGCCAACCGGGTCGCTTCGGGCGAGCTTCCGGTGTCCCCCATCGACGCCTCCGGCCTGGACGTCGTGGTCATCGGCGGCGGCGACACGGGGGCGGACTGCGTCGGCACGTCGCACCGCCAGGGCGCGCGTTCGGTGACGCAGCTGGAGATCATGCCGAAGCCGCCGGAGTCCCGTTCGGACGCGCACCCGTGGCCGACGTACCCGATGATCTACCGGGTGTCCTCGGCGCACGAAGAGGGCGGCGAGCGCCTCTACGCGGTGAACACGCAGGAGTTCCTGGGCGACTCCGACGGTCGCGTCCGGGCCCTGAAGCTGGTCGAGGTCCGCAACGAGGGCGGCAAGTTCGTCCCGGTGCCCGGTTCGGAACGCGAGCTGCCGGCGCAGCTGGTCCTGCTGGCGATGGGCTTCCTCGGGCCGCAGAAGAAGGGCCTGATCGAGGACCTCGGCGTCGAGCTGGACGCGCGCGGCAACGTGGCGCGCGACCAGGCGTTCAAGACGAGCCTGGACAACGTGTTCGTGGCCGGCGACATGGGCCGCGGCCAGTCCCTGATCGTGTGGGCGATCGCGGAGGGCCGCAGCGCCGCGGCCGGCGTCGACGCATACCTGACCGGCCGCGACTTCCTGCCCCGCCCGATCGCGCCGACGGACCGGCCGATCGCGTGAGACCCGGCGCCGGCGGAGGTGTCATCGTCGCCACCTCCGCCGGCGCTGTCCCACTTCTCAGAACCGGTAGCGGAGGATGCGCGTGCCCTGCCGGGACAGTGCGGTGCTGTGGCTCATGAGCCGGGTGGCCGCGCGCAGCGGCTGGGGAAAGCCGCCGACTTCCGGGGCGCGGGCGAGCAGGTTCTCCTCGACCAAGGTCAGGCCCGCGTTCCAGGTTTCGGGGTCGTGCGGATCGTCGAAGCCCTGGGCGGCGGTGATGCCGATGGCCTTGATGGTCGGGTGGTACTTCATCGACCAGGCGGCGAAGCGGGTGTAGCCGTTGATGGCGAGTTCGCCGGAGTCGAAGTGCGCGGTCAGCTCGCGGGTCATCCGCTGGAAGCTGTCGCCGGGCAGGAACGGCAGCAGGCCTTCGGCGACGATCACGGCCGGCCGGTCGCGGGGCAGCGGGTCGAGCCAGCCCGGCGTGGTCAGGTCGGCGCCGAGGCGCCGGGACCGGTCCGGGAGGAACCGGGCCCGCAGGTCGACGACGTCCGGGAAGTCGACGTCGTACCAGTCGACCCCGGCAGGCGGGTCGCAGCGGAGGACGCGGGTGTCGAGCCCGCACCCGAGGTCGAGCACGACGGCGCCCGGGTGGGCGGCGACGAACGCCCGGACCGCGTCGTCGAGCTTCTTGGCGCGCAGCGCGGTGCCGCAGACGAGGCTGGGCTTGAGCCGGAGCTTGGCGAAGTCGTAGTCGATCGCGCCGGCGATGCCCGCGGAGTGGGTGTCGCCGAGGATCGGATGGGGCAGCTGGGAGTCCAGGGCCCTCGCGTAGAGGGTGAGCAGCAACGTTTCCCGAAGCGGATCCAGGTCCAGAGTTTGCACGGGAAGTCCTCAGGGTTTCGGGGGATGGCGGGCGGCGATGTCGCGCAGCCAGGTCAGGGACTGCTGGGCGGCGCGGATGCGTTCGGTGCGGGGTCCGCTGCCGCCGGCGAGTTTCGCGCCCTCCTCGGCGATCTCGCCGAAGGCGCCGAGGCCGTCGAGCTTGCGCTGGATCACCTTGTGCCAGGCGTCGTCCTCGATGCGGTAGTAGGCGGTGCGGTCACCCGGCACGCGAACCTTGCGGACCAGGCCGATGGCGGCGAGGAACCGCAGGTTCGACGTCAGCGAGGCGCGGCTGGCCCGGATCGTCTCGGCGATCCGGCCGGCGGAGCGCTCGGGCGGGTCGCAGATCATCAGCAGGCCGAGGATGCGCCCGGTGATCGGGGGCAGCGCCCATTCCTCCACGCAGAACGTGGCCACCCGCTCGATCCACCGCAGCACCTCGTCCTGGTCGTCCGGATCGGACACCGCGCTCCTCCTCGGCCGGCTCGACGGTCGCCGGCACCGCGTCGTGGCTAGTTGTTTCAGTCTCGACTGAAACAACTAGCCACGTCAACCATGAATTTCCTCAGTGGTCGTAGTAACCCTGCTCGAGGTCGTCCAGCAGCCCCGGCCGCGTGGGGCGCCAGCCGAGCGACTCCTGCGTCTCCGCGCTGGACGCCGGCTGGTCGAGCGCCAGGATCCCGCCGAGGAAGCCGAGCTCTTCGGCGGCCACCGACGTGACCGGCAGGTCGAGCCGGCGGCCGACCACCTCGGCGACGTCGCGGATCCGCACGCCTTCGTCGCCGACCGCGTGCAGCACGGCACCTGCCGGAGCCTGCTCCAGCGCCAGCCGGAACACCTGGGCGGCGTCCAGGACGTGCACCGCGGGCCAGCGCTGGGTCCCGTCGCCGACGTAAGCCGCGATGCCCTTCTCGCGCCCGAGCGCGACCAGGCGAGCGATGAGCCCATGGGCGTCACCCTCGCCGTGGACCGAACGCGGCAGCCGGACGAGGGACGCGCGGACGCCGCGGTCCGCCGTCGCGAGGACGGCCCTGGCGATGTCCCCCCGGCCGGCCACCACGCCCGGGAAGACGGGATCGTCCCGCTCGGTCGACGGACGCCCGGGCACCATCGGCGTCCCCGAGGCGGCGGCGAAGGGCTTGCCGGCCAGGACGTCGGTCATGGCGCCGACGGCGGCCGCGTCGGTCCGGATCGCGGCGTCCATCCGGCTGAAGTCGTGCCCGAAGGCGAGGTGGACGACGCCGTCGGCACCGTCGGCACCCTTGCGGAGGACGTCGAGATCGGTGAGATCGCCGCGGAGGATCTCGGCCCCCGCGGCCGCGACGACGGCGGCGGCCTCGTCCGATCTCGCGAGCCCGACGACCGTGTGGCCCGCTTCGAGGAGTTCGGGCACGAGGGCCCGGCCGATCCAGCCGGACGCGCCGGTGACGAACACACGCATGAGCTTCTCCCTTAGTGATGACACCTGGTGCCATCACCATAGCACCGTGATGACACCCGGTGTCATCGCCTAGGCTGGGGGAATGAGCCGCTGGGAGCCGAACACGCGCGAGCGACTGCTCGACGCCGCGCTCGACCTCTTCGGCGAGCGGGGGTACGACAGCGTGACGGTCGCCGAGATCGCGGAGCGGGCCGGGCTGACGAAAAGGACCTTCTTCCGCCACTTCAGCGACAAGCGCGAAGTGCTCTTCGCGGGCCAGGAGATCCTGAGCCGGCTCTTCGCCGAAGCGATCGCGGATGCCCCGGCCACGGCCACCCCCATCGAGGCGGTCGCGGCCGCCCTGGCGGCGGCCACGACGCCGTTCGGGCCGCAACGCCGGGAGCGGGCGCGCCAGGTCCGGGCGGTGGTCGCCGGCCACACCGACCTGCGCGAGCGGGAACTCCTGAAGCTCGCGACGCTGCGGGCAGCCATGGCCGACGCGCTGCGGGCCCGCGGCGTCCCGGCGCCGACGGCGAGCCTGGCCGCGGAGATCGGGGGGCTCGCCTTCTCGACGGGCTTCGCCCGCTGGGTCGCGCCGGACAGCGAGCGGGAGTTCGCCGATTTGGTCCGCGAGGCCCTGGACGAGCTGATGGCGGCCACCACCACCCTCGACTGAGCCGCCGCGCGGTCACCGGACCTCGCGCCCCGGCCGCGCCCGATCGGCGAGCCCGGCTCGCGGACATCCCGCGGGCGCCGGACCCACCGCCCGCTCCGCTACCTCGCCGCCACCCGGCCCGCGAACACCTCCACCAGGCTCGCGAAGCTGTCCGACCCGTGCCCGGCCGCGCTCGCCCGTTCCATCATCGACTTCAGCAACTCCGGCAGCGCGTTGTCCACCCCGCGCGCCTCGGCCGCATGGATGAGATGCCCGATCGCCGCGACCTGGACGTCCACCGTGGCGTCATCGCCCGGGTAACGCCCTTCGTCGACCTGCTCCGCGTATCGCGCCAAGAACCGGTTCACCGTCCCCAGCCAGCGGATCGCCACCGGCGTGAACTCGGTCGCCGGCGTCTTCTCCGCCCCGGCCAGCGCCGCGCCGTGGAGCCAGCCCGCCATCGCCGACCACATCAACCCCAGCAGGGCCGCGTCGTACAGCGACGCCCGGCCCGCGTCCGCCCCGAGGTACACCGGGTCGCCCAGCGCCGCCAGCACCGGTTCGTGCGCGTCGAACACCGGCCGCGGCCCGCTGTACAGGAACATCACCTCCGCCGACCCCACACCCTCCGGCGTGGTCATGATCGCGCCGTCGAGGTAGCCGGCGCCCCGTGCTCCGAACCACCCGGCGGCTTCCTCCGCCTGCTCTGGCGCACCCGACGTCAGATTGACGAAATCCTTGCCGCCCAACGACTCTCGCTCGACCACCGCACGCAGCGCGGCGTAGTCGAGTACGCAGGCGACGACGAGCGGGCTCGCGGCGATCGCCTCCGCGGGCGTGGCCGCGAGCCGCGCGCCCCGCTCCACCAGCGGCGCCGCCTTGCCGGGCGTGCGGTTCCACACCGTCACCGCGTGACCGCGATCCAGCAGGGCCCCGGCCAGCGCCGAGCCCATCGCCCCCAGGCCGAGAACGGTCACAGACTGCTTCATTCCACTGCTCCCCAAAGGTCGGTGCTCATCTGCCGCCAGATTCGCAGCGCGGGCCGCCGCCGGCCAGTGGCACCACTGACCGCCCTCACCAAATTCCTGCCATACGATCGGGCGCATGAGCGCAGGGTCCGTCGCCCTGGTCGTGCCCGCGGAAATCGGGCTGCGGTCCTGGGATCTGTACGAAGTGAGCATCGCGGCCACCGTCTTCGGCGTACCGCAACCCGACCTGGCCGATCCCTGGTACGACCTGCGGATCTGCGGTATCGGCTCGCCCACGCCGGCCGCACCCGGCCTGGCCCTGCGGACGCCGTACGGGCTCGACGGCCTCGACGGCGCCGGCACGGTCATCGTGCCCTCGGTCCCCGACGCCTGCGTCGAGGACGGCGTGCCGGTGCCCCCGGACCTGGTGGCCGCCCTGCGCCACGCCCACGACAACGGCGCGCGGATGGTGTCGTTGTGCACCGGCGCCTTCGCGCTCGCCGCGGCCGGGCTGCTCGACGGCCGCCGCGCCACCGCCCACTGGATGCACACCGCCCAGCTCGCCGAGCGCCACCCGGAGGTCCGGGTCGACGACTCGGTCCTCTACGTCGACGACGGCGACGTCCTCACCAGCGCCGGGATGACCGCCGGGCTCGACCTCTGCCTGCACCTCGTCCGCCGCGACCTCGGCGCGCACGTCGCCAACCAGCTGGCCCGCCGGCTGGTCGTGCCCGCGCACCGCCCCGGCGGCCAGGCCCAGTTCGTCGACCTGTCCGTCCCCGCCACCGACGACGAGGGCCTCGCCCCGGTGCTGGACTGGGCCCGCGCCCACCTCGACCGCCCCCTGACGATCGAGGACCTGGCCCGCCGGGCCGCGGTCAGCCCGCGCACCTTCTACCGGCAGCTGCGGCGCGCCACCGGGACGACCCCGTTGCAGTGGCTGCTCAACCAGCGCCTGGCCCGCGCGCAGACGCTCCTGGAATCGACCGGGCTGTCCGTGGAGAAGGTCGCGGCGCTGAGCGGCCTCGGCACGGCGAACAACCTGCGTCACCACTTCCTCAAGCAGGTCGGCGTGGCACCGGGCGACTACCGGCGCGCGTTCCTCCGTCCCTCCTTTGTGGACACGCACGGGGAACCGGCTTAGTCCTGTTTCTTTCCGGCCGGAAACTATTTCACGCTCAACTTAATCTTTCGTGTGAAACCGGCAAACGGGTGGCACCGGCCCCCTCCGGCGTTGCACTCTGTATTCAGGGGACCCGGTCGGCCGAGGGGGGAGTCCGGCCGGCCGGGTGCCCGCCGAGAGGCGGGCGTTTCACAAGGGGAGGGAACCCGGAATGAGTATCGATCTGTCCACCACGCTGTCCTGGACCACGGCGACCGGCGATGCCGCGACGATGCTCGGCGAACTGCAGCCGAACATCCTCAAGGCCCACGTCCGCGACCACCTGTCCGCCCTGTTCATCGCTTTCGGCGACGCGGCGGAGGCGCGCGCCTTCCTCGTGTCGGTCACCGGGAAGATGAAGTCCGCCAAGGCACACCTCGACGAGGTGAGCGCGTTCAAGACCGAGGCCGGCGGGGGAACGCCGTACGTCGGCGTCGGGCTCACCGCGGCCGGTTACCGCGCCCTGGGCGTCGAGAACCTCCCGCAGGACCAGGCGTTCCTGCGCGGGATGACGGCGCCGGACACGCGGCAGCGGCTGGCCGACCCGCCGCGCTCGACGTTCGATCCGGGCTACCGCACGGAAATCCACGCCGTCGTGCTCGTCGGGGACGCCACCGACAAAACGATGGCGGCCCGCCGCAACGAAATCCTCGGCCTGCTACCCGATTCGGTCACCGTGCTCGCGGAGGAAACCGGCCTCGGCCGGGTCAACGCGCGCGGCGAGGGCATCGAGCACTTCGGGTACGTCGACGGCCGCAGCCAGCCGCTGTTCCTCACCGAAGACGTCGACGCGGAGAAGAACAACACCGACGGAATCAACGTGTGGAACCCGGCGTCACCCCTGGAGCAGGTGCTGGTTCCCGACACCGCGGCGCCGGATCCCGGCGTGCATTTTGGCAGCTATTTCGTTTTCCGCAAACTCGAACAGAACGTCCGGCGGTTCAAGCAGGCCGAAGCGGATCTGGCCGACACGCTCGGCCTCACCGGCGAAGACCGCGAGCGGGCCGGGGCGATGATCATCGGCCGGTTCGAGGACGGCACGCCGCTGACCACCCAGCGGGAAGACGGCGCGGAAAGCCCGGTGTCGAACAACTTCACCTACGACAGCGACCGCGCCGCGCTGAAGTGCCCGTTCCAGGCGCACATCCGCAAGACGAACCCGCGCGGCTCCGGCGGCGCCGAAGACCCGGCCGACGAGCGGCGGCACCTGATGGCCCGCCGCGGCGTCACGTACGGGGAGCGCCCGGACGACCCGAACGCCGACGTGCCGCCCGCGGCCCGGCCGAGCGGTGGGGTGGGGCTGCTGTTCATGGCCTTCAACTCACAACTGGGCAACCAGTTCGAGTTCACCCAGGCGGTCTGGGCGGACAATCCGGGCTTCCCGATCGTCGACGGCGTCACGCCGGGGCTGGACCCGGTGATCGGCCAGGGCGTGCGCGGGTCGTCGGACTACACCGTGGACTGGGGCGGCTCCGCGCGGCGGACGGCCGGCCCGGTGCCGCAGTCGGTGACGCTGCGCGGCGGCGAGTACTTCTTCATGCCGTCGCTGGCGTTCCTGCGTTCGCTCTGACCTCGCCGGAGGCCACCACTTCGGTGGCCTCCGGTCTCCCTCAGGCCTTGAGCAGGTCGAAGGCCAGCAACCCGGCGCCCAGCCGGCCGGCTTCGTCGCCCAGCTCGGCGATCCGCAGCTCCGGCATCCGCTGGAACGTCAGGTGCGCGGCCAGCCACTCGCGCACCGGCTCCAGCACGTAGTCAGCCGCGGTGAACAGGCCGCCACCCAGGACGATCACCTCCGGGCCGAGCAGCGTCAGCAGCGTCCGGATGCCGTGTCCGAGCCCGTCGAGCGCGTCCTGGACGACGGCGACAGCGACCTCGTCACCGCGTCGCGCCAGCTCGACGACCTCACGCGCGCCGTCAGCCGGGCGCCCGGTGCGCTCGGTGTAGCGGCGGGCGATCGCGGCCGCCGACGAGATCGCTTCCAGGCAGCCGGTCGCGCCGCAGCCGCACTTGCCGGCGTGGCCGACGTCGATGTGCCCGACCTCGCCGGCCTGCCCGTGCGCGCGGTGGATCCGGCCGTCGAGCAGCAGCGCGGCGGCGATCCCGGTGCCGACGGGGATGAACGCCGCGTTCGTCGCGCCCCGCCCGGCGCCCACGCGGAACTCGGCGATGCCGCCCGCGGTGACGTCGTGCCCGAAGGCGACCGGCAGTCCGAGCCGGTCTTCCAGGAGCTCGCCGAAGGGGACTTCGCGCCAGTCGAGGTTGGCCGAGAAGTGGCAGACCCGGGTCTGCTCGTCGACGATCCCCGGCACCACCACCCCGACCGCGGCCGGCTGCCCGGTGCCCGCCTGCTCGGCCAGCGCGGCCACGATGTCCACGGTCTGGGCGGCCAGCGCCGTCCCGTCCGCGCTGCGGGCCGTCTCCGCGCGCAGGGCTGCCTGGGGCTGGAGCTCCTCGTCGAGCAGCGCCGCCTTGATCGTCGTCCCGCCCACATCGAGGGCGGCCACCATTCGAGTCACCGCGGCATTGTCACATTGACGCGCGCGGAACGGCGGACCTACGCTCAACCGGCCAGACGAGGATTCCGGAACGCGGTGCAAGTCCGCGCGGTCGCGCCACTGTGACCCCCGCCAGGGGGAAGCCAGACCCGGACCCTCGTGATCGACCCCGATGAGGCCGCGAAAGCCCGAGGAGGCCACCGATGACCCAGACGGCAGCTCCCGCCGTTCCGCTCCCGATCCGCATCCCGATCCGTGAGATCGTGCCGTGGGCGGTGTTCGTGGTGCTCCTCGCCCTGATCGCGCTGTACTTCGTGAGCGCCGAGCAGGGCGCCACGGCGGTGTTCGCGAACATGTACGTCCACGAGTTCGTGCACGACGGCCGGCACCTGCTGGCCTTCCCCTGCCACTGATCGGCGGCACGCACTCCCATGATGAAGACCCTGCTGGTCCGCGGCATGCTCGCGGGCCTGATCGCCGGTGTGCTCGCGTTCGGGTTCGCCTACGCGTTCGGTGAGCCGTCGGTGAACGCAGCCATCGGCCTCGAGGAGTCCGCCGGCGGCCACGCGCACTCCCACGATGCTTCCGCTCCTGCGCCTTCCTCAGAAGAGGAAGAGCTCGTCCCCCGCGACATCCAGAGCACGCTCGGCCTGCTGACCGGCGTGCTCGTCTACGGCGTGGCGATCGGCGGACTGCTCTCGCTGGCGTTCGCGTTCGCCCAGGGACGGCTCGGTTCGCTGCGCCCCCGGCTGACGGCGTTGCTGCTCACGGCGGGTGCGTTCGCGGTGGTGTTCCTGGTGCCCTTCCTGAAGTACCCGGCCAACCCGCCGGCGGTGGGCCAGCCGGGCACGATCGGCTCGCGCACCGAGCTGTACTTCGGTTTCGTCGCGGTGTCCCTGCTCGTCGGCATTTTCGCCACGGTGTTCGGCCGCAAGCTCGCAGACCGCCTCGGCGCCTGGAACGGCTTCCTCCTGGCGGCGGCGGGCTACGTCGTCGTGATCGGCGTCGTCGCCTGGCTGATGCCGGTGGTCGACGAGGTTCCGGCGACCTTCCCGGCGTCGACGCTGTGGAGCTTCCGCACGGCATCGGTCGGCACCCAGGTGACGCTGTGGCTGGCGCTGGGCCTGACGTTCGGCGCCTTCGCGGAGAAGGCCCTGAACCGGCGCACCGCGGTCGCCGCCTGACCGAGCCGGGCCCGCCGAGCGGGTCCATGGACTCTCCGCTCCCCCGCCGGGCTAAGGCGCGCCCGGCGGGACGAACGGCAGGTCCAGCGGCGCCCCGCGCTCCAGCAGCGTCCGCAGCGCCGCCGTGTCCAGGTGCTCGCCGACCGCGTCCGCGAGCTTGTCCAGCATTTCCTCGCGCAGCTCGCCGAAGCCCGGCGCGTCCGGTGCCGGCGTCCACCCGACGCCGGCCTGCGCCGCCGCTTCGGTGAGCCACGCGCGGCGGAAGGCGTCGTTCTCGAACGCGCCGTGCCACATCGTGCCCCAGACCGTCCCGGCGCGCTGACCGTCCAGAAAGGACTCGGCCGGGCCCGTCGTGGCCACCGAGCCGTGGTGGATTTCGTAGGCGTCCACCCGGTGGCCGCGCCACGTTCCCGAGGGCCGGGCGAGCACCTTCTCCGCGGCGAACGTCACCCGCCCGGGCAGCAGGCCGAGGCCCGCGACCTCGCCCGCGCCGGACTCGACGTCGTCCACAATGGACCCCGTGAGCATCTGGTAACCGCCGCAGATGCCGACGACCGGACGGCCCGCGGCGGCCCGGGCCGTCACCGCCGTGTCCAGACCGCGCTCCCGCAGCCAGGCCAGGTCGGCCACGGTGGCGCGCGATCCGGGCAGCACGACGACGTCCGCCGCCGCGACGACGTCCGGGTCGGCGGTGAGCGTCACCGTGACCCCGGGTTCGGCGGCCAGCGCGTCGACGTCGGTGGCGTTGGACGCGCGCGGGAACCGGACGACCGCCACGCCGAGCCCGCCGCCGGGCGCCTCCCGGCGCCAGCCCGCCACGGCGAGGGCATCCTCCGAGTCGATCCACACCCGGTCCAGCCACGGCAGCACGCCCAGCACCGGCCGTCCGGTGACCTTCTCGAGGCTGTCCAGGCCGGGCCGCAGCAGCCCGACGTCGCCGCGGAACTTGTTGACCACCCAGCCCGCGACCAGAGCCTGGTCTTCGGCCGAGAGCAGCGCGAGGGTGCCGAACATGGCCGCGAGCACGCCGCCGCGGTCGATGTCGCCGACGACCAGCACCGGCAGCCCGAACCGCCGCGCGAGCCCCATGTTGACGTAGTCGCCGCCGCGCAGGTTGATCTCCGCCGGACTGCCGGCGCCTTCGCAGACGACGACGTCGTACCGCGCGCTGAGGTCCTCGAACGCATCGAAGGCGATCTCGGCCAGCCCGGCCCGCCCGGTGGCGTACTCCCCCGCTTCGAGCGTGCCGAACGGCTTCCCGAGCGCGACGACGTGGCTGCGCCGATCACTGCCCGGCTTGAGCAACACCGGGTTCATCGCCGCCTCGGGTTCCACCCCGGCGGCGCGCGCCTGCACCCACTGGGCGCGGCCGATCTCGGCCCCGTCGGCGCAGACCATGGAGTTGTTGGACATGTTCTGCGCCTTGAACGGCGCCACCCGCACCCCCCGGCGCGCAAGCCACCGGCAGATCCCGGCGGTGACCAGGCTCTTTCCGGCATCGGACGTCGTCCCGGCAACGAGCAGCCCGCTCACCGGGCCACCACCGCCGCCACCGCGACCGCAGCGGCGCCCACGCGACGCGACAACCGGACCGCCCGCCGCAGGTCGACCGGTTCCGGATCGCGCCCGTCCCCGAGCCGCGCCCGGCTCTCCACCTCGCCGCCGTAGCTGTTCGTCCCGCCGAGCCGGACGTCCAGCGCACCCGCGAAGGCGGCCTCGACCTGGCCCGCGTTCGGGCTCGGGTGCCGGGTGCCATCGCGGCGCCACATCCGCCACGCGTCCCGCGCCCGCCCGCCCGCGCACAACGCGGTGAGCACCGCCCCGATCCGCGACGGAACCAGGTTGACAACGTCGTCGGCGCGCGCCGCGGCCCAGCCGAAGCGGCGGTAGCGCGCCGAGCGGTAGCCGACCATGGCGTCGAGCGTGTTGAGCGCGCGGTAGCCGAGAAGACCCGGCATCCCGGCAACGGCGCCCCAGAACAGCGGCGCGACCACGGCATCCGAGGTGTTCTCGGCGATCGACTCGGTCGCCGCGCGAGTCAGCTCGGCGGAGTCGAGGGTTGTCGCGTCACGGGCGCAGAGGTGCGAGAGCCGTTGACGCGCTTCGGGTACTTCGCCGGCTTCGAGCAGGCGGGCCATTTCGGTGCCTTCGGCGGCGAGCCCGCGTCCGCCGAGCACAACCCACGTGGACGCGGCGGTGAGTGCGAATCGCGCGAAGGGACGTCGCCGCGTCGCCGTCTGGAGCGCGACGCCGAGGCCGACGGCGCCGAAGGTGCACAGCGCTGCGTACGCGGCTCCGCGCGGCTTCGAATCAGCCCACAGACGGTGTTCCAGCCGAGCCGCACCAGTCCCGAACAGGGCGACCGGATGGCCCGTTCGGGGGTCACCGAACAGAGCGTCGGCGACGTATCCGGTCACGAGTCCGGCCGCGGTTGTCCCTAGACGGAGTGGCACGTGGCGCACGGTAGCGCGTGCACCAGAATGCCGGGTATGACTGTGCCCAATGCCGCCTCCGAGAAGAAGCGTACGTCGGCGGGGCCCAATGCCGCCTCCGCGAAGAAACGTCCGTCGGCGGGGCTGACGCACCGGCTCGCCGGGTTCCTCGAGACCCTGGCTCGCGCCCTCCGCCGGTACGGGCGCGACGAGGGCAAGGTGCTGGTCCTCGGCGGCGTCCGCTCGGGGAAGTCACGGCACGCCGAGCGGCTCGTCGCCCACCACCCGCACCTCGTCTACGTCGCGCCGGGCCTGCCCGCGGGCGAAGACGACCCCGAATGGGCCGCGCGGGTGGCCGCGCACCAGGCGCGCCGGCCGGCGAACTGGAAGACCGTCGAGACGACCGACCTGGCCGGCATCCTGCGCACGGCGACCGAGCCGCTGCTGATCGACTGCCTCGGCACCTGGCTGTCCCGCGTGCTGGACGACGTCGGCGCGTGGCGGCAGAAGCCGGGCTGGGAGCACCGCCTGGACGACCGGCTCGAGGACTTCCTGGCCGCGTGGGCCGCGGCGCGGGTGCCGGTGGTCGCGGTGAGCAACGAGGTCGGCAGCGGTGTGGTGCCCGCAACGTCGTCCGGACGCCTGTTCCGTGATGTGCTGGGCGCACTCAACAACCGGGTGTCCGCCGACGCCGACCGGGTCGTGCTGGTCGTCGCGGGCCGGGCGCTCGACCTGTAGCCAGGAGGCGCCCGTGTTCGACGTACCCGTGCCCGACCCCGCCGCCCGCACCGCCGCACTGGAGCGGCTCGACGGCCTGGTCAAGCCGCTCGGCGCGCTCGGCAGGCTGGAGGAGATCGCGGCCTGGCTGTCCGCGGCGCACGGCACGGTGCCCCCGCGCCCGCTGGACGACGTCCGCGTGGTCGTCTTCGCGGGCGACCACGGCGTCTCGGCACTTTCGGCGTACCCGCGCGAGGTGACCGCGGCGATGGTGCGGGTGTTCCTGGCCGGCAAGAGCGGCGTGAACGTGCTGGCCGCCCAGGTCGGGGCGCGCGTGCGGGTCGCGGACATCGCCGTCGACTGGGACGGCGCGGACGTACCGCCCTCGGTGACGGCGCACAAGATCCGCCGCGGTTCGGGCTCGATCGACGTCGAGGACGCGTTGCTGCCGGGCGAAGCCCAGGCGGCGTTCGAGGCGGGCCGGGCGATCGCCCTGGAGGAGCGCGACGCGGACGTGCTGATCCCGGGCGACATGGGCATCGGCAACACGGCGATGTGCGCGGCCCTGGTGGCGGCCTCGCTGGGCCTGCCGGCGGCCGAGGTGGTCGGCACCGGAACCGGAGTCGACGCGGCGGGCCTCGAACGCAAGACGGCCGCGGTCGCGGCGGCCTTGGCCCGCACGGCCGGCCGCACGGACGACCCGTTCGAGCGGCTGACGGCATTGGGCAGCGCGTGCGTCGCCGCCACGGCGGGCTTCCTGGTCCAGGCGGCGGTGCTCGGAATCCCGGTGGTGCTCGACGGGGTGTTCTCGGGCGCGGCGGCCGTGGTGGCACGGGACATCGCGCCGGGCGCCGAGCAGTGGTGGCTGGCCGGCCACCGCTCGACGGAGCCTTCGCAGGCGTTCGCGCTGAAAGCTCTGGGCCTGGAGCCGATCCTGGACTTCGGACTCCGGCTCGGCGAAGGAAGCGGAGCGGTGCAGGCGGTCCCGACGCTCCGAGCGGCCCGGGCGATCTTGGCCGACATGGGACTGCTGGCCGACCTGGCATGAGCCGCTGGGCCGATGCCGCACGGATGGCCGTCGGAACGCTGACCACCGTGCCCGTGCCGGCGCCACGCGTCATCGATCGGCAGGTCGCCGGCCGCGCCATGGTGCTCGCGCCGCTCGCGGCGATCCCCCTGGCCGCCGTGGCCGGAGGGATCGTCTGGGCCGGGACCGCCGCCGGGTGGCCGGCACTGGCCACCGCCGCGCTGGCCCTCGGCGCCGTCGCGCTCGGCAGCCGGGGCCTGCACCTCGACGGGCTCGCCGACACCGCCGACGGCCTCGGCGCCTCCTACGACCGCGCCAAGGCCCTCGACGTCATGCGCCGCGGGGATTCCGGCCCCACCGGGGTCGCCACGCTCGTCCTGGTCCTCCTCGTTCAGGTCGGTGCCCTGACCGCCGCCAACCCGTTCACGGCGGCCGCGGGCGTGCTCATCGGCCGGTGCACGCTCTCCATGGCGTGCGCGCGCGGCGTCCCGACGGCTCGGCCGGAAGGGCTCGGCGCCACCGTCGCCGGCTCGGTCCCCCGCGCCGCGGCGATCGCCGTCGGTCTGGCCGCCACCGGGCTGGCCGTGCTGCTGCCCGGCCTGCCGTGGTGGCGTGGACCGCTCGCGGTCGGCCTCGCCTACGCCGTCACGGGAGCGCTCCTGTGGCGGTGCACCAAACGGCTCGGCGGCATCACCGGCGACGTCCTCGGCGCCGGTGTCGAAGCCGCCGTCGCGGCCGCGCTGGTCGCCTTGTCAACCTAGGCCCGTTGCCCAGCGTGTACCTGGTAAAGGAGGTCACCCTGGGCACCGATACCGCCGTCGACCCGGCGGAACTCTTCCGCGCACACCGCCCCGGCCTGGTCCGGCTCGCCGTGCTGCTGCTCGGCGACCGCGGGCTCGCCGAGGACGTCGTGCAGGACGCCTTCGTCGCGCTCTTCCGCCGCTGGCCGCTCGACGACCCGGCGGGCGCGGGCGGCTACCTCCGCGTCTCGGTGGTCAACGGCGCCCGCTCCGCGCACCGGCGCGCGGCCCGGCGGCTGCGGCACCGGCCCGGCGACCGCGGCGACGTGCCACCCGCGGACACCGGCGTCCTGCTCGACGAAGAGCACCGCGAGGTGCTGGCCGCCGTGCGCCGGCTGCCGCGACGGCAGCGGGAGGTGCTCGTGCTCCGGTACTGGGCCGGCCTTTCCGAAGCCGAGATCGCCGACACGCTCGGCGTCTCCCGCGGCACCGTCAAGACCTGCGCGTCCCGCGCGCTGGCGAAGCTGGAAGGAGAACTCCGATGACCGACGTCGAGGACCGCCTGCGCCGCGCCTTCCACGCTTTCGCCGACTCCGTGGACGTCCGGCCCACACCCCTCCCTTCACCTCGGCGACGGCTGGTCGCCCCGCTGTTCGCGGCAGCCGGCGCACGG
>NZ_MUMI01000580.1 GCF_002155975.1 Amycolatopsis kentuckyensis
GGCCGGGCCGTTCGGCATCAGCATCGGCACGGTCAGCGGCGACACCTTGCGGAGACCCTGCTGGTGCAACAGGTCGTTCTGGGTGAGCAGGGTGACCGGCCCGCCGATGCCGGTGCCGATCGACACGCCGAGGCGGTCGGGGTCGACGTCGGTGTGCTCGTCGGTCGGCTCGGTGTACCCGGCGTCGGCCCACGCCTGCCGGGCGGCGATCAGCGCGACCTGCTCGCAGCGGTCCAGCCGGCGGGCCTGCACCCGCGGGAGGACCTCCGAGGGATCGACGGCCAGCTGGCCGCCGATCTTGACCGGCAGCTGCAGCTCCTCGACCCAATCGGCCTCGATCGCGCGAACCCCGCTCGCCCCGGCCAGCAGACCGTCCCAGGTGGACTGCACGTCCCCGCCGAGCGGTGTGGTGGCGCCGAGACCGGTGATCACGACGTCGATGTTGCTCATGGGAGTCTCCTCAAGGAGGGAAGAGGACTTACTTCGAGTTGGCCGACACGTAGTTCACCGCGTCGCCCACGGTCTTCAGGTTGGCGAGCTCGTCGTCCGGGATCTTGACGCCGAACTTGTCCTCGGCCTGCACGGCGATCTCGACCATCGACAGCGAGTCGATGTCCAGGTCGTCCACGAACGACTTCTCGGCGGTGACGTCGTCCTGAGCCACACCGGCGACCTCTTCGACGATCTCGGCGAGGCCGGCGAGGATCTCAGCGTTGTCAGCCATGGGGTAGTTCCCTTCTCGGTCTTTCTTGGGTCTGTTTCCCTCGGGCGAGTGCCCGCGGGGAGCGTAACGGTGATCAGGGGCAGATGAACGCCTGCCCGGCGTAGGACAGGCCCGCGCCGAACCCGACCGCCAGCACCACGTCGCCGGTCTTCGCCGTCCCGGCCTTGCGCATGTGGTCCAGCGCGAGGGGGATGGACGCCGACGAGGTGTTGCCGGAGTACTTGATGTCGTCGGCGACGACCATGTCGTCGCGGGCGCCGTTGGCCCGCAGCTTCTTCGCGATCGCCTCGACGATGCGCAGGTTGGCCTGGTGCGGGATCAGCACGTCCACATCGGACGGCTTGAGCCCGGCGACCTCGAGCGCGCGCAGCGCGATCGGCGCGATCTGCGTGGTCGCCCAGCGGAAGACCGACTGGCCCTCCTGGTAGATGTACTTCTGGTCGCGCATGTAGATCAGGTCGACCAGATCGCCCGCGCTGCCCCACGAGACCGGGCCGATCTCCGGCTCGTCGGAGGCGCCGACCACCGCGGCGCCCGCGCCGTCGGCGAAGATGATCGCGTTGGCCCGGTCGACCGGGTCGACCGAGTCGGTGAGCTTCTCCGCGCCGATGACCAGGACCTTCTTCGCCGAGCCGGCCCGGATCAGGTCGGAGGCGACACCGAGGCCGTAGCAGAACCCGGCGCACGCGGCGTTGAGGTCGAACGCGCCGGGGCTGGGGATGCCGATCCGGGCGGCGACCTGCGCGGCGGCGTTCGGGATGAGCGTCGGCATGGTGCAGTTCGGCAGGATCACCGTGTCCACTTCGGACGGGTCGACCCCGGCGTCTTCGAGGGCGGCCTTGCCGGCGGCGACGGCGAAGTCGGTGAGCAGCTCGTCCTTCTCGGCGAACCGGCGCTCGACGATCCCGACGCGGGCCTGGATCCACTCGTCGCTGGTGTCCATGATCTGGGAGAGGTCGTCGTTGGTGACGATCTTCTCCGGCTGCGCGCTGCCGATGCCCAGCACGCGGCTGCCGCGGGAGCCGGGGTTGAGGCTCAGGGCGGGTCGGTCGGTCACGAGGCGTCCTCCTGGCGCAGCGCCGCCAGCTCGGCCGGCGTCTTCAGCGCGGTGATAGTGGTGACGACGCCCTTGAGCTGCCGCTTGACCAGGCCGGTCAGGGTGCCCGCGGGCGCGAGTTCGATCGTGCGGGTGACGCCGAGGGAGACCAGGCCGTCCATCGTGAGGTCCCAGCGGACCGGGCGGGTGACCTGGGAGACCAGGCGCGCCAGGTACTCGGCCCCACTGGTGACGACGGTACCGTCCGCGTTGGACAGCAGCGGGCGGGTGGGGTCGGCCGGGGTCAGCTCGGCGGCGTGGGCGCGCATCGCCTCTTCGGCGGGCGCCATGTAGCGCGTGTGGAACGCACCGGCGACCTTGAGGGCGCGGATCTTCGTGCCTTCGAGGGGCTCGGCGACGATCTTCGCGATCGTGTCGGCGGCACCGGAGGCGACGATCTGCCCGGCACCGTTGCGATTCGCCGCGGTCAGGCCCTGCTCTTCGAGCCACGCGACGACCTGCTCGGGGTCCCCGAGCATGACCGCGGCCATCGACGTCGGTTCCAGCGCGCACGCCTTCGCCATCTCGGCCCCGCGGACGGCGGCGAGCGCGACGGCGTCTTCCGGCTTCAGCACCCCGGCGATCGCGGCCGCGGCGAGCTCGCCGACGGAGTGGCCGGCGACCGGCGCGTCCGCGGCCACCGGGGCGGTGGCCTGGAGGTGCTCGAAGGTGAGCAGCGACAGCGCGACGATCAGCGGCTGGGCGATCGCGGTGTCCTGGATCTCGTCGGCGTCCGCCTCGGTGCCGAGGCGGAGCAGGTCGAGCCCGGCGCGTTCGGACCACTGCGCCACGCGCTCGCGCGCGCCGTCGAGGTCGAGCCAGGGCGTGAACATGCCGGGGGCCTGGGATCCCTGGCCGGGAGCGAGGACTGCTGCTGTCACCCTTCAAGACAACACGGCGAAGGGGGTTTTCCGGGATGCCGACGGTGACAGTGTCTGTGCGACGTCTTTGTCGGAACCCTCCAAAGACGCGCCGCAGAAGCTCGCGCGTAACCCGGAAGCCTTGTCGGGTTCAATCACCTTTCGCTGTTAAGTCCATCACGTGACGCCCGTCTCGGGAAGGTCAGTCCCGAGGGGTGAGCAGGACGAGCGGGATCACGCGATCGGTCTTGCGCGCGTACTCGTCGTAGAGCGGGAAGATCGCCGCCATCCGGGGCCAGAGGGCCGCGCGTTCGGCCGGCGACGCGACCCGGGCCCGTGCGGTGAACCGGCGGGTGCCGGCCTGGACCCCGACGCTCGGCTCCGCCACGAGGTTCTTGAACCACGCCGGGTCCTCGTCGGCGCCGCCCTTGGACGCGACGACGACGAAGTCGTCCCCGGAGGTGCCGTAGATCAGGCAGGTGCGCCGGGGCAGGCCGGTCCGGCGGCCGGTGGTGGCCAGGATCAGGGTGTGCACGCCGTTCGATTCGTGTCCCACGGTGCCGCCCGACTCCAGGTACGTGCGGGTCTGCTCGGCGACCCAGTCCCACTGCGAGTCGGTGGCGCGGTCGAGGTCGTCGGCGACGGCCATGGTGGTTCCTTTCCGGAGGGGGAGGTTCAGCGGAGCTGTTCGGCCAGCGCGACGATGAGGCCTTCGGGGCCGCGGACGTAGGCGAGCCGGTGGCTGTCCCCGTACTGCACGAGTTCGCCCAGTGGTCCGGCGCCGTGCGAGCGCGCCCGGGCCAGGACGGCTTCGATGTCCTCGACGGCGAACATGATGCGGCGGAAACCGAACGCGTTGACCGGCGCGTCCGGCTCGGCGGCCGCGGGGGCCGCCGGCGCGTGGAACTTCATCAGCTCCAGCCGCCCGTGGCCGTCCGGGGTCCGCACCACCGCCATGTCGCACCGCACGCCTTCGAGCCCGACGAGGAGGTCCACCTCGGGTCCCCCGACCGTGGCTTCGCCCTCGAGCTCCAGGCCGAGAGCGACGAAGAACGCGGTCACCGCCGCGAGGTCGTCGACGACGACGCCGACGTTGTCCATCCGCTGGATCGTCACGGTTCCTGCTCCGTCCCGCGGCCCCGGTGGCCGCTCGTACCCCGGGGACGGAGCCGCCACGGCGTTCTCGACGTCACCAGAGTCCGCGGGCTCTCGCCAGCCGTCCGACGGTCAGCGCGATCCGCAGCACCAGGGCGTCGCGCGGGTCGGTCGCCTGGCAGCCGGTCAGGTCCGCCGCCTTCCGCAGGCGGTAGCGGACGGTGTTCGGGTGGACGAACAGCGTCTTCGCGCACGTCTCCAGCACGCCGCCGCTCTCCAGGTACGCCTCCACCGTGCGCTGCAGCGTCGGGCCGGCTTCTTCCAACGGCCGCGCGATCGTGTCCACCAGCAGGCGCTCGGCCTCCGCGTCCCCGGACAGCGCGCGCTCGGGCAGCAAGTCGCCCGAGCGCACCGGGCGGGGCGCGCCCGGCCAGCCGACCACCGCGCGCAGCCCCGACAGCGCCTCCGTCGCGCTGTGGTGGGCCTCGGCCAGCGTCGGCACCGTCGGGCCGGCGACCACCGGGCCCTCGGCGAACGCCACCGACATCCGGGTCAGGATCTCCCGCTCCTTCACCCCGCCGTCGGTCGGTCCGCCGACCACGACCACCAGCCGGGAACCCTGCACCGACAGCAGCACCGGACGGCCGACGCGGGCCGCGCGGCTGCGGACCTCGAACACCACCGTCGGCGGGTCTTCCGACGGCGGGTTGCCGACCAGCACGGTCGCCGCCGCCGTCGGGTCCCAGCCCAGCGCCGTCGCCCGCGAGAGCACCGACTCCTCGGCGTCGCCGCGGACGATGCCGTCGACGACCAAGGCCTCCAGCCGGGCGTCCCAGGCACCGCGCGCCTCCGCCGCGGCGGCGTAGGAATTCGCCGCCGCGAACGCGATTTCCCGCCCGTAGCGCAGGATTCCTTCGATCAAAGCGGCGCGTTCCGCTTCGTTCGCGGCGAAATCCGGCAGCTGCTCCTCGAACACCTCGATGGCCAGCCGCACCATGCCGACCGCCTGGCGCAGGCTGATCCACCGCGACAGCTCGGCCGGCGCGTCGCGGAACGCCTCGGTCGTGAGCTTGAGCGCCTCCTTGGAGTCCCGCAGCCAGGAGACGAAGCCGGCGGCCCCGGCCTGGGTGATCAGCAGGACGCTCGCGCGCTGGTCGGCGGGCAGCCGGGCGAACCAGGGCAGCCGCCGCTCCATCACCGCGATGCTCGCGCTCGCCAGGCTGCCGGACGCGTGCTCCAGCTGCCGGAGCGTCTTCGCGGACAGTCCGTGGTGCTTCGGCACCCGGCGCGGGGCGGTGGTTCCATCCATGGCGGAGGCGATCCTACGTGGCCGCAACTTTGGTAGCCCCTCGCGGCAACGCGCGAGGGTAGGCGGCGCGTGTACGCACTGCCTAGGATCGGGCCCACACGAGAACGGGGGAACCGGAATGACCGGTTTGGAAATAGACGGGATCTCCAAACGCTACGGTGACGTGGTCGCGTTGCGCGAAATGACCTTCGACGTCCGGCCGGGCGAATTGTTCGGCTTCGTCGGCAGCAACGGCGCCGGCAAGACCACGACCATGCGGATCGCGCTCGGCGTGCTGTCCGCCGACGCCGGCGAAGTCCGCTACGACGGCGCGCCGGTGACGCACGAAACGCGCCGCCACATCGGCTACATGCCCGAAGAACGCGGCCTCTACCCGAAGATGAAGGTGGCCGAGCAGCTGACGTACCTCGCGCGGCTGCACGGGATGCCCGCCGCCGACGCGCAGGCGTCGGCGCAGCGGTGGACCGAACGGCTCGGTGTCGCCGGCCGCCGCGACGACGAGGTGCAGAAGCTGTCCCTCGGCAACCAGCAGCGCGTCCAGCTGGCCGCGGCGCTGGTGCACGAGCCGCGGATCCTGGTGCTCGACGAGCCGTTCTCCGGCCTCGACCCGGTCGCGGTCGACGTGATGAGCCAGGTGCTCAAGGAGAAGGCGGCCGAGGGGGTACCGGTCGTGTTCTCCAGCCACCAGCTCGATCTGGTGGAACGGCTCTGCGACCGGGTCGGGATCGTCCGCAGTGGACAGATGGTGGCCGTCGGCACGGTCGACGAGCTGCGCGCCGGCGGCACGCTGCGGCTGCGGGTCGACGTCCCCGAGGCCGGGGACGGGTGGGCCGACGGCCTGTCCGGGGTGAAGGTGCTCCGCCGGACGGGCGCGGTGACCGAGCTCGAGCTGGGCGAGGACGCCGACGACCAGGCCGTGCTCAAGGCGGCGCTGGCCACCGGGCCGGTCCGCGAGTTCGCCCGCGAGCAGCCCTCGCTGACCGAACTGTTCCGCTCCGTCGTCACCACCGAGGGGGTCCCGGCGTGAACACCCCGGTTCCGGACGTCCGGATGAGCCCGACGGCGGCGGTGGGCCTGGTCGCCTCCCGCGAGATCAGCACCCGGGTGAAGTCGAAGGCCTACCGCATCAGCACCGTGGTCATGCTGATGCTGATCGTGGTCGGCATCCTGGCGATCAAGCTGATCAACGGGGGCGGCGGCCCCGACTCCACCGTCGGCTACACCCCGGCCACCGCGCCGCTCGCCGCGCCGCTGAAGGCCGGCGGCCAGGCCCTCGACGAGAAGATCGACACGGTGCAGGTCACCGACGAGGCCGCCGGGCGCGCGAAGCTGGCCGACGGCTCGCTCGACGCGCTGCTCACCGGCGACGGCACGAGCGTGCACGTCCAGGTGAAGAAGGACCTCGACGGCAAGCTCGGCCGGGTCCTGCAGCTGCTGTCCCAGCAGCTGGCGGTCAACCAGCAGGTCACCGCGCTCGGTGGCGACCCGGCCCGGTTCCAGGCCGCGATGGCGTCCGCGAAGTTCATCGAGGACCCGCCGCTGGAGCAGCCGTACGACTACAACGGCCAGCAGCTCGTGCTCGGCATCATCGCCGGCATCCTGATCTACATGTCGCTGCTGCTCAACGGCCAGACCGTCGCGCAGGGCGTCGTCGAGGAAAAGACCTCGCGGGTGGTCGAGCTGCTGCTGTCGACGATCAAGCCGTGGCAGCTGATGGCGGGCAAGGTGCTCGGCATCGGCGTGGTCGGGCTGATCCAGATGGTCGTGATCGGCGTCGGCGGGGTGGTCACCGGGCTGGCCACGGACGTGCTCACCATCTCCGTCTCGGCGGCCGTGGGCACGGTCGTCTGGCTGGTCGTGTGGTACCTGCTCGGGTTCTTGATGTACTCGATCGTGTTCGCCGCGCTCGGGGCGCTGGTTTCGCGCCAGGAAGACGTCGGCGGCGCGACGATGCCGGCCCTGATGTTCGTGATCGTCGGATACGTGATCGGCATTTCGGTGCTGCCGTCGGATCCGGGCAACACGTTCGTCGAAGTGCTTTCGGTGATTCCGGTGTTCTCGCCGACGCTGATGCCGATGCGGCTGGCGATGGGCGGGGTGCCCGTTTGGGAAGCCGTGGTGTCGGTGGGGCTGGTGGTGCTGCTGATTCCGGGGCTCATCTGGTTCGCCGCGCGGATCTACCGGAACGCCGTCATGCGCACCGGCGCGAAAGTGAAGCTGCGCGACGCCCTGCGCGCCGCCTGACGATCTTTGCGCGGTTCATCCGGCCCCCGGCGCCCCCGGGGGCCGGATTCGTCCGGTAATGCTCGAGGCCGCCCGGCGCTTGCGGTTTACGCTGCGCCGGACGGCCTCGTCTCCCCGGTCCCCACCGGTAGAACCAGTATGGCCACGGGTGATCTTCGCGCGCCAGTCGTCTCACTCGATCGTGGGGCGCACGAGTTGCCGCCCCTGGGTACTTGATCGACGATCCGGTGCAAATCCGTGGAGGGAGTCGGTTATGGGCGAGCAACTGAAGGACGGGCTCGGGCAGGCGTGGGCGATGGTGGCCACGTTCGTCCCGAAACTCGTGGGATTCCTGATCATCCTGCTGATCGGCTGGTTGATCGCGAAAGCCGTCTCGAAAGGGCTGGCGCTCGTGCTCGGGAAAGCCGGTTTCGGGAAACTGGTCGAGCGGACCGGGCTGAGCGGAAAGATCGGCCAGCAGAAGATCGACGCGACCGGGATCCTCGTCAAATTGGTCTACTACTTCATTCTGCTGATCGCGCTGCAGCTGGCGTTCGGCGTGTTCGGGCCGACCAACCCGGTGAGCCAGCTGCTCAACGACATCATCGCGTTCCTGCCGCGGATCGTGGTGGCGCTGGTGCTCGTGGTGGTGGCCGCGGCGATCGCGAAGGTGGTGCGCGACGTCGTCGCGTCCGCGCTGTCCGGCCGTGGCGCGGCTCGCCCGCTTTCGCTGGGGGCCTACTGGCTGATCATGGCGTTCGGCATCATCGCGGCGCTGGGCCAGGTGAACATCGCGACGGCGATCACCGGCCCGGTGCTGATCGCGGTGCTGGCGACCATCGGCGGCGTGATCGTGGTCGGCTTCGGCGGCGGCCTGATCAAGCCGGCCCAGGACCGCTGGCGCGGCTGGATGGCGAACATGGAGCACCAGCTGGAGACCCCGGCGCAGCGCACGGGTGAGATGGGCACCGGCCCGGCGGCCCCGCGCGCGACGGTCGGCGTGGACAGCACCCCGACGCCGCCGGTCGGCACCCCGCGCCCGCAGGGCTGACGGCGGGGGTGGCGCGGGCCCGGCGGTCGGGGAAGCCGCCGGGCCCGCGCCGCCCGTTACCCTCGGAGCGTGGGGGTCGTCGCGGCGCTGTGGCGCTATCCGGTGAAGTCGATGGTGGGCGAACGCCTGACCGAGGCGAAGGTCGGCGAGCGCGGTTTCGACGGCGACCGCCTGTACGCGGTCCGGGATCCCGACGGCAAGTTCGGCAGCGGCAAGAACACCCGCCGGTTCCGGCGGATGCCCGGCCTGAACACCTTCGCCGCCCGCTACGACGGTGACGTCCCGCTCGTGACCCTGCCGGACGGCCGCCCGGCCCGGGGCGACGCCGACATCGCGGCCGCCCTCGGCCGTCCCGGCGTCGCACTGACGAAGGAAGCGGACGTCCCGCACCACGACGAGGCCGCCGTCCACCTGCTGACGACGTCGTCGCTGGCCTGGCTCGCCGAGCGCGCGCCCGGAGCCGCGATCGACGCGCGGCGGCTGCGGCCCAACATCCTGCTCGACACCGGCCCGGCGCCGGAGCTCGCCGAAGAGGCCTGGCTGGGGCAGCACGTCCGGATCGGCGAGGTCGAGCTGGAAATCCTGCGCAAGGCCGTCCGCTGCGTGATGGTCGACCTGCCCTGGGACGGGCTGCCGGCCGCGCCGGGGCTGCTGAAGACGATCACCGGCGCCAACGGCATGACGCTCGGCGTGCACGCCCGGGTCGTCCGCGGCGGCACGCTGCACGTCGGCGACGTCCAGTCCGTGGGATGTCTCGCCCCTCACACTCCCTAGGGAATTCACCTCGTCCGGAGCATGTTGGGAGCGGTAGGACGAAAGGGGCGTGACGTGGACTTCCTGCTGCACCACGGGATCACCGTGCTCGGCCAGTGGATTTCGATCGCGGAGCTCGCCGGGCAGGTGTTCGCGCTCGCCGTCGTGTTCCTCGCGCAGCGTCGCACCCTGTGGACGTGGCCGGTGCAGGTCGGAGCCACCGTGCTCCTGTTCGCCGTCTACGTTTCCGCGCACCTCGGCGGGCTCGCCGCGCGGCAGGTCGCCATCCTCGCCATCTCCGTCTACGGCTGGTGGGCCTGGACGCGCCGCCAGGACCCGGTGTTCGGCGTCGTCGTCCGCAAGGGCCGGCTCGCCGAACGGCTGGCGATGATCGGCGCGTTCGTCGTCGGCACCACCGTGATGGCGCTGGTCCTCGACGCGCTGAACGCGTCCTGGGCGCCCTGGCCGGACGCCGCCATCTTCGTCGGCACCCTCGTCGCCTTCGGGGCGCAGGGGCTCGGGCTGGTCGAGTTCTGGCTGGTCTGGCTGGCCGTCGACGCGATCGGCGTCCCGCTGCAGATCTCGTCCGGGCTGTACTTCTCCGCCGCGATCTACATCGTGTTCGCCGGGCTCGTCGTGCACGGCTGGTGGAGCTGGAACCGCTCCGCCCAGCGCGTCGCCGCCCGGCCCGGGGTCACGGCAGCATCCAGCTGAGCGCCGCGGTGCTCTGACCCCACACGATCAGGCACATCACCAGCAGCAGCCCGATGCTCCACGGCAGCACCTTCCGCAGCAGTTTCCCCTCTTCGCCGGGCAGGTTCGCCGCCACGCAGGCGATGGTGAGGTTCTGCGGCGACACCATCTTGCCGAGGACGCCGCCGGAGCTGTTCGCCGCGGCGAGCAGCTCCGCGGGCAGGCCGGTCTGGTGCGCCGCCGTCACCTGCAGGGCGCCGAACAGCGCGTTGGCCGAGGTGTCGGACCCCGAGACGGCGACGCCGAACCAGCCCAGCACCGGCGAGAGGAACGCGAGCCCGGCGCCCGCGGCGGCGATGAACGTGCCGATCGTGGTGGTCTGCCCGGACAGGTTCATCACGTAGGCCAGCGCGAGCACGCCGGTGACGGTGAGGATCGCGAACCGCAGCTCCTTGACCGTCGCCAGCCACTCCCGCGCGGTGTCGCTCGCCTTCACCGCCAGGATCACCGCCGTGATGACGCCCGCCAGCAGCACCAGCGTGCCGCCGGTGTTGAGGAACGGCAGCGAGAACGTGTTGCCGGACACCGGTTTCCCGTTCGGCCCGGCGACGTTCAGCCCGGGCCAGTGGAACTTCCAGGTCGCCTTGTCCAGCAGCTTCTTGACCGGCGGCAGGACGGCGATCGAGAAGATCACGATGATGAGCAGGTACGGCAGGTAGGCCTTGACGACGTCGTTGCGGGAGTCTTCCGGCGGCGCTTCGGCGGTCGCCGTCCCGCCGGTGCCGATCCGGACGGCTTCGGGCACCGGCCGCCGGGTCTGGGGGAGGGCGACCAGCGCGGCCGCGCCGGCCAGCGCCGCGCCGATGTCGGCCAGCTGCGGGGACACGAAGTTCGAGGCGAGGAACTGCACGAGCCCGAAGGCGATCCCGCAGACGAGCGCGGGCAGCCAGGTGTCCTTCAGGCCGCGCTTGCCGTCGACGATGATCACCAGCAGCAGCGGCACGACCAGCGCGAGCAGCGGCGTCTGGCGCCCGACGATCGACGAGACGTCCTGCAGCGGCAGGCCGGTGACCTGGGCGAGGGTGACGACCGGGGTGCCCATGGCGCCGAAGGCGACCGGCGCGGTGTTGGCGACCAGCGCGACGACGGCGGCCTTGACCGGGTGGAACCCGACGGCCACCAGCATCACGGCGCTGATCGCGACCGGCGCGCCGAACCCGGCCAGGGCTTCCATGAGCGCGCCGAAGCAGAAGGCGATGATCAGGGCCTGGATGCGCGGGTCGTCGGAGATCCGGCCGAACGAGCGGCGCAGGACGTCGAAGTGCCCGGTCCGCACGGTGAGCCGGTAGATCCACAGTGCGTTGACGACGATCCACATGATCGGCCACAACCCGAACGTGGCACCTTCCAGCGCCCCGGAGACGGCCTGCACGACCGGCATCCCGTACGCGGCGATCCCGACGACGAGCGCGACGAGCAGCCCGATGAGGGCGGCGTGGTGCGCTCGCATCCGGACCACCCCGAGCAGGACGAGAACGGTGGCGAGCGGCAGCACGGCGACGAGCGCGGACAGGCCCAGCGAGCCCAGCGGAGTCAGATCCTGCACGAACACGGGCGACCTCCGTTTCCACGATGCGAAAACGGCCTTTCGGCGGGTGCCCGAGATCTTCGTCACAAACCAGGCGGTCCGTCAAGAACTTGAGACCAGTTGGCCCAACGGGTCAGGCGGTAACCCGGATCTCGCGTGATCGAGCCCGGTTCTCGCGTGATTGGGGACGTAACTCGCGAGTTCCGGCTCTGATCACGCGAGTTCCGGCTCCGATCACGCGAGTTGCGGGTCTGATCACGCGAGTTGGGGTTTCGGCAGCACGGCGAGGGCGGTCTCGGCGATCGCGCGGAGCTCGTCCGGCTCGACGCCGCCCTTGCCCAGGGCTTCGAGGCCGCGCAGGACCGCCAGGACCAGGCCGGCGAGGTGGGCGGGGTCCGCGCCGGCGTCGATGTCGCCCGCGCGCTGAGCGCCCGCGATGCACGCCGTCAGGTAGTCCTGCAGGTCGCGGAAGGCCCGCCGGGTCCGCGTGGCGACCGCCTCGTCGTGCTCGGCGCATTCGGCCGCGCCCTTCGCGATCAGGCAGCCCCGGCGCTCCCGGTCGGCGGCCACCGACTCGGCGATGGCCCGCACGTGGTCGCCGAGCCGCCGGTAGGCCGTGTCGTCGGGGCCTTCGAGCTGGTGGCGCACGCCGTCGGTCGATTCGGTGCAGTAGTAGTCGTAGACGCGCAGGTAGAGCGCGTGCTTGTCGCCGAAGGCGCCGTAGAGGCTGCCCTTGCCGAGGCCGGTCACGGCGGCGATGTCGTCGACCTTCGTGCCCGCGTAACCGTGCTCCCAGAACTGGTCCCTGGCCGCGCGCAGGACGGCCGTCTCGTCGAAGCTCCGGGGTCTCGCCATGGGATCAGGCTACCCATTCTTGACTATCTCGTCCAGAACGGCGTAGGTTCTGGACGAGATAGTCAAGAACTTGGAGGGCATCGTGAACCTGGAGAACAAGACGGCGGTCGTGACCGGCGGCAGCACCGGCATCGGGCTCGCCATCGCGAAGCGCTTCGCGGCCGAAGGCGCGCACGTGTTCGTCACAGGCCGGCGCAAGGAAGCCCTCGACGACGCCGTCGCCGAGATCGGCAGCGGGGTGACGGCCATCCGGGCGGATTCCGCGAACCTGGCCGACCTCGACGAGCTCTACCGCGCCGTGGCCGAGCGAGGCCGCGGCTTGGACGTCGTGGTCGCCAACTCCGGCGGCGGGAGTTTCGCTCCGCTCGGCGAGATCACCGAGGAGCAGTTCGACGCGACGTTCGGCACCAACGTCAAGGGCGTGCTCTTCACCGTCCAGAAGGCGTTGCCGCTGCTGAACGCGAACGCGTCGATCATCCTCACCGGCTCGACGACGTCGACGCGGGTCGGCCCGGCTTTCAGCGTCTACGCGGCGACGAAGGCGGCGGTCCGCAACTTCGCCCGCAGCTGGGCGGTCGACCTGAAGGGGACGGGCACGCGGGTCAACGTCCTGAGCCCGGGACCGACGCGCACCCCGGGCCTGCTGGGCCTGGTGCCCGACGAGGAGCAGCAGGGCCTGGTCGACGGCCTCGTGGCGGAGGTCCCGCTGGGCCGCCTCGGCGACCCTTCGGAGATCGCGGCCGCGGCGCTGTTCCTGGCCTCCGAGGAGGCGAGCTTCGTCAACGGCGTCGAGTTCTTCGTCGACGGAGGCCAGGCGCAGGTCTAACGCAGGGTCGCGTGGGAGGGCTTCAGGTCGGCGAGGGTGCGGACGCCCAGCAGCTGCATCGTGCGGACCATCTCGGTCCGCAGGATGTCGACGCAGCGCTGGACGCCGCGCTCGCCGCCGGCCATGAGGCCGTACAGGAACGCGCGGCCGATCAGGACCGCGTCGGCGCCGCGGGCGATGGCCGCCACGATGTCGCCGCCGGACAGGATGCCGGTGTCGATCCAGACCTCCGCGCCGCCCTGGAGCTCGTCCAGCACCGCCGGGAGCAACTCCAGGGGCGTCGGCGCGCGGTCGAGCTGGCGGCCGCCGTGGTTGGACAGCAGCACCGCGTCCGCGCCGTGCTTCACGACGTCGCGGGCGTCGTCGACGTTCTGCACGCCCTTGACCACCAGCTTGCCGGGCCAGGTCTGCCGGACCCAGTCGAGGTCGTCGTAGTTCAGCGTCGGGTCGAACAGCTTGTTGAGCAGCTCGGCGACTGTGCCGTCGAAGTGGTTGAGCGACGCGAACGTCAGCGGCTCGGTGGTGAGCAGGTTGAACCACCACGCCGGGTGCAGCGCGCCGTCGAGGAACGTCTTGAGGGTCAGCGCCGGCGGGATGGTCAGGCCGTTGCGGACGTCCCGCAGCCGCGCGCCGCCGACCGGGGTGTCCACGGTCAGCATCAGCGTGTCGTAGCCCGCCGCCCACGCGCGATTCATCAGATCTTCACCGGCGCCGTGGTCGCGCCAGACGTACAGCTGGAACCACTTGCGCGCGTCCGGCGCCGCCGCGGCGAGGTCCTCGATCGACGTCGTCGCCATCGTGGACAGGCCCATCGGGATGCCGGTGCGCTGGGCGACGCGGCCGACGGCGGCCTCGCCCTCGTGGTTCATCATCCGGGTGAACCCGGTGGGGGCGAAGGCGAACGGCAGCGCCGACGTCTTGCCGAGGATTTCGCGAGTCGTATCCACGTCGGAGACCCCGCGCAGCACGTTCGGGTGGAATTCGATGCGGCGGTAGGCCTGCCGGGCGCGGCGCAGGCTGTCCTCGAGCTCGGCCGCGCCGTCGGTGTAGTCGAACGCCGCCCGCGGGGTGCGCTTGCGCGCGATCGTCCGCAGGTCGGCGATGGTGTGCGCGTTCGCCAGGCGCCGGTCCGTCGGGTTCAGCACGATCGGCTTCGGCCGCAGGATCTGCTGCAGCTCGCTCGGCTTCGGCAACCGGCGCTTCGTCACCTTCATCAACTCCCTACGTGCCAAGGGCCCGGCAGACATCGGATGTCTGCCGGGCCCCGAACCTAGCAGTGTTTTGCTAGCGCGGGGTCACGCGTTGCCGGAATCCGACGTCTGCGGCCCGGCGGCCGTGATGTCGTCGAGCCGGTACTTCGTGGCCGCTTCGAGGACCTTCGCCTGGTCGACCTCGCCGCGCTTGGCCAGGATCGACAGCGCCCCGACGGTGATCGACTCGGCGTCGACCAGGAACTTCCGCCGCGCCGCCGGCCGGGTGTCGGAGAAGCCGAAGCCGTCCGTGCCCAGCGTCAGCATGTCGGTCGGGACGTACGGGCGGATCAGGTCCGGCACCGCGCGCATCCAGTCCGACACCGCCACGACCGGCCCGTTCGCGCCCTTGAGCGCCTCGGTGACGTACGGCACGCGCGGCTCGCTGCCCGGGTAGAGCAGGTTGTCGTGGTCGATCTCGACGGCCTCCCGCCGCAGCTCGGTCCACGACGTCGCCGACCACACCGCGGCCCGCACGCCCCACTCCTCGGCCAGCAGCTTCTGCGCCTTGAGCGCGTCCGGCATCGTGACGCCCGAGACCAGGATCTGCACCTCCGGACCGTCGCCCTCGGGGGCGTCGGCGTACTTGTACAGACCCTTCAGCAGGCCGTCGACGTCGAGGTTCTCCGGCTCGGCGGGCTGCTGGTACGGCTCGTTGTAGATCGTCATGTAGTAGAAGACGTTCTCGCCGTTGCCGTCCGGGCCGGTCTCGCCGTACATCCGGCGGAGACCGTCCTTGATGATGTGCGCGATCTCGAACGACCACGCCGGGTCGTAGGCGACCGCGGCCGGGTTGGTCGCCGCCAGCAGCAGCGAGTGCCCGTCCGCGTGCTGCAGGCCCTCACCCGTGAGGGTGGTCCGGCCGGCGGTGGCGCCGAGGACGAACCCGCGGGCCATCTGGTCGGCGGCGGCGTAGAGGCCGTCACCGGTCCGCTGGAACCCGAACATCGAGTAGAAGATGTAGATCGGGATCATCGGCTCGCCGTGCGTCGCGTACGACGTACCGACGGCGGTGAACGACGCCGTCGAGCCGGCCTCGTTGATGCCCTCGTGCAGCAGCTGGCCCTTCTCGGACTCCTTGTAGGCCAGCATCAGGCTCGCGTCGACCGACGTGTACGTCTGGCCGTGCGGGTTGTAGATCTTCGCCGTCGGGAACATCGAGTCGAGGCCGAAGGTGCGGGCCTCGTCCGGGATGATCGGGACGACGCGCTTGCCGATCTCGGAGTCCTTCGCCAGCTCGCGGACCAGCCGGACGAACGCCATCGTGGTGGCGACCTCCTGCTTGCCGGAGCCCTTCCGGATGCCCTCGTAGACCTTGTCGCCCGGCAGGACCAGCGCCTTGGCGGCCTTCGGACGGCGTTCCGGCAGGAACCCGCCGAGCGCCTTGCGGCGGCCGATCATGTACTCGATCTCGGGCGAGTTCGCGCCCGGGTGGTAGTACGGCGGCAGCTTCGGGTTGCGCTCGAGCTCCTCGTCGCTGATCGGGATCCGCTGCGAGTCGCGGAACAGCTTCAGGTCGTCGAGGGTGAGCTTCTTCATCTGGTGCGTGGCGTTGCGGCCCTCGAACGCCGGGCCCAGGCCGTAGCCCTTGATGGTGTGGGCCAGGATCACCGTCGGCTGGCCGTGGTGCTCCAGCGCCGACTTGTACGCCGCGTACACCTTGCGGTAGTCGTGGCCGCCGCGCTTGAGGTTCCAGATGTCGGCGTCGGAGAGGTCCTTGACCAGGTCCTTCGTCCGCGGGTCGCGGCCGAAGAAGTGCTCGCGGACGAAGGCGCCGTCGTTGGCCTTGTACGTCTGGTAGTCACCGTCCGGGGTGACGTTCATCAGGTTGACCAGCGCGCCGTCGCGGTCGGCGTGCAGCAGCGAGTCCCACTCGCGGCCCCAGATCACCTTGATCACGTTCCAGCCGGCGCCGCGGAAGTACGACTCCAGCTCCTGGATGATCTTGCCGTTGCCGCGCACCGGGCCGTCGAGCCGCTGCAGGTTGCAGTTGATCACGAAGGTCAGGTTGTCGAGACCCTCGCCGGCGGCCACGTGGATGAGGCCCCGCGACTCGGCCTCGTCCATCTCGCCGTCGCCGAGGAACGCCCAGACGTGCTGGTCGTCGGTGTTCTTGATGCCGCGGTCGCGCAGGTAGCGGTTGAACCGGGCCTGGTAGATGGCGTTCATCGGGCCGAGGCCCATCGACACCGTCGGGTTCTCCCAGAACTCCGGCATCAGCCGCGGGTGCGGGTACGACGGCAGGCCGCCGCCTTCACCCGCGTGGCTGTACTCCTGGCGGAAGCCGTCGAGCTGCGACTCCGAGAGCCGGCCCTCGAGGAACGCGCGGGCGTAGATGCCGGGGGAGGCGTGGCCCTGGATGTAGATCTGGTCGCCGCCGCCGGAGTGGTCCTTGCCACGGAAGAAGTGGTTGAAGCCCACCTCGTAGAGCGCGGCCGAGGAGGCGTACGTCGAGATGTGACCGCCGACGCCGACGCCGGGGCGCTGCGCCCGGTGCACCATGATCGCCGCGTTCCAGCGGATCCAGGCGCGGTAGCGGCGCTCGATGTCCTCGTCGCCGGGGAACCACGGCTCGTTCTCGGTGGGGATGGTGTTGACGTAGTCCGTCGAGGTCAGGGCCGGGACGCCGACGTTCCGTTCCCGCGCCCGCTCGAGGATGCGCAGCATCAGGTAACGGGCCCGCTGCTGACCGCCCCTCGCGAGAGCCTCGTCGAAGGAGTCCAGCCACTCGGCGGTCTCCTCCGGGTCGATGTCGGGCAGGTGCGCCGCCAATCCGTCACGGATGACGCGGACGCGTGCCGGGGTCTCCTTGCCGGAGGCGCCGTCGTTCTGCGGGGCCAAGGGGTCTCCTTGCGAAAAGTTGTAGCCGGTGGTGCTCGTACGCGGGGGTGTACGACTCTCCATCGTCGTCTTCCGTCCCGGCTTCCGCACCGCTACTTGGCGGTAACATAGGCCGACCCGGTCGAGCCACTCCCTGCGCGCGGTGTATCGCGCGCGCGTTTACTTCCTCCCCACCCTAGGGGACGACCCTCGGAGGGGTGGCAGACCGGGGGCGCCTGGTACCCGAAACGCCGTCGCGGCGGGCCGGTGGCGGGCCGTATCCTGCGACACGAGTTGTCAAAGATCCGGTGTGGACGGTTGCGCGCGGAGCCTCACCAGTGTTCGCTATCGGCAACCGGGTAGCCGAGTGTGGCCCAGGCGTACCCTCCGGGGGTGCTCCGAAGCCACGCTCCGTCGCAGTTGGAGGAGTGAAAGCAGTGGTCGCCGCGGGAGACGCTGATCAGAGCAGCGTCGCCGAGAGGCTCGGCATCAAGCCCGAGATGGTGGTCCAGGAGATCGGCTGGGACGAGGACGTCGACGACGACGTCCGCGCGGCGATCGAGGAGCAGATCGGCGGGGACATCCTCGACGAGGACGCCGACGAGGTCATCGACGTGGTGCTGCTCTGGTGGCGCGAGGACGACGGCGACCTGGGCGACGCGCTCATCGACGCCAGGGGCCCCCTGGAGGAGACCGGCGTGATCTGGGTGCTCACCCCGAAGACGGGACAGCCCGGGCACGTCGAGCCGAGCGAAATCGCCGAAGCGGTACCCGCCGTCGGCCTGGCCCAGACCGCCAACATCAGTGTCGGCCCGAACTGGATCGGCACCCGCCTGGTGTCCCCCAAGTCGAAGTCGAAGCAGCGCTGAGCCGTCCCGCCGGACGGACACGATAGGGTTGTCGTCGCAGGCACGTGTCCGTTCGGGAGAGGAAACGCTGGTATGACCGTCGAGGTCGGTTCTGAGGCCCCTGACTTCACGCTCAACGACTACAACAAGCAGCCCGTCCAGCTGTCGTCGTTCCGGGGTGACAAGCCGGTGCTGCTGGTCTTCTACCCCTTCGCGTTCAGCGGCATCTGCACCGGCGAGCTGTGCCAGCTCCGCGACGAGTTCGCGGACTACGACGGCAAGGGTGTCCAGGTCCTGGGCGTCTCGGTCGACACGCCGTTCTCGCTCAAGGCGTGGGCCGAGAAGGAGGGCTACCAGTTCCCGCTGCTGTCCGACTTCTGGCCCCACGGCGAGGTGGCCCAGGCGTACGGCGTGTTCAACTCCGACGCCGGCCTGGCGGTCCGCGGCACGTTCCTGATCGACACGGCCGGCGTGGTCCGGTTCGCCGAGGTCAACGCGCCGGGCGAGGCTCGCGACCAGCAGGGCTGGAAGAAGGCCGTGGCCGAACTGACGGCCTGAGTTGTCGCGGCGGCGGCCTGCCGGGCCGCCGCCGCCCGGGCGCATAGCTCAGCGGAAGAGCACTCGGCTTACACCCGAGCGGTCGCAGGTTCGAACCCTGCTGCGCCCACCAGCGAAAGCGGCCCCCAAGATCATTAGGGCCCCGCTGACATCACCGATTGACATCAGTCGTCGTCCGCCAGTCGGTCCATCCGGGCCGCCATCCGCTGTTTGGCCTCGTCCAGGACGTGGCCGTAGATGTTGGCTGTCGTTGCGATCGACGCGTGCCCCAGCTGTTCCATCACCTCCCGGATCGTGGCGCCATCCATCAGCAGTAGCGTGGCGGCGGTGTGACGCAGGTCATGAACCCGTGCGGGATCAAGCCCGGCGCGGCGCAGCAGCCGCTGGAGCATCGTGTTGACGTTCCTCGGCTCCACCACCCGCCCCGAGCTGGTCACGAAGATCAGGTCATCCGGCTGGCCCGGCGCGGGGTTCAGCGGCGACCTCAGACGCTTCGCCGTCTCCTCCCGCTGCCGCGCCAGCGCGGCGAGGCAGACGCGGCCCAGATAGAGCGAACGGGTGGACTTCTTCGTCTTCGTCTTCCCGAACTCCAGCCGGCCGCGCACCCGCTGGACCGTCCGCCGAACGCGGAACGCGCCGGTCGCCGGGTCGATGTCGGACCAGGCCAGGCCCAGCACCTCACCCTTGCGCAGGCCGCTGGTGATGAGGATCAGCGACAGGGCGTAGAGCCAGTGCTCTGCTGCCGCCCTCACGAACGCCTTCGCCTGCACCTCCGACAGCGGCTCTATCTCGAAGGAACCGCGCGAGGGTGTCTCGACCAGCCGGGCCACGTTGCGGCCGATCAGCTCCTCACGCACCGCGGTACTCAGCGCGCTGCGCAGCGTCTCGAACACGTTCTGCACGTACCGGTCCGAGAGTGGCTTGCCCAGGACCGTCTTCTCCCTCCGCAGTTGCGCCACGAACGCCCGGACGTGCGCCGGGGTCAGCGCGTTGAGCCGTTTGGTGGCCAGGTGCTTCTTGATGTAGCGGCGGACGACGATCTCGTAGCCGGCGTAGGTCGACGGCCCGCGGTTGACCTTGATGATCTCCTCCAGCCAGTAGTCGAGGAAGTCCCCGAGCTTCATGTTCGACGAGATCGAGGGGACGCCCTTGCGGTTGTTCTCCAGCATCTCGACCCGCTTGTCGTTCACCTCGTCCCAGGTCTTCCCGTAGACGAACTTGCGTTTGCGCTCGCCGGTCGTGGTGAGCACGTAGACGGCGGCCTGGTAGCGGCCGTCCGCCCGCTTCACGATGGTTCCTAGGCCGTTGGCGGCACGGCGTGGCATCAGGCGGCCTCCGATTCCTGCATCAGCGTGGTGACGTAGCGGTCGATCGAGGCGCGCGGGATTCGCCGGGAGCCGAAGATCTTCACGGACGGCAGCTCTCCGGTGCGAACCAGGTCGTAGACGCGGGTTCGGCCGATGCTGAGGAGGCGGGCGGCTTCCTCCACGCGTACCAGCAGTGGGTCGTGCTCGGGTGAGGCGCTCGTGGCGTTCATGTGTGTGGGCCTTTCGGGTCGCGAGGGCATGACGAGATGGCCGGGTGGTGTCCGGCCGATTGGTTGAGGCAGCTGGTTCGGTTACGTTGCGTGCCGCTGGGCTGGGCGGGCTGGCAGAGGGGGG
>NZ_MUMI01000581.1 GCF_002155975.1 Amycolatopsis kentuckyensis
GCCGGGCTGGCGGACGGCCTGCGCGTTGCGGCCGGCCGGCCTTCCCCCACCCTCGCCGAGCTGGCGGCGCTGGCCGTCCCGGCCGGGATCGGCACGTGCACCGACGACCCGATCCACCCGACGAAAGTCGCGACGGAGTGGGCGGGCGCACTCCCCCGCGCGGCACTCGGCGAGACGACGCTCACGGCGCTGGGGGCGGACCGCGAGGCGCTCGGCCGGGCGACCGTGCTGGCGTTCCTGAGAGCCCGGAAAACGCGCTGAAGGGCGCCCTCACCGCGGTGAGGGCGCCCTTCAGGCGCAGGTCAGCCCTGCTGTTGCTGGGCCGCGATGTGCTCGGCGACCGCCTCGGGCAGCGTGATGGTCAGCGGGGTCCGGACCGGCATCGGCGCGTCGCCGCGGTCGACGATGGTCCGCCGGACGATCTCGCGCAGCACCTCGACGGCCCCCGCGGCCTCCGACTGGGGGCCGGCGATGACGCCGCGCAGCATCCAGCGGGGCCGGTCGACGCCGACGAAGCGCAGGGCGACGTCGCCGATGATGGCCGAGATCTCCAGGCCCCACACGCCGCGGCCCAGGGTGACCTTGGCGCCGTCGGAGCGCAGCTGGTCGGCCAGCTCGGAGCTGACCTCCCGCCACAGCCCGCCGGAGCGCGGCGCGGCGTAGGCGCTGACCGTGATCTGCCCCTGCTCGGTGACGACGTGCACGGCGCGCACGCCCCCCGCTTCCGGGTCCATCTCGACCTGGACCTGGGAGCCGTCCGGCACCGGCACCTTCACCGAGCCGAGGTCGATCCGCGGGATGCCGTCGTCTTCGAAGTCGGCGACGTCGAACGGGCCGTCGGAGACGTCCGAAAGCTCCGATTCCTCCTCGTACGCCTCGTCCTCGAAAGTGTCTTCGGCCTCGGGCGCGGCGTGCCGTCCGGCGGACCCGCCCTCGGTCCGCCGCTTGCGTCCGAAAATCCCCACTACTTCTCCGTTCCTTCCCCCGTGGCGGCGCTCGCGGCGAGCGCCGGTGCTGCTCCCAGTGTGGCGTGTCCACCCGTGGAGCCGTAGCCTCCGTCGCCCCGCTCGGTCGCGTCGAGCCGGTCGACCTCGACGAACTCGGCGTGCTCGACCCGCTGCACGACCAGCTGGGCGATGCGGTCGCCGCGCGTCAGCTCCAGCGGGTGCACCGGGTCGTGGTTGATCAGGCAGACCTTGATCTCGCCGCGGTAGCCCGAGTCGATCGTGCCCGGGGTGTTCACCACCGAGAGGCCGGCCCGGGCGGCCAGGCCCGACCGCGGGTGGACGAACCCCGCGTACCCGGGCGGGAGCGCGATCGCGACGCCGGTGCCGACGACGCCGCGTTCCCCGGGTCCGAGCACGATATCCGAGGTGGTGACGAGATCGGCGCCCGCGTCGCCCGGTCGGGCGTAGGCGGGCAGCGGGACATCCGGATCGAGCCGGGAGAGGAGTACCTGAACGCTGGACACGGGCCGCGAGATTACTCTCTACCCGTGGGTGAATCAGCGAAGACGGCCGCGAACGCGACGGTCCGGCACTCCGAGCGGCTGTACGTCCCGTGGTGGGGCTGGCCGTTGCCGGTCCTGGGCGCGATCCTCCTGGCCGCCGAGATCGACCTCGGGTACCCGGGGATCCGGGCGTGGCTGCCGTACGTGATCGCGCTGCCGGTGGTCGTGGCGCTGCTGCTGTCGCTGGGCCGGTCGAAGGTCCGGATCACCGGCGGTGACGAGCCGGAACTGTGGGTCGGCGACGCCCACCTGCCGCTGCGCTACGCCGGCGAGGTGGAGATCTTCGACAAGGAAGCCAAGCGCAAGGCGCTCGGGCGCGACGGCGACCCGGCCGCCTACGTGCTGCACCGCGGCTGGGTCGGCCCGGTCGTGAAGGTGCACCTCACCGACGCGAACGACCCGACGCCGTACTGGCTGTTCAGCACCCGGCACCCGGAAAAGGTCGCCGAGCTGCTCAAGGGCGCCTGACCCCGTACATGGAAGGGGGCCGGCCTGCCGGCCGGCCCCCTTGTCCCCAGCGCGCTTCGAGCCTCTCCCTCGCTCTTGCCGGGCTCTGCCCTCGAGGCTCTCCGTCGCGTCTGTTCGTCCCCTGTGTCCGAGAACCCCTCTGCGCTCGTCAGGCGCAGTCGCGGCAGATCAGGCGTCCGCCGTTGTCCTCGGCCAGCCGGCTGCGGTGGTGCACCAGGAAGCACACGGAGCAGGTGAACTCGTCCGCCTGCTTCGGCACCACCTTCACGGTCATGTCCTCACCGGAAAGCCCGGAGAGGTCGGCACCCGGCAGCTCGAAGTTCTCGGCGGTCGCGTCCTCGTCGACGTCGACGACGCCGGACTGGTTCTCGTTCCGCCGGGCCTTGAGCTCCTCCAACGAGTCTTCGGCCAGCTCGTCGGCTTCGCTGCGGCGCGGAGCGTCGTAGTCGGTAGCCATGTGTCCCTCACCCCTGCGATCAGCTTGTGTAGTCGTTTTCCCGGACTCCCGGATGCGCCCGTGAGTCCGCCGTGCCGCTGGTCAACGTTCCAGGGCCCCTGTTTGTGCCCGACGGCCGAAGTGACCGAGGTCTCTTCTTTTCGGGCCTCTTCCTGCGGCCGGAGCCCGGGAAGGGTAGCTCACCGCTGTCCGGGTTCTGCAACGAGTCAGACATTGCCGGGGAATCGTCACCCGACAGGGGGAACCCGCAGGTAAGACGCGTTGTCGTCCGTTCGGGTTGCGCGGGGGTGGAGAACTTCACGCGCGACCGGTGTCCGCTTGCCCCGCGCCGCCCCGGCGTGGTGCGATCGCTGCCACGGGGATCGGTCCGGCTGGGGCCCGGTACCGCAGGATCGACACGGGAACGGCTGGGTCTTTCGGGGGTCCGGGTGGCGGAGCCCCGGCCCCGTACGTTCCGGGGTGACCCGGGACCACGTACGTGGGTCGCAGCGCCTAGGCTGACCGGCCTCGGCGGTGCCCGGTACGCACGGCCGGTTTCGTGTTCGGGAAGGGACGGGCAGGTGGCGTCGGGGAACGGCATCGGGGACCGTGGGGCGCGGCCGTATCGCAAGCACAAGCCGCTGCCGGCGCTGATCGTCATCGGCGTGCTCGCGGTGGGCGCGATCGTCGTCTGGGTGAACGCCGCCATCGGCAAGGGCGACGTCGACGAGGCCGTCAAGTGCGACCCGCCGGCGAGCCCGCCGCCGGGCGTGACGTTCAGCAGCCTGCCCCACAACGCGCTCGACGACCGCGCTCCGGTCCCGCCGGACAAGGTCGCCTACCGGGTCCTCAACGCCTCGGGCAGCCGCGGCCAGGGCGGCATCACCACGACCGCGCTGAAGGAGCTCGGGTTCACCAGCGGCGCCGAGCCGGCCAACGACCCGGCGTACGAGAACCGCGAGGCCAAGTGCCGCGGCCAGATCCGCTTCGGCGAGAACGGCGTCACCGCGGCCCGGACGCTCAGCCTGGTGGTGCCGTGCGCGGAGCTGATCCAGGACAACCGCAAGGACGCGAGCGTCGACGTGGTGACCGGAACGCTCTTCGGCGACCTGCGGCCCCGGGCCGAGGCGCGCCAGATCATCACGCAGCTCGCCGACTGGTCGAAGACGCACCAGGGCGGCGGCGGCAACGAGCAGTCCGCGGGCGCGAAGGCGCCGGTGGTGGACCAGACGCTGCTGGCTTCGGCCCGCGACGTGGCCTGCTGACCCGGACCGGACACTTCGACCCACCCGGAACGGGCTCAGACCTCCGCGGCCCCGCAGTCCGACAGGACCTTCCGCAGCGGGTCCGCGATCGACGGCGCCGCCGCGTACGTCGCATCCGGTCCCAGCTCCGGCGCCGATCCCGGGAGGGACACCTCCGCGCCCGCCTCGGCCGCGATCAGCGCCCCCGCCGCCCAGTCCCAGCGGTTGAGGCCGTGCTCCACGTACGCGTCCAGCCAGCCCGCCGCCACCGCGCACAGGTCCAGCGACGCCGCTCCGTTGCGGCGGATGTCCCGCACGTTCCCGAGCAGCGAGGCCGCGAAGCGCGACTGCCGTGCCCGGCGCTCCGGCGAATACGCGAAACCGGTTCCGACCAGCGTCACTTCCAGCCGGTCCGGCGCCGACACCGCCAGCCGCCGTCCGTCGAGGAACGCGCCCTGGCCGCGGGCCGCCGACCACACGCGGCCGCTCGCCGGCTCGACCACCGCGCCCGCCACCGACTCCCCGCCGACCTGCGCCGCCACCGAGACCGCGAACCACGGCAGGCCGTACAGGAAGTTGACCGTCCCGTCGATCGGGTCGACCACCCACGTCACGCCGGCCCCGGCCGCGCCGCCGCCCTCCTCGCCCAGCACCGGCTCGCCCGGCCGCAGCACGGCCAGCCGGTCCCGCACCAGGCGCTCGGACTCGTGGTCCACCGCGGTCACCACGTCGGTGGCCCCGGACTTGGTCCCGACGGCGACCGCACGACCGGAAGCCATGCCCTCCCAGGCCTCGCGGACCAGCTCGGCGGCGTCCGTCGCGACCTGCACCGCGACGCTTTTCAGCAACGACTCGTCAACTCCCACGTCCGACATGTCACCACATCCGGTTAAAGTCTCCGAGGCAGGCTTCTGAATCGTGCGAGAAGGGACCACGTCCGTGGTGGAGGCGACCCGCCGAGGTTTCGGCATCGACATCGGCGGCAGCGGGATCAAGGGCGCCTTGGTCGACCTGGACAAGGGGCAGCTCATCGGCGACCGCATCCGGATCGAAACGCCGAAGCCGTCGACGCCGTCGGCGGTGGCGGACGTCGTGCACGACGTCGTCACGCAGGCGGGCTGGGACGGCCCGGTCGGCGTCACGCTGCCCGCGGTCGTCAAGAAGGGCGTCGCGCACACCGCGGCCAACATCGACAAGCAGTGGATCGGCACCGACGCCGACGCGCTGTTCGCCAAGCGGCTCGGCCGCGGCGTCGACCAGATCGCGATGCTCAACGACGCGGACGCGGCGGGCATGGCGGAGATCCGCTTCGGCGACCCGGTCGCGCGCAAGGGCGTCACCGCGCTGCTGACCTTCGGCACCGGCATCGGCAGCGCGGTGTTCCAGGACGGCAAGCTCGTCCCCAACACCGAATTCGGCCACCTCGAGATCGACGGCCACGACGCCGAGAAGCGCGCGGCCGCCTCGGTCAAGGACAACGAGGGGCTCTCCTACCCCGAATGGGCCAAGCGCGTGCACCGTTACCTGACCGTGCTGGAGAACCTGATCTGGCCCGATCTGTTCATCGTCGGCGGCGGGGTCAGCAAGAAGGCCGAGAAATGGGTGCCGCTGCTGGACATCCGCACTCCGGTGCTGGTGGCGAGCCTGCAGAACAACGCCGGCATCGTCGGCGCCGCGGCCGCCGCGGCGGAGGGCATCCAGCACTGAATCGGCGCTGAGGGTGATCGCTTCGCACCGCATGCGCGTACCGTCGTTACAATGGAACACGGCCCACGGCTGCGGAGGGCAAAACCGCAGGCCGAGGCGTGATCCCCGAATGTGAGGCAGCAGTGGCACCCGTGCCGTTGCTCGTCGTGATCGACCGCTGCGAAAGGGCGTAAGTGGCAGCCGCAAGAACCGCAACCCGAGGCGGGACGAAGACCGCGACCGCAGCCGGCGAGCCGGCCGAAGAGGCAGCCACCGGGACGGCGAAGCCGGCGGCCCGCAAGACCACCACCGCCAAGAAGGCGCCGGCCAAGAAGGCACCGGCGAAGAAGGCCGTGACCAAGGGCGCGAAGACCGAAGACGGCGAGCCGGACGGTCCCGGCGACCTCGAGGACGACGAACTGGGTACACCCGACCTGTCGGACCTGGAAGAGGTCGAGGTCGACGTCGTCGACGAAACGGTCAACGACGAGCCGGACGCCGACTCGGCCGACGACGACGATGACGACGAGGAGTCGGACGAGGAGACCCCGGCGCAGCGTCGCCGCGGCGCCGCGGCCGACAAGGCCGCGGCCAAGAGCGACAACCCGGACTTCGTCTGGGACGAGGAGGAGTCCGAGGCGCTGCGCCAGGCGCGCAAGGACGCCGAGCTCACCGCGTCCGCCGACTCCGTGCGTGCCTACCTCAAGCAGATCGGCAAGGTCGCGCTGCTGAACGCGGAGGAGGAGGTGGAGCTGGCCAAGCGGATCGAGGCCGGGCTCTACGCCGCCGAGCGCGTGCGCACCGCCGAGGAGGAGGGCGAGAAGCTCGTCACCCAGATGCGCCGCGATCTCAAGTGGATCGTGCGTGACGGCGAGCGCGCCAAGAACCACCTGCTGGAGGCGAACCTCCGGCTCGTGGTGTCGCTGGCCAAGCGCTACACCGGCCGCGGCATGGCGTTCCTGGACCTGATCCAGGAGGGCAACCTCGGCCTGATCCGCGCGGTGGAGAAGTTCGACTACACCAAGGGCTACAAGTTCTCGACGTACGCCACGTGGTGGATCCGCCAGGCGATCACCCGCGCGATGGCCGACCAGGCGCGCACCATCCGCATCCCGGTGCACATGGTCGAGGTCATCAACAAGCTGGGCCGCATCCAGCGCGAACTGCTCCAGGACCTCGGCCGCGAGCCGACCCCGGAAGAGCTCGCGAAGGAAATGGACATCTCCCCGGAGAAGGTCCTGGAGATCCAGCAGTACGCGCGTGAGCCGATCTCGCTCGACCAGACGATCGGCGACGAGGGCGACAGCCAGCTCGGCGACTTCATCGAGGACTCCGAAGCGGTCGTCGCGGTCGACGCCGTGTCGTTCACGCTGCTGCAGGACCAGCTCCAGTCGGTGCTGCAGACGCTGTCCGAGCGCGAGGCGGGCGTGGTCCGGCTGCGCTTCGGCCTCACGGACGGCCAGCCGCGCACGCTCGACGAGATCGGCCAGGTGTACGGGGTGACCCGCGAGCGCATCCGGCAGATCGAGTCGAAGACGATGTCGAAGCTGCGCCACCCGTCGCGGTCCCAGGTCCTGCGGGACTACCTGGACTGAGTTGTTCGTTACGGAAACCCCGCCACCGGCTCACGGTGGCGGGGTTTCCGCCGTTTCAGGGCCGCCCGGTCAGCGTCGTCCACGGGACGTGGACGACCACGCGTTCGCGCAGCTGCTCGTTGATCAGCCACAGTTCCCCCGTGGCCGGCCAGTACGACAGGTTCTGGCTGTTCACCGGGGCCTGGCCGGCCAGCCTCGACGTCGATGCGCCGCCGATGCCGCCGTGCAGGCAGGACGGGTGGTCGCCCGCCACTCCCGCGTACTCCGGGCACACGCCCGTCAGCACGAAGTAGCCGTTTCGCGACACCGCCCCTTGCATTCCCCACACCGGCGACGAGAAGCCCTCCACCGCGTGCACCTGCCCGTCGGCCGCGGCCGCCAGCTGTCCGGTGGCGCGGTCGAACGGCCAGCGCAGGACCCGGCCGCCCGCCGCCGACGGGACGTGCTCCGCCGTCACGAACGTCGAGTCCGTGTGGTCGAACGACAGCGTCGACAGGCAGGGGCGTACGTCGGTCGCCGTCGTGCAGGCGCCGCCGCCCGGGTACCAGTACGCGCCGATCTGGGGCATCGCGTAGTCGTAGAACGCCGCGTGGTACTTGCCGTCGGAGCCCAGGCCGACCGTCCCGGCGCCGGCGTCGACCTTCCAGAAGTGCGTCGTGTCGAAGACGCGGATCAGGCCGCCGGTGGTCGCCACGAACAGGCGGTTGCCGGCCCAGGTCATGCCGTGCCCGTGGCCGGTGACGACCCGGAAATCCGTGCCGGACGTCGGCTCCACCAGCAGGACGTGCCGGTAGCCGAGGCCGGTCGCGTCCACAAAGGACAAGCGGACCATCGTGTCGCCCGGGGTGTGCCACGACGCCGCCACGACACGCTTGCCGCCGGCCGTCCCGGTCGCCGGGTCCGCGTCACCGGAGCCGGTGAGGCCCTGGGGGATCCAGTCGTTGGTCTTGTCATCGTTCGCGTCCTCCCAGCAGAACCCGGCGGGCTTCAGGGCCGCGGCCACGTAGGTGCCGTGGCAGAGCGGGCGGGCCTTCCGGTTGGTGTCGGCGAGCAGCGAGGTGAGCCCGCGCGGCGGGAGTTTCGCGTCCAGCGCGGCGACCCGGGAGCCGTAGGTGGCGAAGGTGTCCCCGGCGGTGAGCCGGAAGTCGTCGACGGCCAGCCGGGGGAAGTTCGCCGCCGCCTGGGCCGTCGGGGTGAGGCCGAGCAGGAGCAGCGCCACGAAGCCGATCAGGAATCGCATGCCGGCAGCGTGCCGGGCGCGCGTACACGGCCCGTACAACTCAGGGGACGGCCAGCCCGCGCTCCCGCAGCGACTGCTCGACGCGCAGGCGTTCGATCTCGCGGTCCATCCCCTCGGGCAGCTCCCCGAGCCGGTGGGGGACGTCGACCTGGCGGCAGGCCTGGACGAGCAGCTCGTCGTACGCCTGCCGGGTGCCGATCCGCCGCGCGGCCGGCGTCCCGGACGGGTAGCCGGCCAGCAGCCGGTGCACCCGCCGCAGGTCCGCGGCGACGCGTTCGATCGGCAGGCCTTCGGGTTGCGGCTTGGCGCGTTTCTGGCGGACCCAGCCGACCAGCTTGGGGACGCGCAGCGCGCACCAGAACAGCACCGTGGGCGCGAGGCAGACCACGGCAAAGAGGATCAGGTTCGCGAGGACGCCACCAGCGCCGTCCATGCCCCGATGGTAAGCCCGCAACCCCCACCCGGCAGAGGGCTTTTCGGCGCATCTCGCGTGATCAAAGCCGGAAC
>NZ_MUMI01000582.1 GCF_002155975.1 Amycolatopsis kentuckyensis
ACACCGGCGGCAGCTGGTCGAGCTGGTACACGATCGGCGACTGGCAAACCACCGGCAGCCCAAGCGCAGTATACGAACCGAACACCGGCACCACCGAAGTCTTCGCTCGTGGGACCGACGGCAAACTCATCCACGTCTACAACACCGGCGGCAGCTGGTCGGACTGGTACACGATCGGCGACTGGCAAACCACCGGCAGCCCAAGCGCAGTATACGAACCCAGCACCGGCACCACCGAAGTCTTCGTCCGTGGGACCGACGGCAAACTCATCCACGTCTACAACACCGGCGGCAGCTGGTCGAGCTGGTACACGATCGGCGACTGGCAGCTCGCCGCCTGACGGCCCTTTCCACGGCCCGGAGCACTGAGGACCTCCGGGCCGTGGCGGGTCGCGTTCGCCCTACCCGGGCGACGCCTGTCCAAGGGCCCCCGACTTCCTGACCGACGTCATCGCCCCGCCAGGTGCGGAAGCCCGGCGATCTCCCCGGGATCCCAGGTGGCGACGGAATGTCACACGGCGAGACGCGCGGCGCTGCTGGTTACGCTGAGCGCAGCAAACGGATCTGCTCCGGAAGGCGGGCGATGAGCGAAAGACAGGACCAGGTCGGCGAGTTGGGGGCTGTGCAGCGCGTCGACGAGGTCACCGGTGCGCTGGAGCGGCTGAGCGTCGCCCTCGATGAGGAAGAGGAGCTCGCTGTACTGCTGCAGCGGGTGTGCCGGCAGGTGGTGTCGGCGGTGCCGGACACGGAAATGGCCAGCGTCACCCTGCTGCGTGACGGAGCGCCCTACACCGCGACTGCCACGGGTGAGGGTGCTCTGCGGATCGACCAGGCCCAGTACGACGCCGGGCAAGGCCCCTGCCTCGAAGCGGCCCGCACGGGGGAACTGCAGCGAGTCGAGGTGCGCGAAGCCACGCAGCGGTGGCCCGTGTTCGCCGCGGCAGCCGGTGAGGACGCCGTCGCCAGCTACCTCTCCGCGCCGCTGTTCATCGACCGGGAGTACCAGGGCTCACTCAACCTCTACAGCACTGGCGGCGGAGGGTTCGGGGCTCTCGACGCCGCGCTGCTGGAGCTGTACACCACCGCCGCCGAGGCCGGCCTGCGCGGCGCCCGCCGCTACCAGACCGCCCAGGAAACCGTCGGGCAGCTGCGCACCGCGCTGACCTCGCGCGCGGTCATCGACCAGGCCAAGGGCATCCTCATGGCCCTGCACCGTGTCCCCGCCGACGACGCCTTCGACCTGCTGGTCAAGCAGTCACAGAACCGGAACCTCAAGCTGCGGGAAGTTGCCGAGCAGTTCATCGCCCAGGTACTGGCCGCCACCGACTGACCGTGCCGGTTGGCTGTTCCGGGCCGACTGGACGCCATGCGACGGCCGTCACACACCTGACCACCGAAGCCGTCGTCCCGCTGGTCACCCTCGCCCGGCAGTGCCTTGACGAAGGTCGCGAACTCCGCGTCGTGACCTCGGCGACCGCCCGCCGGAAGCTCATCCGGCTCGGGCTGGACACCGTGCTCTTCCTGCACTCGCCCGCCTGAGCCTTCCGCCCTGGTCCTGGTGTACCGGCTCCCGTCCGGACGACGGTCCCGCACCTGCCTTCGCCCAGCCCCTCGAGGCCACCCTCACGGGTGAACCAGCCGCGGTCATCGCCGGCCTGACCGGAGTCGGCTTCCTCGCGTCAACCGGCTTGGCGGCGCTGCACATCACCTCCTCGCCACCCGAATGCGCGCCGGACAAGGACGTAATCCCCTGGCGCGCTCACACCCGTGGCAGGAGACTGAGGTCAAGCCACAGACACGGAGGGCCACGGCCCGAGCGTCGCCTGGCCCAGGTTGGCGGCCGGGTTCAAACCAGAGCCTCGCCGCAAACCGCCAGGGCGTTGTTCATCCGAGATTCACCCGGAGATCACCAAAGGGCGCCGGCCGGGCGAGGCACCGGGACAGCGGCCAATGGCTCACCGGGGAGCGCGTCGTCGAGCAGAACGGACACCGCCGGATGATCGGGCTCACCCCGATCCGGCCGGGGACGTCGCCGTCATGCTGTGGTCCGGCGGCGAGGTTGTCGAGCACGACCGCGTACCGCTGGGTCGCGAACGATCTCGTCGGCAAATTCCCCGATCGGACGCCCATCCGGAGCCCGCCGCGCACCGAATGCAGTGCGGTGGACCGGAGGGGAACAACGGTGTGAATCTCAGCGAGGACATCGGCATCGGCCGCCAGGGCGGTGAGGCCACGGTCGACCTCACCAGCCGACCGGATCTGCGGGACGTGCGAGCCTCGATCGTGAACGATCTCGTGCTCACCGCACACCCCGACGATCGGTTCGGCGCGGTGCTGCTGGTGCTCGACGAGCTCGTCGGCAACGCCTACCGGCACTCGACGGCACCGCGGCTGCTTCGGGCTGCGGCTGATCGGCCAGCTGTCATTGGACTGGGGCGTGCGCACCGACGCACACGGCAAGACCGTCTGGGCGCTGGTCCCACGCACATCCACCCCACCGGCCTGGACCAGCTGTGATCCCCCGAGAGCCCAGCCAGGGAACTTGTGGGAGTAATTCACACGATTAGGGGTACCCCTCCCCTATGACTGTCTGTGCTCCCGACCACGCAGCAGCGAACGACGCGCTGACCGTCCCGACGCCGCGACGGTCGAACGAATACGCCCACTGCACTCCCCTCTTCGACGAACGCAGCCGCCTCGACGCCGAAGACCCCCGCCGGGCCGCTCTCCGCGCGCGGCTGATCATCGAGCACCTCCCGCTCGCCGAGCACATCGCACGCCGGTTCGGCAACCGCGGTGAACCCTTCGAAGACCTGCTCCAGGTCGCCCGGACCGGGCTGATCCACGCCGTCGACCGCTACGACGCCGACCGCGGCAGCGACTTCGTGTCCTTCGCCGTGCCCACCATCATGGGCGAGGTCCGACGGCACTTCCGCGACGCCGGCTGGTCGATGCGCGTCCCCCGCTCGTTGAAGGACCTGAAGCAGAAACTCGCGAAGGCAGCCGACACCCTGGCCTACGAGCTGGGCCGCGCTCCCACGCCCAGCGAACTCGCCCGTCACCTCGACATGGACGTCGACGCCGTCCGGGAAGGACTGCTGGCCGCCCAGGCCTATCGCGCCACGTCCATCGACACCCCCGCTCGCGGGTTCGAAGACAACCTGACCGTCGCCGACCAGCTCGCCGAGGACGAAACCGGCTTCGAGCGGTTCGAGAACCACATCGCCCTGCGCGCGGCACTGGCCACACTGGAACCCCGCGAACGCGCCATCGTCAAGTTGCGCTTCGTCGACGAGCTCCCCCAAAGCCAGATCGCCCAACGGATCGGCGTCTCCCAGATGCACGTTTCCAGGCTGCTGGCCAAAACTTTGGAGCAGCTGCGGCAGCGCATCGACACCGAATGACGAACTCGCCCACCGCGAGTAAGCCCCGGCGGACCGGCGTTCGGGCCCGCAAGACCACCCACGCGAGCGCCGCCTGACGGAATTGGAAGCGGGAGCAGGCGGCTGGCCGCTTCCGCCCGACGAACAGCCCCTCGGCTGATCCGCTTCACGATCTCGGTCAGGTGCTGGGGCGGTGGTCGCGGCTGAAGTCGGCGGGGCGTCGATCGTCCGGCCAGCAGAGCCGGCCCTCGGGCGGCACAGCCACAGCACGGGCCGCAAAGTCCCGGATGTGACGCGCACGAGCTCTGTGAGCGGCAATGCCCGTGGGACTGCCCGAGCTGGTCCTCGAATACGCTCGCAGGCCCTGGAGTCCTCCGGCAGGGCGAGGACGCGGCACCTGGCAGGCAGCCGGAGCCGCACGGAGGAGAGGGAGCGGGCATGCAACGACCGGCGCTGCTGGGTCGCGAGACGGAGCGCCGCGCACTGACCGCACTGGTCGAGCGGGCCGCCTCCGGGGCGGGCGGCGCGGTGGTCGTCCTCGGCGCTCCCGGGATCGGGAAGTCGACGCTCGTCGCCGAGGCGGCGGCGCGGGCCGCGGGCCACGGGGTCCGGGTGCTCACGGCGGTGGGCGTGGAGTCGGAGGAAGACGTCGCCTGCGCCGGGCTGCACCAGCTGGTCCACCAGCTGCGAGACGGGATCGACGACCTGCCCGGACCGCAACGCGCCGCCCTGCGCGCAGCCGTCGGGCTCGCCGACGAGGCCGTGCCCGACCTCTACCTCGTCGGCCTGGCCGCGCTGACCCTGCTGTCGGACGCGGCGGTGAAGACACCGCTGCTGGTGGTCGTCGAGGACGCCCACTGGATGGACCGGGCCAGTCTCGACGTGCTGGGGTTCGTCGCGCGGCGGATCGAGTCCGACCCCCTCGCCCTGGTCGTCGTCACCCGCGGCCTGGACGACCGGCTCGGCGGTGCCGGGCTGCCCGTGCTGGCTTTGAACCCGCTGACGGACGCGGTGTCGGGTGAGCTGCTGGACGCGGTGGCCCCCGGCCTGGGGCAGCAGGTCAGGCGGCGGCTGCTGGAGGAGGCGGCCGGGAACCCGCTGGCGTTGACCGAGCTGCCGGTCGCGCTGCAGTCGGTCGGTGGGGCGTACGCGCTCACGCCGGGTCCGCTGCCGTTGACCGAGCGGCTGGAGCGCACCTTCACCGCCCGCGTCTCCCGGCTTCCGGTGGACACCCGGTCGGTGCTGCTCCTCGCGGCCCTCAACGGCGACGGAACGCTCGACGAGTGCCTCGCCGCCGCGGCCCGGATGCTGGGGACGGCGGTCGACGTCGCCGCCCTCGGGCCGGCGGTCGAGGCCGGCCTGGTGACGGGGTGGGGAATGGTCTTCCGGCACCCGCTCGTCCGCTCGGCGCTGCACCACGCCGCGACCGCCGCGGAGCGACAGGCGGCGCACGCCGCTCTCGCCGCCGAGCTCCAAGGGCAGCCCGACCGGCAGGCGTGGCACCGCGCCGCCGCCACCGCCGGTCCCGACGAGCACGCGGCGCGGGACCTGGACTCCACCGCGGGGCGGGCCCTGCGGCGGGGCGGGGTCGCCGCCGCCTTGGCCGCGCTGCGGCGGGCGGCGGAGCTGACCGCGGACTCGTCCGCCCGCGCGGACCGGCTGC
>NZ_MUMI01000583.1 GCF_002155975.1 Amycolatopsis kentuckyensis
CGAGCACGTCGGTACTGGCGACCACGCGGCCGTCCGGGGCCGCGACGACGGCGGCGTCGTCGCCCGGGCCGAGCAGCGTGCCCGGCGGCTGGCGCCGTCCTTCGGTGACGGCTCGGATGAGCGCGAACTCGCCGGTCTCGGCGACCGTTCCGTCGTTCGGTGACACCGGTCACCTCTGCTTTCTCTACCGGGACAAAGATCGATCACCGATAGTCGGATGCCCTATGTTTTTCCGTGAGCTGGCGATACGTTGCTGAAGACGTTCCTACCTTGAGCTTTCGATCCCGACGAAAGGGCGCGCCGTGGTCCACGCATACATCCTCATCCAGACCGAGGTCGGCAAGGCGGCCGCGGTGGCTGCCGAGATCTCCAGCATCCCGGGTGTGACCAGCTCGGAGGATGTCACCGGACCGTACGACGTGATCGTCCGCGCGGCCGCCGACAACGTCGACCAGCTGGGCCAGCTCGTGGTCGCGAAGGTGCAGAACGTGGAAGGCATCACGCGGACGCTGACCTGCCCGGTCGTGCACCTCTGAGCAATGGTGTAGTGGTCGGGTGCCTGACTCCGACACCGGTGCACCGCCGCGAGTGGTGCTCGTCACGGCGGCGGCGCTCGCCGTGGCCTTGGCGGTCGCCGTCGCCGTGTTCGCGCTGACCCGGCCCGCCCCCTCCGACACCGCTGGACCGCTGCCGCTGGTCGCCGTGCCGGCGCCGGCCGCGGGCTCGCCGGGCTGCACGGCGCTGCTGGGTGCGGTGCCCTCCGAGCTGACGTCGAACGGGACGGCGCTGAAGGTGCGCGCGCTGGCGGACCCGGCGCCGCCCGCCACGGTGGCCTGGGGTTCCGGTGATCCCGTGGTGTTGCGCTGCGGCCTCGACCGTCCCCCGGAGCTGACGCCGACGGCGCAGCTGCGGCTGGTGAACAAGGTGCAGTGGCTGCAGGTGCCGGGCGAGGGCGCGTCGACGTGGTACGTGGTGGACCGGGAGGTCTACGCGGCGCTGACGGTGCCGGACAGCGCCGGGACCGGGCCGCTGCAGGCCGTTTCGGACACGGTGGCCGCGAAGCTGGCGCCGCAGCCGCTGCGGTTCTCTTAACGCAGGCCGGTTCCGCGGGCGATCGCCGTCTCGACGAGGGTGGCCAGCAGCGTGGCGTAGTCCATGCCGGTGACCTCCCACATCTTCGGGTAGGCGGACTTCGTCGTGAAGCCCGGCATGGTGTTGACCTCGTTGATGATCAGCTCGTGGTCTTCGGTGACGAAGAAGTCGACGCGGGCGAGGCCCTGGCAGTCGAGGGCCCGGAAGGCTTCGACGGCCATCGCGCGGAGCTTCTCGGTGAGGGCGTCGTCGAGCTTGGCGGGGATGTCGAGTTCGGCGTCGTCGCCGAGGTACTTGGTTTCGAAGTCGTACCAGGCGTTTTCGTCCTCGGAGAGGACCCGGATCTCGGCGGGCAGCGAGGCTTCGACGCGGCCGTCGGGGAATTCGAGGACCCCGCATTCGACCTCCCGCCCGACGACGGCGGCCTCGACGAGGACCTTCGGATCGGTGGCCCGGGCGAGCGCGATGGCGGCGTCCAGCTCGGCCCAATCGGCGACGCGCGAGATGCCGACGGAGCTCCCGGCCCGGGAGGGCTTGACGAAGACGGGGAGGCCGAGGCGTTCCTTCTCCTGCTCGTCCAAAGTGGACTGCCCCCGCTTGAGGGCGGAGTAGGTCCCGACCGGAAGCCCTTCGGCGGCAAGCAGTTTCTTGGCGGTTTCCTTGTCCATGGCGGCGGCGCTGGCGAGAACGCCGGGCCCGACGTAGGGGATGCCCGCGAGTTCGAGGAGGCCTTGGATGGTGCCGTCTTCGCCGAAGGCCCCGTGCAGGACGGGGAAGACGACATCGACCCGGGACAGCAGTTCGCTTTCCCGCCCGGCTTCCACGGCAACGAGGCCCTGGCTGGACGGATCCCCGGCGAGGACGAGGCCCGTGCCGCCCTCGACGGAGGGCAGTTCCCGCCCCCGGATGGCGAGCTGGGCGGAGTCACCGGAGCCGAGCACCCACCGGCCTTCGCGCGTGATCCCGACGGGGACGGCCTCGAAGCGTTCAGGGTCGAGGTGCCCGAGAACGCTGCCGGCGGACAGGCACGAGATGGTGTGCTCGCTGCTGCGCCCACCGAACACGACGGCCACCCGGATCTTCTCGCTCATGGTGAGCCACCGTACCCGGTGACCTCGCGGAACAGCCGAGCCCGGTGCGCTGGGTGGGGCGCGGTGAGCGGTGAACGCAACCGGTGACGGGGTTGGTACGTCTGGTGAGTCGAGGGGTTGGTGGGTTCCGGGGTTGGCGGAGTCGGGTCTGTCCGGCCGAGTCGACTGGGCTGGTCCGCTCGGCCGGGTTTCGCCGCACTGTGGACAAGCCTCAGCGCAACAAACTCACCAACGTCGGCAACGCCGCCACCAAGGCCTCCCGCGAACACCCGGCGTACCCGATCGCCACCCCATGAGCCGAAGGCGAACCGGCGAAATGCCGCGCCAGCCCGTCCAACCGGATCCCCCGCCGCTCGGCCGCCGCGATCACCGATGCTTCCACCGAAGCCGATGAAAACGGCACCACCAGGTGGGCTCCCGCGTCGTCGCCCCGCACCGGTACCCCCGCCGCCGACAAAGCGCCCGCCAGCAATGTCCGCCGCTCCGCCATCTCCCGCCGCAGTTTCCGCAGGTGGCGGCCCAAATCCCCGTTCCGCGCGAACTCGTACAACACCCGCTGCCCGGCCGGTGAAGGCCGCGTTCCCGTCGAATCCCGGTACGCCAGCACCGCCGAGGTGATCGCCTCCGGTGCCACCATCCAGCCCGCCCCCAAAGTGGGCGTCAGGATCTTCGACGTCGTCCCCAGATGCGCCACGACGTCCGGGGCCAACGACGCCAGCATCGGCAGCGGCGCCACGTCGAACCGCAGCTCGCCGTCGTAGTCGTCCTCGATGACCAGCATTCCGTCGGACCGCGCGCGCTCCACCAGCGAGACCCGCCGGGCCGCGCTCAGCCTGCTGCCCATCGGGTACTGGTGGGCCGGCGAGCAGTACACCGCCCGCGCGCCCGCCGGAATGGCCGAGGGCCGCAGCCCCTCGAGATCCACCGGCACGCCCACCACCCGCATCCCCGCGCGGAGGAACGCCTGCACCGCCCGCTGGTACCCCGGCTCTTCGACGGCGACGACGTCCCCGCGCTCCAGCACCGCCGCCGCCAGCTCCACCACCGCCGCCGTCGTGCCGCCCGTGGCCAGGACCGATCCCGCCGCCAGGCCGCGGTGGCGCAGCAGGTGCTCCGACACCGCCGCGCGGTACTCCGGCAGGCCCGCGCGGTGGGCGCGCACCAACGGCTCGGGGTCCGCCGCCGCCCGCCAGGCGCGGCGCCAGGCCGCTCGGTCCAGGCCCGCCGCCCACGGGGTTCCCGGCCCGAGGTCGAGCAACGCAGGCGGCGAGGCCTCGGGAGCGGGCACAGCGGGCGCCGGGACCTCCGAAGCCGAGAACGAAGGCGGTGTCGTCACGTACGTGCCGGAGCCGTGCCGTCCCGCGATCCAGCCTTCGGCGTGCAGCTGCTCGTACGCCGCCGACGTCACCGTGCGGCTGACGCCGAGGCGGCCGGCCAGCGCCCGGGTCGAAGGCAGCCGGTCGCCGCCGCGGAGGTGGCCGCTCGCCGCCGCCTCGCGCAGTGCGTCCGCCAGTTGCACGGCCAGCGGGGTCACCGCCGAGCGGTCGAGGCTGACCGGGAGCGCGGTGTCGGACACGGGACCTCCCCGACGAGAGTGGACTTCCCAAGTGTACGAGAAGTGGCCGTTTTCCGAGGCCACTATGCCGGGAGACGCTGGTCGCATGTTGTCGACCACGCCCCGCACCACGCTCGGCCGCAAGAAGCACCGCGCCGTCACCGATCGCTCCGCGCTGCACGCGATCCTGGACGAAGGCCTGATCTGCCACCTCGGGATCGTCCGCGACGGCGTGCCGCTCGTCCTCCCGACCGGCTACGGCCGCGACGGCGACACGCTCTACCTGCACGGCTCGACCGGCGCGGCCAGCCTCCGCACCGCCGCGCACGGCCTCGACGTCTGCGTGACCGTGACGCTCCTCGACGGCATCGTCTACTCGCGCTCGGTCAACAACCACTCGATGAACTACCGCAGCGCCGTCATCCTCGGCCAGGCGAAACCGGTCCTCGACGCCGAGGCGAAGATGCACGGCCTCAAGGTGCTCACCGACCACCTCGCGCCCGGCTCGTGGGAGCACGCGCGCGAGGTCAACGCGAAGGAGTTCGCCGCGGTGTCCGTGCTCGCGCTGGACCTCGCCGAGGCGTCGGTGAAGATGCGCGCCGAAGGCCCGGACGACGAGCCGGAGGACGTCGAGGCCGGCACCGCCTGGGCCGGCGTCCTGCCGGTGCGGACCGTCTACGGCGCACCCGAGCCGTCCGAAGACCTCTCCCCCGGCTGGACCGCACCGGAGCACGTCACCGCGCGAGCGGCAACCGCACGCTGAACGTCGTCCGGCCCGGCACCGAGGACACCGACACGGTGCCGCCGTGCGCGGTGACCAAGGACTGGACCACCGACAGCCCGAGCCCGGTGCCGCCGTTGCCGCGCGTGCGGGAGTCGTCGACGCGGAAGAACCGGTCGAAGATCCGCTCCTGGACCCCCTCGGCGATGCCGGGCCCGGTGTCGGTCACCCGCACCACGGCGAAACCACCCGACGCCGTCACCGACACGTGCACCGACGTCCCGGGCGGGGTGTGCACGGCCGCGTTGGCCAGCAGGTTGTCCAGCACCTGCCGCAGGCGCACCGGATCGGCGTCCACGAAAACCGCCGAAAGCTCCGAAGTCAGCGGGTGGTCGGGCCGGCCGGCAGCGAACGCGTCCGCCGCGTCCCCGGCCAGCTCGGCCAGGTCGACGCGCTCGGGCCGCAACGGCGTCTCGGCGGCCCGCGCGTCGAGCCGGGCCAGCAGCAGGAGGTCGTCGACGAGCACGGTCATCCGCGCGGTCTCCTCGCGGATCTTCGCCAGGTGGGCTTCGCGCTCGGCCGGCTCGTTCGCCGCGGCGTAGCGGAAGAGGTCGGCGTACCCGCGGATCGACGTCAGCGGCGTCCGCAGCTCGTGCGAGGCGTCCGCGACGAACCGGCGCAGCCGCTCGTTGGCCTCGGTCTTGGCGGCCAGTGACGTGTCGATGTGGGCCAGCATCACGTTGAACGCCGTCCGCAGCTCCTCGACCTCGGCGCCGCCGCCGGTGCCCGCCGCGCGCACCGGCAGGTCCGGGTCGGCGGTGAGGTCGTGGGAGGCGATGTCGTGCGCGGTGCCGGCCATGTCGGCCAGCGGGCGCAGGCCGCGGCGCAGCACCAGCCGTCCCACGACCACCAGCACGGCCAGCGCGAGCGCGAAGGCACCCACCTCGACCCAGATCAGCTGCTGGACCGTGCCGTCGAGGTCCTTCTGCGGCGCGGCGGACAGCAGCACCGAGTCGGTGTCGACCGGGCACGCGCGCACCCGGTACGGGCCGTCGTCGCGCAGGTAGACGGTGCGGGTGACGTCGCCGCCCGCCGCCTCGGCGGCGATCTTCGCCAGCTGCTTGGCGTCGCCGGGCAGCTTGCCGCCCGGCTCGGGCACGGCGACCCCGCCCTGGATCTTGTACAGCGCCGAGTACCACGAGTACACCGACTGCGGCGAGCCGTGCGTCTCGCGCAGCAACGGCAGCTGCGTGTTCTGGCTCTTGGACAGCTGTTCGTCGAGCCGCCGGTCGAGGTAGCCGTGCATGATCCCGACCGTCGTGACGCCCACGGCCGCGAACACCACCAGCGCGAGCGCGCCGAGGCCGAGGGTGATGCGGGTGCCCAGGCGGGTGCGCTGCCAGGCCCCGTACCAGCGGCGGACCGCGCGCGTCACCGGTGGGCCTGCCGCACGACGTACCCGACGCCGCGCACGGTGTGGATCAGCGGCTCGCCGTCGCCCGCGTCGACCTTGCGCCGCAGGTGCGAAATGACCAGTTCCACCACGTTGGACCGGCCGCCGAAGTCGTATTCCCAGACGTGGTCGAGGATCTGCGCCTTGGTCAGCACCGCGGGCGAGCGGCGCATGAGGTAGCGCAGCAGCTCGTACTCGGTCGGCGTCAGCTCGGCCAGGACGTCGCCGCGGCGGACCTCGCGGGTGTCCTCGTCCAGGGTCAGGTCGCCGACCTGCAGCACGGCGCCGCGCGCCTCGGGCTGGTGCGCGACGCCGGCGCTGCGCCGCAGCACCGCCCGCAACCGCGCCATCAGCTCCTCGACCGAGAACGGTTTCACCAGGTAGTCATCACCCCCGCGGGTGAGCCCGGCGATCCGGTCCGCCGTCGCGTCCTTGGCCGTGAGGAAGACCACGGGGACCGCGTTGCCGCCTTCCCGCAGGCGGTCGAGCACGGTGAAGCCGTCGAGGTCGGGCAGCATCAGGTCGAGCACGACGATGTCCGGCCCGAACTCCGCGGCCCGGCTCAGCGCGGCCTGGCCGGTCCCGGCCGTGACCGCCTGCCAGCCCTCGTACCGGGCGACGGTGGCGACGAGGTCGGCGATGTGCGGCTCGTCGTCGACGACGAGCAGGCGCACGGGGTCAGGGGTCTGCACCACTGCATCATCTCCCGGCGCGCGCCGATCGGCGTACCCGAACGGCGCGCCGACAGGATTCCGACAGTCGGGGCAAAGCCTCCCCACAGGGTCGGTGCCGACGCTAGCCTGGTGAACCGAATCAAAGGGGGATCCGTGTGAGCACCATGACGCAGACCGCCGAGGCCGCGCGCCCGGCGATCCGCCCCCGGATCGCCGCGAAATCCGGCCTCTTTCTCTTCCTCGGGGCCAATGTGGCCGCCGTCACCGTCCTGTTCGCGCAGGCCGGGGTCTCGCAGAACGTGCTGATCACGATCGGCAGGCTCGCCGGCGTGTACGGCGCCCTGGCGATGGCGTTCCAGCTGCTGCTGGTGGCCCGGCTGCCCTGGCTGGACCGCCGGCTCGGGATGGACCGGCTGACCACCTGGCACCGGTGGACCGGCTTCACGATCCTCTGGACCCTGCTGGCGCACCTGGTGTTCATCACCATGGGCTACGCGGAGGTTTCGGACAAGGGGGTCGTCGACGAGCTGGTCGAGATGGCCAACACGCTCGAAGGGATCCTGCGGGCACTGGTCGCCTTCGCCGTGATCCTCGTCGTCGGCGCCGTTTCGGCGAAGTTCGCGCGCAAGCGGCTCGCCTACGAGACGTGGCACTTCATCCACCTCTACACCTACGCCGCGGTGCTGCTCGCCTTCACGCACCAGATCGCGCTGGGACAGTCCTTCGCCGGTTCGGAACCGGCGAAGGCGTACTGGTGGACGCTCTGGCTCGGCGCCGGCGCCGCCGTGCTCGCCGGGCGCGTCGTGCTGCCGCTGTGGCGGAACCTGCGCCACCAATTGCGTGTCACGGCGGTGGTTTCCGAATCCCCGGACGTCGTTTCGGTGTACATGTCCGGCAAGAACCTGGACAAGCTGCCGGCCAAGGCGGGGCAGTTCTTCCTGTGGCGGTTCCTGACCAAAGACCGTTGGTGGCAGGCTAATCCGTTCTCCCTGTCGGCCGCGCCGGACGGCCGTTCCCTGCGGCTGACCGCGAAAGCGCTCGGCGATTCCAGTGCGGGGCTGCGCAACCTCCCCGTCGGGACGCGTGTGTTCGCCGAAGGCCCGTACGGCGCCTTCACGACGATCCACCAGCAGCGGCCCAACGCGCTGCTCGTCGCGGGCGGTGTCGGGATCACGCCGATCCGCGCGCTGCTGGAGGACATCGACGGCCACGTCGTGGTGCTGTACCGCGTGCGCAACCAGGCCGACGCGGTGCTGCTGCCGGAACTGAACGAGCTGGCCAAGGCGCGCGGCGCCGTCGTCAGCCTGCTCACCGGGCCGGACCAGGCGGTGGGCCCGCGCGGTGTGCTGCTCGGGCCGGCGAACCTGCACATGATGGTGCCGGACGTGCACGAGCGGGACGTGTTCGTCTGCGGCCCGCCGGGGATGACCGCGGCCGTCCTGCGCAGCCTTCGGGAGCTGCGCGTGCCGAACGCCCAGGTCCACGCCGAACGCTTCAGTCTCGCGGCCTAGGGGAACGTTGTGAAGAAGACCATCTTCGTCGTCGCGCTGTCGATCGCCGGGTTCATCGCGGTCTGGCGGTTCGAGCCGGGACCGGTGCAGAGCGCCGCCGTCGCCCAGCCGCCGCCCGCCGTCACGGCACCGCCGGCTTCGGGCGCGCCGACGACACCGTCCACACCGTCCTCTTCGGACAACAAGGCCCCCGGACCGTCCACTGCGGACTCGGCGGGCGGGACCGTGACCACCCAGGGCACGGCGGAGTCCAGTGTGTACGGCATCGTGCAGGTCCAGGTGACGTTCACCGGCAGCCGCCTCACCGCGATCACGCTGCTGCAGGCCCCGGACCACGGGCGGGCCGTCACCGCGCTGCCGAAGCTGCAGGAAGCGGCGATGCAGGCGCAGAGCGCGAACATCGACACGGTGACCGGCGCGACCGAGACGAGCGAGTCGTACAAGACGTCGCTGCAGGCCGCGATCGACGCGCGGGGCAAGAGATGACCACGCGCGTCGAACAGGTGATGGGCCTGCCGATCTCCCTCGACCTGCGTGACGAAGGCGACTTCGCCGAGGTCGTCGACGACGTCTTCGCGTGGTTCCGGGACGTCGACGCCCGGTTCAGCCCGTTCAAGGACGACAGCGAGGTCAGCCGGTACGACCGCGGCGAGCTGACGGCCGCCGAACTGAGCGACGACCTCCTGGAAGTGCTGGAGCTCTGCGCGTACTACGAGCAGCTCTCCGGCGGCGCGTTCCGCGCGCGGCTGCCCGGCCGCGGCCTCGACCCGTGCGCGGTCGTCAAGGGCTGGGCGGTGCAGCGCGCGGCCGACATGCTGAAGGCCGAGGGCGCGGCGACGTTCTGCCTCAACGCCGGCGGCGACGTCGTCACGGCCGGCGAGCCGGAGCCGGGCCGTCCGTGGCGGGTCGGGGTGCGCCACCCCGAGCAGCCCCTGGCGGTGTGCGCGGTCCTGGAGTCGCGCAACGGCGCGATCGCGACGTCGGCGGCGTACGAGCGCGGCTCGCACATCCTCGACGGCCGTTCGGGAACACCGGCGACGGGCCTGATGAGCGTGACCGTGGTGGCCGGTGACCTGGTGACGGCGGACGCGCTGGCCACGGCGGCGTTCGCGATGGGCGCGGAGGGCATCACCTGGGCGGCCGACCGCCCGGACTGCGAGATCCTCATCGTCGACGACAGCCGCCGCGTGCACCGGACGGCGGGGCTGGCGCTGGCGTCCTAAATCGGTTCGCCCTCCCCGGGCGGCTGGGCCAGACTCGGCGGCACCCGACTTCGAGGAGTGCCATGCCTTCGTCCGTGCTGAACGTTTCCGTCGACTGCGCCGACCCGTACACGCTGTGCCAGTTCTGGAGCGAAGTCACCGGGAAGCCGATCCCGGAGGAGGACCAGCCGGGCAACGACGAGGTCGGTTTCCAGCTGAACGACGACACGGCGTTGCTCTTCCTGCGCGTGCCGGAGCCGAAGACGGTGAAGAACCGCCTGCACCTGTGCCTGCAGCCGGACATCCCGCGCGACGAGGAGGTCTCGCGCCTCCTCGGCCTCGGCGCGACGCTGGTGAACGACCTGCGCAACCCGGACGGCACGGGCTGGGCGGTCCTCGCCGACCCGGAGGGCAACGAGTTCTGCGTGCTGAGGAGCGCGGCCGAGCGTGCGGCGACGCCGTGACGGACACGCTCCAGGCGGTCGAGACCGGCTGAATAGGGTGGCGGGCATGGCACGTCCCCTGATCGCCGTCGCCACGCTGGGCGGCACCATCTCGATGGCCCCGGTCGGCGGCGACGGCGGCGCCGTCCCGCGGTTCGGCGCGGCCGAACTGCTCGGCGGGCTCGGTGACGTGCCGATGGATGTCCTGGCCGAGACCCTCGCCGGGATCGGCAGCGCCGCGCTGGACTTCGCGACGCTGCTGCGCTGCCGCGAATGGGGCCTGCGCCAGGACGCGGACGGGTTCGTCGTCGTCCAGGGCACCGACACCCTCGAAGAGACGGCCTACTTCCTGGACCTGCACTGGCCGTCGGACGTCCCGGTGGTGATCACCGGGGCCATGCGCAACGCGGGCCTGTTCAGCCCGGACGGCCCGGCGAACCTGCGCAACGCGCTCACCGTCGCCGCCGATCCGCGCAGCCGCGGCCGCGGCGTGCTGGTCACGCTCAACGACGACGTCCACGCCGCGCGCTGGGTGCGGAAGGCGCATTCGAGCCACCTCGAGGCGTTCTCCTCGGCGCCGGCGGGGCCGCTGGGCATGGTCGTCGAGCACGCGGTGCACTGGTTCCACCCGTCGCCGCCGCGGCTGCCGTCGCTCGACGGCGACGACTTCGGCGGCCTGGTCCCGGTGGTGGAAGCCGGTCTGGACGACTCGGGCGCAGTGCTTTCTTCCGTGGCCACGCAGCCGGGGGTGCGCGGTGTCGTCGTCGCCGCGACGGGTGCGGGGCACGTTTCGGCCGCCACGGCCGACGTGATCGCGCGGCTGGTGCCGTCGCTGCCGGTGGTCGTCGCGTCGCGGACCGGGGCGGGCCCGACGCTGCGGTCGACGTACGGCTTCCACGGCTCGGAGTCGAGCCTGATCGCGATGGGCGCGACGATGGCGGGGTGGCTGGACGCGCGGAAGGCGCGGATCCTGCTGCACGCGCTGCTGGCGGCCGGCGCGGACCGGCCCCGGATCGAGCGGGAGTTCCGGGCCCGCGGCGACCTGGACTGAGGATCAGTCCCGGATCGGCCCTTCGACCGGGTCGAGGTGGTACGGGCGCATCGCGCGGCCCGCGTCGCGGTAGACGTGGATCGAGATCGCCGGGTCCGGCCCCTCGTTGCGGACTTCGTGCACGTACCCGGGCCCGAACACCCGCGACTGCCCCGCGGACAGGGCGTGCAGCTCGGTGACCGCGCGGCCGTCCGGCGCGCGGCGCGCCACGGCCTCCGTCAGGTGGCCGCCGACCACGGTGAACGCGCCGCTGGCGAAGGCGTGGTCGTGCAGGTCGGTGCGCTGGCCGGGCAGCCAGCTCATCAGCCAGACCTCCTGCTGCTCGTCCTTCGACACCAGCGTCGCGAAGCGCTCGTCGGGGTCGTAGCGCAGCAGGTGGCGCCAGCGGTCGCGGTCGGCGGCGACCTCGAGGGCGACGCGCACGGGGTGGCGCAGCGCGGGGTTTTCGGGACGCAGCAGGGTGTTGTCCGGAACGGCGAACATGAGGGTCCTCACGCGGAAGAAAGGGTGTCGAGCTGGGCCGGGGCTGGGTTCACCGACAACAGCGACACGCGCGCACGACGGAGCGGAGGCCCAGGAGGCCCCTCGACTCGGACATGGCGTGCGCGAACATGCGACCAGAGTCCCAGCCGCGTCCCGCCCGGTCAAGCCGTCTCACCTGCCGGGAGGTCAGGACCACTCGTGCTTCTGCGACCGCCCCAGCAGCTCGGCGCCGGCCTGGCGGGGGTCGACGCCTTCGTGGCAGACGCGGTGCATGGCGTCGGTGATCGGCATGTCGACCCCGACGCTGCGGGCGAGGGCCCGGATCGACGAGCACGACATGACCCCCTCGGCGACCTGCCCGCCGGCGGCCGCCTGCGCCTGCTCCAGGGTCTCCCCGCGGCCGAGGCGTTCGCCGAAGGTGCGGTTGCGCGAAAGCGGCGACGAGCAGGTCGCGACCAGGTCGCCTACGCCGGCGAGCCCGGCGAAGGTGAGCGGGTCGGCGCCCAGTTTCGCGCCGAGCCGGGCCATCTCGGCCAGGCCGCGGGTGATCAGCGTCGCCATCGTGTTGGTGCCCAGGCCGAGGCCCGCGGCCATGCCGGTGCTGAGCGCGATGACGTTCTTGCAGGCCCCGCCGAGCTCGCAGCCGACGACGTCGGTGTTGGTGTAGGGGCGGAAGTAGGAGTTGGCGCAGGCGCGCTGGATCGCGACGGCGCGTTCGTGGTCGGCGCAGGCCAGCACGGAGGCCGCCGGCTGCCCGGCGGCGATCTCCTTGGACAGGTTCGGCCCGGTGACGACGACGACGTCACCGGCGTCGATCCCGACGATCTCGCCGATCACCTCGCTCATCCGCTTGAGCGTGCCGACCTCGACGCCCTTGGCGAGGCTGACGAGGATCGCGTCCTCGGGCAGCAGCCCGCGCCACGCGGTCAGGTTGGCGCGCAGGCTCTGGCTGGGCACGGCCAGGACGACGGCTTCGGCGGTGGCCAGTGCTTCGGCGGCGTCGCTGGTGGCGGTGATGGTGGCGGGCAGGGTCACGCCGGGCAGGTAGGCGCTGTTGGTGTGCCGCTCCCGGATGTCCTCGGCGACCTGTTCGCGGCGCGCCCACATCGTGACGTCCCGGCCGGCGTCGCCGAGCACCTTGGCGAAGGCGGTGCCCCACGAGCCGGCCCCGAGAACGGTGACCCGCTGCACGTCGGCGCGCATCAGGCGGGATCCCCCGGCTTCGTGACCGGCGGTTCCTCGTTCCGGATTTCGGCGAGGAGCCGGGTCACCTCGTCCATCATGACCTTGGTGACCTCGCGCAGCTTGGTGGCGCTGCGGGTGTTGCCGCCGCGGTAGGCGGACAGGTCGATCGGGTCGCCGACGGAGTGGGTGATCGTCTTGCGGGGGAACGGGGTGAACTTCTTCGTGTAGCCGTTGAAGATCTGGCTGGTGCCCCACCGCGCGATGGGGATGATGGGAACGTCGTTCTGCAGCGCGAGCCGCGCGGCGCCGGTGAAGGACTCCTTCGGCCAGCCGGCGGGATCCTTGGTGATGGTGCCCTCGGGGTAGATGACGACGATCTTGCCGTCTTCGAGGGCTTGGTGGGCGGCTTTGAGACTGTCCCCGGCGGCGGCCGACCCCCGCGAGACGGGGATCTGCCCGGACCCGGACACGATCGGGCCGAGGATCGGCGCGCGCGTCAGGCTCTCCTTGAAGAGGAACCGCGGGACACGCTTCTGCCGGTGCACGAAGACGGCGTCGACGGCGGGGTCGAAGTGCGAGATGTGGTTCATGACGAGCAGCGCGGGCCCTTGCCGCGGAATCTTTTCGGCCCCGACGTAGACCCGCCGCCCGATGGCGGTGAGCGGGTAGAACAGTACGGCGGCCAACCCCACCCAGAAGCCGCCCTTCTCACGCCGGGCCACGATCTCCTCCTCGCACACGTCACGTCCGGGGGTTGATCCTGCCGCGCCGCTCTCGGCCCGGTCCAGGGAGGGTCGGTTCGGCGGTCGTCGCAGGGGCGGTGACCAGGCCGGGGAGTGGTTTTCCCGGGGGCGGCCGTGGTTGCTCGCCCGGCTGCCCCACCGACGTGGACGGCACGAC
>NZ_MUMI01000584.1 GCF_002155975.1 Amycolatopsis kentuckyensis
CCGCCAGCTCGACCAGGCGGGGGTCGGGACGGCGGGCCGCGAACGGCCGGACCACGGCCAGCAGCGTCGGGTCGTCCCGGCGGGGGAGCAGGGTCGTGGCCGGGTGGGCACCGAGCGCCTGGATGGCCGTGCGCAGGTTGAACAGGGCCGCGCCGCAGGAGAGGAGCAGTTCTCGCTGGTCGGCGTCGGCCACCGGCAGGGCGCGGTCGGTGTCGGCGTGCAGCTCCAGGCCCGCGCTGGTGCAGCGGAACCGCCAGGGCTGCGTATTGTGCGTCGACGGCGCCAGTACCGCCGCTCCGAGGACGGACTTCACCTGATCGGGGTCCAGCAGGCCGATCGAGGTGATGGGTAGTGTCATGGTTTCCCCTCGGTGCCGCGGAGCGGCACACTGTGTGTCGGAAGCTTCTTCCGACGGTCTCTCGCCCCGCGGTGCCGCGGAAAGGGGACAAAGTCACCGATGATGCGGAGGCCTTGGTGAGCGGAGCCGCCCACGAACCGGACGGCGGGCCGCGGCGGATGGCGGGCACGCTGTCCGGCCTGCGGCTGCGGGAGCTGCTGCGCGACCTGCAGGACCGGATCGAGCTGCTGATCGGCACCCGGGACAAGATGGACGGCCTGCTCGACGCCGTCCTGGCCGTCGCGTCCGGGCTGGAGCTGGACACGACGCTGACCCGGATCGTGCAGGCGGCCATCGAGCTCGGTGAAGCCAAGTACGGCGCACTGGGCGTGCTCGCCGAGGACGGTTCTCTGTCGGAGTTCATCTACGTCGGCATCGACGACGAGACCCGCCGGCTCATCGGGGACCTGCCGGAGGGCCACGGTGTGCTGGGTGTGGTCATCGACGAGGCGAAGCCGCTGCGGATGGAGGAGATCTCGGCGCACCCGGCCTCGGTCGGGTTCCCGGCGCACCACCCGCCGATGCATTCGTTCCTGGGTGTGCCGGTGCGGGTCCGCGACGAGGTGTTCGGCCGGCTGTACCTGACCGAAAAGAAGAACGGGGAGCCGTTCACCGATGACGACGAGGTCGTGGTGCAGGCTTTGGCCGCCGCGGCCGGGATCGCGATCGAGAACGCGCACCTCTACGAGCAGGCGCGGGTGCGTCAGCAGTGGCTGGCCGCGACCAGCGAGGTGACCACGGAGCTGCTGGGCGGCACGGACCCGGCGGAGGCGCTCAACCTGATCGCCAGCCGGGCGCTGGAGCTGACCGGTTCCGACGTCACGTTGCTCGCGCTGCCGAACTCCGGGCGCCTCGACGTCGACGAGGACTGGGGCGACGACGTCGACGACCTGACGGTCACCGTGTGCGCCGGGACGCGGGCTTCGCAGCTGTCGGGGATGCGCATCGACGTCGAGGAGAGTGTGCCCGGCGCGGTGTACCGGGACCGGACGCCGCGCAGCGTGCCGGAACTCGCGTTGCGGGAGCAGCGCTTCGGGCCCGCGATGGTGGTGCCCCTGCGGGCGGGCGACCGCACGACCGGTGTGCTGATCGCGGCCCGGGAAGCCGGGGCGGCGTCGTTCGAGTCGGCTCAGCTGTCGGTGGTGGCGTCGTTCGCCGACCAGGCGGCGCTGGCGTTGCAGCTGGCGGCCCAGCAGCGGGCGGCGCGGGAGCTGGACGTGCTGGGTGACCGCGATCGGATCGCCCGTGACCTGCACGACCACGTGATCCAGCGGTTGTTCGCGGTGGGGTTGTCGATGCAGAGCACGCAGCGGCGGACGAAGTCCCCGGAGCTGCAAAAGCGGCTGGGAGACAGCATCGAGCAGCTGCACGAGATCGTCCAGGAGATCCGCACGGCGATCTTCGACCTGCACGGCGGGGCGGCGGGGGAGACGGGCCTGCGGCTGCGCCACCGCCTGCACGACGCGATCGCCGAGCTGACCGACGACGCACCGATCCAGCCGACGGTCAGCCTGTCGGGTTCGATCGACACGGTACCGACCCAGCTGGCCGAGCACGCCGAGGCGGTGGTCCGGGAGGCGGTCAGCAACGCGGTCCGGCACGCGGACGCCTCGACGGTGTCGGTGTCGGTCACGGTGAAGGACGACATGATCCGCATCGTCGTGGCCGACGACGGCAAGGGGCCGGCCGAGGGCATTTCCCCCAGCGGGCTGGGCAACCTGCGCGACCGGGCCGAGTCCTCGGGCGGGACGTTCACGTGGGGCGCCGGCCCGGAGGGCGGCGTCAGGGTCGAGTGGTCGGCACCGGTCAACTGACCCCGGCTTCCGTCCCCAATCACGCGAGCCCCGTCCCCAATCACGCGAGTCCCGTCCCCAATCACGCCAGTTCCGGCTTCAATCACGCCAGTTCGGCGGTCACGAGTTCCCTCATCGCGGCTTCGTGACGCCGGCCCGAGAGGGTCCTCTCGCCCGGCTTCGGTGACGAAGGTCCTCGCGGGCCGGGCAATCCGGCCGCATCGCCCGGCCCCTCCCCGCGGTCTCCTTGTCCTGCGACCGCCGGCCGCCCGGTCGCCGCTGCCACAGCCGCGCCGGCCTCTGCCGCGCCCTCGCGCCGGGTGGGCGGTGCCCGCTCGACGAGCCGTTCGCCCAGCCCGACCTCGTCGTCGACGTCCGCGGCCAGGAGCCCGAGCTGGCCGCGCGCGAGTTCGGTGTCGTGTGCGCGGTCCGCGACCGGGTGCCGGTCGCGCTGGTCTCACCGGATCCGGACCGTGACTGACGTCGACGGGCTCCTCGCCACCTGCCGGGCCGCCACGAGACACCTCCGGGCGCACGCGGGCGGATGACCGGGTTCCGCTGGTCGTCCTGGCCGAACCGCCGGCGCGGCGGGACCGGGCGGGCACCGCGGCGCGGCCGCCGTCCAGCGGGGAGTGGGCGCGGTACATGGCAGAACGAGGAGGGGGGAGAGGCCGAATTCCGCCGGACCGGAGGACTTTGTGCTCCGGTGCGGGCGCGCCGCCACCGCGACCATGGCTGTGGCGGGGCATCCGGCTCCGCGACGAGGAGTGACCGCGATGACCGCCGCCTTGACCCACGAGCAGCTCGGTGTTCTCGCGCGCGCCGTGAGCCGCGCGCCTTCGGTGCACAACAGCCAGCCGTGGCAGCTGCTGGTCCGCGGGACCGAAGTGGACCTGCTCGAACGCCGGGACGTCCACCTGCGCCGGCACGACCCGGTCGACCGCGACCGCGTGCTCTCCTGCGGTGCCGCGCTGACCAACCTCGAACTCGCCGTCCGCGCCCTCGGCCGGGACTGCCACGTCGACCTGAGGGACGCCGGCGAGGTCGTGGCCACGGTGACGATCGGCCGCCCGCGCGCGACCTCCGTCCGGGCCTACACGCTCTACCAGGCGATCGGCCGCCGCCGCAGTCACCGGCACCGGTTCTTCCACAGCCGCGTGCCGACGGACGTGCAGCGCGCGCTGGTCGCCGCCGGCGAGACGACGGGCGTCCACGCCGTCGTGCCCGGGCGGCTGGACAAGCTGGCGGAGCTCCTCGGCTTCGCCACGCGCGTCCTCCGGGACGACCGCGGCTACCAGCGTGAGCTCGGGGCGTGGATCGCGCACGGGTCGCTCGTCGGCGACGGCATCGCCGAGGACGCGCTCAGCCCCGACGCCCTGCCGGTCGCGGGGCTCGTCCGCACCGCCACGCCGGTCCCGGACGACGCCGTGCTCGCCGACCGGCTCGCCGCGGAGAACCTCCTGGTCTTCTGCACCGACGGCGACAGCCGGCTCGACCGGTTGGCCGCCGGCGCGGCGCTGCAGCGAGTCTGGCTCGCCGCGGCGGCCAAGGCCTTGGTGGGCTCGGTCATCACGCAGCCTTTGCACCTGACCGGCTTCCGGGCACGGCTCGTGTCCGAGCTCGCCCTGCCCGGCGTCCCGCAGGCGATCTTCCGCTTCGGCTACCCCGCCGTCCCCGCCGCACCCTCACCACGGCTCCCGCTCGGTGAGCTGTTCCCGGCACGGGGTCCTGAGTCGTCTCGGACCAGCTCAGCACGAAAGAAAGCGTATAACGACATACACGGCGCGAGTACTTTCAAAGCAATCTAAGCCCTTGCCGGCGGTGAGCGGTCTATTGTGGACGCTGCGGCCGGCCGAGGCTCAGCCGACGGTCTTTCGGGCCACTCCGCCGTAGAGCTGGGTGTTGGTGTGCGGGTCGTCGGAGATGTCCCCTGGGCCGCCCGGGCGCCACAGTGCGCAGCCGACCAGGCCCGGTTCGATCAGCTCGAAGTCGCCGAACATGGTCTCGACCTCCTTGTGGGTGCGGGTGGTCGCCTGGTCGTGGCCCCTGGCGAGGTTGAAGGTGCCCACGGCGCTGTTGATGCGGTCGCTGTCGCGGTCGCTGACCAGGTGGGAGATGGCCAGGTAGCTGCCGGGCGGGACGCGGCGGCGGTACTCGGCGAGCAGCGCGTGCGGGTCGCTGGCGTCGGGGATCCAGTGCAGCATGGCGACCATCAGCAGGCCGATGGGTTCGGTGAAGTCGAGCCGGCGCACGTCCGGGTCGGCGAAGATGCCGTCGGGGTCGGTGAAGTCGGCGTGCGCGATCGTGGCGTGTTCGCTGGTGCGCAGGAGCATCTTGCTGTGCGCGACGGCGATCGGGTCGCGGTCGACGTAGACCACGCGGCAGCGGGGGTCGATCTCGCCGGCGATCTGGTGGACGTTGCCGACGGTGGGGATCCCCGAGCCGATGTCGAGGAACTGCCGGATGCCCAGGCCCATCAGGGTGCGCACGACCCGGCCGAGGAACGCGCGGTTGAGCCGGGCGACGTCCCGGATGCCGGGCATGATCTTCTCGGCCTGTTCCGCGGCGTCGCGGTCGGCCTGGAAATTGTGGGCGCCGCCCAGCAGATAGTCGTAGGTCCGGGAACTGCTGGGTTTCGTCGTGTCGATACCCGGAGGAACCCATTCCTCTTCCTGATGTTGCGTCATCGTGCACCTCGCTCACCGTCGAACGAAGAACATACTCAATTACCGGGCGTTCCGCGATTACGCCATCGGTGTGACGGCAATTCAGCCGATGGGTGCTGTCGCGTGCCGCCGGTTGGGCCTAAGGTGGCAGACCTCCTCCGGACTGCCAAGGAGAGGAAATGAGCGTCCCGGTCGCACCAGGCCGTCGGATCCTGCTGGGACACACCCCGTCGATGTTGCGGCGGCGCGTCGGGTTCACGTCTTCCCTGCGCGCGCACGGCGATATCGTGCGTCTCTTCCTCGGTCCGCTGGAGACGTATTTCCTGACGAGCCCGGAGTTGGTCAATCACGTTCTCGTCACCCAGGCGACGAGCTTCTCGAAAGGGATCATCTTCGATCGTTTCCGGCCGTTCATGGGAAACGGGCTGGTCATGTCGGAAGGTGCCTTCCACCTGCGGCAGCGCCGGCTGATGCAGCCTGCGTTCCACGGTGCCCGGCTCGCCGCGTACGCGGACACGATGGTGCGGGCCACCGAAGAACTGACCGGTACGTGGCGGGCGGGTGAGGTCCGCCGGCTGGACGCCGACATGCAGCGGCTGGCCATCACCGTGGTCGGGGAGACGCTGTTCGCCACCGAGCTCGGGCGGCAGGCCGTCGCGGAGGCCCGCCGGTCGATCCCGGTGGTGCTCAAGGCGGGGATGGTCCGGGCGTTGTCCCCGCGGTTCCTCGAACACGTCCCGGTCATCCCCGCCAACCGGCGGTTCGACCAGGCCGTGGACCGGCTCCGGCGGATCGTGCACGAGGTCATCGCCGGGTGGCGGGTCACGGGGGAGGACCACGGGGACCTGCTGTCGATGCTGATGCTGGCCCGGGATCCCGGCACCGGCGAGGGCATGACCGACCACCAGGTCTACGACGAGGTGGTCACGTTGCTCACCGCGGGCAGCGAGACCAGTGCCGTCGCGCTGACCTGGCTGTTCCACGAGCTGGCCCGGAATCCGGAGGTCGAGCGGCGGGTGCGGGCCGAGGTGGACGAGGTCCTGGGCGGCCGGACGGCGACGTTCGCCGACGTCGCGAAGCTGGCGTACCTGCGCCGGGTCGTCAGCGAGGTGCTGCGGATGTACCCGATCTGGATCCTCATGCGGCGGGCCTTGCGGGACGTCGAACTCGGCGGGGTGCGGCTGCCCGCCGGGACGGAGGTCATGTTCAGCCCGTTTTCGCTGCACTTCGATCCGCGGTTCCACGAGGAGCCGGATCGGTTCGACCCCGATCGCTGGTTGCCCGAGCGGGCGGCGCGCGTTCCGAGAGGGGCGTACGTGCCGTTCGGGGCGGGTGGCCGGCAGTGCATCGGGCAGGCTTTCGCGCACACCGAGATCACGGTGGTCGCGGCGACCGTGCTGGCCGGGTGGGAATTGTTCCCGGTGCCGGGGGTGCCGGTGCGCCTCACGGTCACTTCGGCGGCCTATCCCGATCGGATGCCGATGACCGTGCTGCCCCGGCGGGTGAGCTGACCGGCAGCGGAACCAGTTTTTTCGATCGCATCATTCGTCTGATTTCTTTCGGAGGTAATTTCTCGTGTCCGAATTCCGTGGTGGGATGACGCGCGCCGCCGGCCGTCGCCGGCGGGCCGCCGTGCTCGTGCTGGTGGCGCTGGGCTTCCTGCTCCTGCCCGTGTCCGCCAGAGCGGACGGCGCGAGCTGCCGGGACGTGAACTTCCCGGTGACGCTCGTGGCACTCCCGCAGACGATGCACGGGACCCTGTGCGTGCCGGCCGGTGGCGCGAACACGGTGCAGGTGCTCATTCCCGGTGGCACGTACAACAGTTCGTACTGGGACATCGGGTACCAGCCGGAGATCCGGTCCTACCGGCTGGCGATGAACAACGCGGGGTACGCCACGCTGGCGCTCGACCGGCTCGGCACCGGGGGCAGCACGACCCCGCCGAGCGCGGTGCTGACGACGATCACCGAGGCCGCCGTGGTGCACCAGGTGATCCAGTCGGTCCGGTCCGGTGCGCAGGGGCCGCGGTTCGGCAAGGTGATCCTGGCCGGGCATTCGTTCGGGTCCGGCACCGCGAGCATCGAAGCGGCCACGTTCCACGACGTCGACGCCGTGCTCGTCACCGGGCTGGCCCACAAGCTGAACCTCACCGGGACGACGGCGGTCTTCGCCGCCACCTACCCGGCGATGCTCGACCCGCGGTTCGCCACCGGCGGCTACGACCCCGGCTACCTGACCACGATGCCGGGCAGCCGCTACTCGATCTTCCACGCCCCAGGCCCCAAGGTGGACGGGGCGGTGGCCTTCGACGAGGCGACGAAGGACACCTCGGCGTACGAGCAGGCGGCCGACCTGTTCCCGATCGGCATCATCGCGCCGTACTCGCTGCTGATCGACCGGCCGGTGATGGTGGTGCTGGGCCAGGACACGGTGTTCTGCGGGCTGCTGGCCACCAACTGCTCCTCGGCGCTCGGGATCAAGACGTCCGAGACGCCGTACTACGCCGTCGGCGCGGACCTGACCACGTATGCGCTGCAGGGCTACGGGCACGCGATCAACTACGCGTCCAACGCGGCGGACTACTTCCGGGCCGTGATCGACTGGGCCGACCGCAAGGTCGGCCGGTAGTGGCCGCGGCTCGCGGGGGCTGCGGCCGGTGCAGCAGACCCCGCGAGCCGGTTCGTTCAGCAGCCCGGCTGAACAGCAGTACCGGTGCTCCAGCCACCCGAATACTGAATGGTGCCCGACGCCCAGGCGCAGCCGGGTGCGTAGAGCATGTTCCCGTAGATCGGACTGCCGTTGCCGTTGAAGTCGAAGTAGTCGTGGGAAGCCGGGCTCTGCCGGTAGATGTCGGCGTATCGCCAGAACCCGCTGGGGTTCGCGCCGCCGGCGGCG
>NZ_MUMI01000585.1 GCF_002155975.1 Amycolatopsis kentuckyensis
TCGCGGCCTGCGAGCTGTGGATCACCAGCGGCGAACCGTTGCACGCCACGCTGGTCGACCGGTTCGCCGAGCTGCTGCCGGACGCCCGGCTGCTCAACCTGTACGGCTGCACCGAAGTCAGCGGGGACAGCCTCGCCGCGCGGTGCCGGCCCGACACCGGCCCGATCCTCGGCCGGCCGCTGCAGAACACCCACTGCTACGTGCTCGACGACGGCCTTCGCCCGGTCCCGCCGGGCCGGGCCGGCGAGCTCTACCTCGCCGGTTCGGGCCTCGCCCGCGGGTACCTCGGCCGGCCGGCGGCGACGGCGGAGCGGTTCGTCGCCGACGTATTCGGCCCGGCCGGAGCGCGGATGTACCGGACCGGCGACCTGGTGCGGCAGCGCCCGGACGGGAACCTGGAGTACGTCGGCCGTCGTGACGCGCAGGTGAAGATCCGCGGCGTCCGCGTCGAGACGGGCGAGGTCGTCGCCGCCCTGCTGCGCACGCCGCAGGTGACCGCCGCCGCGGTCGTGGCCCGCCCGGACCCGAACGGCGGCAGCCGGCTGGTGGCCTACGTCAGCCCGGCGGCGGCCGTCCCCGCCGACGTGCGCACCTCGCTGCGGGCGTTGCTGCCCGAGCACCTGGTGCCGTCCGTGATCGTCCCGCTGCCTTCGCTGCCCGCGCTGCCCAACGGCAAGGTCGACCTGCGCGCGCTGCCGGAGCCGGACCCGGTGGCGACGAGCCGCGGCGGCGCACCGAGCACACCGCACGAAGAGCTGCTGTGCACCCTGTTCGCGGACGTGCTCGGGCTGCCGCACGTGGGTGTCGACGACAGCTTCTTCGACATCGGCGGCCACTCGCTCGCCGCGGTGCGGTTGATCGGGCGGATCCGCGCCGCGCTCGGCGTCACGGTCACGCCACGCACGTTGTTCGTGGCACCGACCCCGGCCCGGCTGGCCGGCGAGCTGGCCCTCGGCACGCCGGACGACGCGTTGGAAACCGTGCTGCCGCTGCGGGTCGCGGGGGACGCACCGCCGCTGTTCTGCCTGCATCCCGCGGGCGGGCTGAGCTGGTGCTACGCGGGCCTGCTGCGCTCGCTGGCCGACGACCAGCCGCTGTACGGGATCCAGGCCCGCAGCATCACTTCGGCGGAGCCGCTGCCGGGCAGCGTGGAGGAAATGGCGGCCTCGTACCTGGACGAGATCACCGCGATCGCGCCGAACGGACCGTACCGGCTGCTGGGCTGGTCGTTCGGTGGCGCTGTCGCCCACGCGATGGCCGTGGCGCTGCAGGCGCGGGGCGAGAAGGTGGAACTGCTGGCGCTGATGGATTCCTACCCGCGGGAAGGCCTGCCGGAGACCGGCGAACTGTCCGACGACGTCGTGCTGCGGCTGCTGCTGTCGGACTACTTCGCGGTGACCCCACCGGATCCCGCCGAAGGCCCGCTGGATCCCGACGTGACGGCGCGGTTGCTGGCCGAAGCGGGCCTCGCCAGCCTGAGTGCGCGCCACCTCGCCGCCATCGCTTCCTTGCTGCGCACCAATTCCCGGCTGGTGCGCGAGTACCGGCCTGCCGAGTTCGACGGGGACGTCCTGTTCTTCCGCGCCCGCTTCGGGTGGGAGGACGGCGGTCCGTCGAGTGCGTTGTGGCAGCCGTACGCGACGGGCCGGGTCGTCGAGCACCCGATCGCCTGCACCCACGCGACGATGGCCCAGGCCGCCCCGCTGGCCGAAGTGGGCCGCATCCTCACCGCCGCCACGAAGGGCGTGGCACCGACGAAGGGAACCGAGAGGTCATGACCAACCCGTTCGACGACGAGGACGGCCGCTTCCTGGTGCTGGTCAACGACGAGGGGCAGCACTCGCTCTGGCCGTCGTTCGCCGCGGTGCCGTCCGGCTGGGAGATCGCCCACGCCGAGGGCACCCGGCAGGAGTGCCTCGACTACATCACCGAGACCTGGGTGGACATGCGGCCGCGCAGCCTGGTGTCGAAGACGGAAGGCTGAGCGGCGCGCATGACCGACACCGTGGGGCTGCCGGACCTGTCGGACCCGGTGCTGTACGAAACGGCGGACCCGGTCCCGATCTGGGCCCGGCTGCGCGAGGAGTCACCCCTGTTCTGGACCGGGAACGGCGCGGCGGGGCCGTTCTGGTCGGTGCTGGACCACGAGCTGCTCACGACGGTCCTGACCGACCCGGCGACGTTCGTGTCCGAGAAGGGCATGCGGCTCGACGGGGACCCGGCCGCGGCGGTGGCGGCGGCCGGGAAGATGCTGATCGTGACCGATCCGCCCCGGCACGGCGCGATCAAGCGGATCATCAACTCGGCGTTCACCCCGCGGATGGTCGCCCGCCTCAAGGACACCATGCGGACGGTGGTCGCGGACGTGATCGACCGCGCGCTCGCCGAGGACGTCAGCGAGTTCGTCGACGTGGCCGCGCGGCTCCCGGTGGCGGTGATCTGCGACATCCTCGGCGTACCCCGCGAGGACTGGGACCACATGCTCGACCTGACCACGACGGCGTTCGGGCACACGGCGGCCACCGAGGAGGAAACCACCCGCGCCTACACGGAGATCTTCCTCTACTACTCCGACCTGGTGGACCGGCGGCGCCGGGAGCCGGGCCAGGACGTGGTGACGGCGTTGGTGAACGGCGAAATCGACGGCGTCCCGCTCACCGACGAGGAGGTGTTCCTCAACTGCACCGGAATCATCTCCGGCGGCAACGAGACAACCCGCCACTCGACGGTCGGCGGCCTGCTCGCGTTCATCGACAACCCGGAGGCGTGGCGCGCGCTGCGCGAGCGACCCGAGCTGAGCGCGTCGGCGGCCCAGGAGGTGTTGCGCTACGCGGCATCGGTCCTGCACGTCCGGCGAACCGCGGTGCGGGACGTGGAGCTGGCCGGCCACGAGATCAAGGCGGGCGACCGGCTGGCGATGTGGCTCCCGGCCGCGAACCGCGACCCCAAGGTGTTCCCCGACCCGGACACGTTCGACATCACGCGGGCACCGAACCGCCACATGACGTTGTCCCACGGAACGCACTATTGCCTCGGCGGCCCGCTCGCCGCCGCGGAGATCGAGGTGACGTTCGAGCAACTGGCCCGCCGCGTGTCCGGCATCGAGCCGGCGGCCGAACCGAAGCGGCTGCGCTCCAACCTGATCTGGGGTTTCACGTCAATGCCGGTGCGGTTCCACGCAGCCTGAACAACGGCGGCCGCCGGTCCTCCGTGCGGGCGCCGAAAACGCTAGGATAGGGCGACACGAATCGACACCAGGGGGTCGCCGGTGCCCGGTATCATCGATTTCTCCGTCCGCCTTCCGAGTGGGCTGCTCAAAGTTCCGGATCTGCAGCTGACCTCGGGGCTTCCGCTGCCGGAAATCCTCGAGATCACGCACACCGAAACCATTCCGGTCCTCGACGACCACGAACAGGCGTGGGAGCTCGCGGTGGACGCCGCCCGGGAGGTGCTCGACCGCCGCGGGGTCGCCCCTCGCTCCGTCGGGTACGTGCTCTACGCCGGGTCCGGGGAGTGGGACTTCCCGTTCTGGTCGCCGGCCGCCAAGGTGGCCGACGAGCTGGGCATCCGGTCCGCGCACTGCTTCGAGGTCGCCAACTTCTGCAACGCCACCATGACCGCCGTCCAGCTCGCGGCCGACAAGATCGCCCTCGGGCGCGCCGAGTACGTCCTCGTGCTGTCCGGTGACCGGCTCGCCGGGCTCGTCGACCGCACCGACCCCGACTCGAAACCGCTGTTCAACTTCGGCGACGCGCCCGCGGCCATCCTGGTCGGCGCCCACGACGTCCGGTTCGAGGTCACGCACTCCGCGATGCGGACCGATCCCGCATGGGCCGACTACTACCGCGGGGAAATCGCCGAAGATCGGATCTACATGCGCCGGCGCGGGCACCGGAAAGGCCTCGGCGACGCCTACGTCCGCAATTTCGTCGAACTCGTTTCCGAAACCCTCGGCGAACTCGAGCTGCCGCTCGGCGAAATCGCGTTCCTGCTCATGAACCAGGGCGACCGCGGGATGCACGAACGCCTGCTCGGGACGCTCGGCGTGCCGGCCGCGAAATCGGTGTTCAACTACGACCGGCTCGGCCACATGGGCGGGTCGGACCCGTTCATCGCCCTGCGCGGCCTGCTCGACGAGCACCGCCTCACCGAAGGGGACACGGTGCTCGTCGCCAGCAGCGGCATGGGCTTCAGCTGGGGCGTGACCGCGCTGCGCTACGGCAGCTGACGGCGCAGCTCGTCGAGGTGGTCGAAGCCGGCGAGGACGGTCTTGGTGTCGAGGCCGAAGTCGACCAGGCAGGCCACCTCGTCGACGCCGGTCTCCGCCAGCCGCCGCGCGACGCCGAGCGCCTTGGGGACCGTGCCGAGCAGCCCGCCGTCGTCGAAGTAGCGGCGGAACGAGTGCTCGACCAGGAAGTCCAGCTCGTCCGGCGGCAGCTTCGCCGGGTCGACCCGGCGCTTGCCGTCCAGCTGCGAACCCAGGATCAAGCCCAGCGAGCTGCGGATGTACTCGCTCAGCGCCGGCCGGACCTGGTCGCGCACGCGGTCTTCGTCGGTGCCGAGGAAGGTGTGGACCATGAGCACGACGTGCCCGGGCCAGCCGTCGGCGTCCGGCCGCTGCGCCACCGCTTCCCGGTAGGCGGCGATCTTTTCGGCCAGCTGCCCGACGTCCTGGCCGAGCAGGTGCGTGAGCAGGCCCGCGCCCAGCGCGCCGGCCGCGCGGAACGTGTCCACCGAGCCGCCGCTCGTCAGCCAGATCGGCAGGTTCGCCTGCACCGGGCGCGGGTAGGTGCGGAACCGCTGGAGGGTGCCGGCGCCGTCCTTGCCGGACATCTCCTCGCCGCGCCACAGCGCGCGCACCTGTTCGGCGTGCTCGACGACCAGCCGGCGGCGGTCGGCGTAGCTGTCCGGGCTGAGGACGAAGTCCGACGCGTGCCACCCCGAGGCGAACGACAGGCCGACCCGGCCGCCGGAGATGTTGTCGACCACCGCCCACTCTTCGGCGATGCGGGCCGGGTGGTGCAGCGGCGCGACGACGCTGCCGGCGCGGATCGCCACCCGCTCGGTGACCGCGGCGACCGCGGCCCCGGTCACCGCCGGGTTCGGGTAGAGCCCGCCGAACGGGTGGAAGTGCCGCTCCGGCGTCCACACCGCGGCGAAGTCGTTGCGGTCGGCGAACTTCGCGCCTTCCAGGAGCAGTTCGTAGCGGTCACCGGACTCGGCGGTGCTGTCGTTGGCGAAGTAGAACAGGCTGAAGTCCACCGGAAATCCCCTCCAGAGCGGTCAGTTGTCGGTTACCGGTGCGGCCGGCGCGACCGCCGCGCGGTCCGCGGCCGTCGCGCCGGCCCAGCGGACGACGGCGGGCGCGGCCAGCCCGGCGAGCAGCATCACCGCACCGAAGACCAGCCAGCCCGGTGCGCCGACGCCGATGATGAGCACGGTCACCGCGAACGGCGCCACGGTCGACCCCAGCTGGGTCGACATGCCGAACAGGCCCTGGTACTGCCCCTGGGCGTGGTCGGGCGCGAGACCGTAGGCCAGCGACCAGGCGCCGGCGCTGTGCAGCATCTCCCCCAGCACGTGCGCCAGGGCACCGGAGACGAGCACCAGCACCGCGGCCCACACCGGCAGCCCGGCCGCGAACGCGTACAGGCCGCAGGTGACGGCGAGGACGAATCCCGCGCGCCGCAACGACTTCGCGCCGCCGTCCGGCTTCTCCGCGCCCTTGCTGACCCGGACCTGCAGCAGCACGACGCACACGGTGTTGAGCACCAGCAGAGCGGAGAACAGCGTCGACGGCGCCGCCGTGCGGCGGGCGATCCACAGCGGCAGCGCGACCGTCAGCAGCGGGCCGTTCATGATCAGCACGGCGTTGATCAGCGCGAACGCCGCGTACGGCCGGTCCCGCAGCACCCGCAGGCGCGGCCCGTCCGCCGGCGGTGCCGCCGGCTCGACGCTCGGCACGCGCAGGTAGCAGAGCCCGGCGACGGCGAACAGCACCCCGGCGAGCAGGAGCAGCACGACGTACCCGGTGCGGGAGTCGAGGTAGAGGCCGACCCCGCCGAGCACCGCGCCCGCGGAGACGCCGATGTTCGCGATGGAGCGGAAGTACGACCACGCCCGCACGCGGTCTTCCGGCGGGATCACGGCCGCCACCAGCGTGCCGCGCGAGGCGTCGGTCGCCGACTCGCCCATCAGCACCAGGCAGGCGGTCACCGTGAGCCACGCGAAGCTGCCCACGAAGGCGTACCCGCACGCGGTGACCCCGAGGGCGCACAGGGCGATCACCGTGGCGTTGCGCGGGCCGAGCAGGTCGGCCGCGTGCCCGGCGGGCACCGCCACCACCATCCCGGCCAGCGCGCCGATGGTCAGGGCCAGCCCGACCTGCGCCGCGGCGAGCCCCAGCGAGCCGGTGAAGTACAGGACGCTGACGGACATGATGATGCCGTGCGCGGTCGTCTTGGCCAGGTTGCTGACGCTGATCACGCGCACGACCCCCGCGGGCGGCACGAGTTCGGCCAGCGCCCCGCGCAGCCGCGTCCCGGCCGTCACCGGCCGCTCGGCTCGAGCTCGAGACCGGTGAACGCGGGCTGCTCGCGCAGCGCCGGGCGGTCGATCTTGCCGTTGGCGTTGAGCGGCAGCGCGCTCAGGTGCACCAGGCGCCGCGGCACCATGTGCAGCGGGACGTGCTTGCGCAGCCAGCGCCGCAGCTCCCCGGCCGGCTGCTCGTCGCCGGTGTAGAACCCGACGAGCACGGTCTCGCCGCCGGCCGGGCGGGCGAGCACCACGGCCTGGCCGATCCGTTCGTGGCGGCGCAGCGCGGCCTCGATCTCGCCGAGCTCGACCCGGTAACCGCGCACCTTCACCTGGTTGTCGAGCCGGCCCAGGTGCACCAGCCGGCCCTCCTCGAACCGGACGCGGTCCCCGGTGCGGTAGTAGTGCTCCGGGGTCAGGCCGCCGCCTTCGTAGGGGGTCGTGCCGTCCGGCCCGTGGGCCAGGAAGCGGCCGGCGTCGTCGGCGGGGTCGAGGTAGCCGTCGAACCGCTGCGATCCCCGGACGCACAGCTCGCCCTCTTCGGCGGGCCGCCCGTCGTCGCCGAGCACCACGTGGTCGAGGAAGCCGTAGACCGGGCCGATCGGCACCGTGTCGTTCGACGTCGGCGGCCAGCTCAGCGGGTCGCGGCCGAGCCGGAACTCGGTGCAGGCCACGGTCAGCTCGGTCGGGCCGTACACGTTCGTGAGCACCGAGTCCGGCGCCACGGCCTGCCAGCTCTCGGCCTGGTCGTAGGTGAGCGGCTCGCCGATGAACACGCTGTGCCGCACCCTCCTCGCGCGCCCCTTGGGCAGGGTGCCGAGCTCGTCGCCGACCGAGACCACCGACGGCACCGAGAACCAGTGCGTGAGCGCCCGGTCCACCAGGTAGTCGACCGGGCTGAGCAGCTCCGCCTTGCCCGGCACGACCAGGGTCGCGCCGCCCGCCCACGTGACGAACAGGTCGTACACCGACGGGTCGAAGGTCAGGTCGAAGGTGTGCGACATCCGGCAGCCTGGGCCCACCGCGAAGCGCTCCACGTTGTGCCGGACATAGGGCACCACGTTGCGGTGGCGGATCGGCACGCCCTTCGGCCGTCCGGTGGAGCCGGAGGTGAACAGCAGGTAGGCGACGGCGTCGTCGTCGGCCGGGTGCGCGGGCAGCGGCGGCTCCCCGGCCCCGGCGAGCACCTCGGCGTCGGTGGGCGCCAGCACGGTCGGTACCGCGTCCGCGAGGCCGGCCAGCTGCGGGGCGCCCGACTCGTCGGCGACCAGCACGTCCGGACGGGCCAGGTCGCAGACCGTCCGGTTGCGCCGCACCGGGTAGCCCGGGTTCAGCGGCAGGACCGCGGCGCCGAGCCGCTGGGCGGCGAGGTAGCCGGCGAACGTCGTGACGGTGTGCGCGGCCAGCAGCGCCACCCGGGCGGGCGGGCCGCCGTGCTCGGCCACCATCCGCCCGGCCAGCCCCAGCGCACACCGGTGCAGCTGTGCGTAGGTCAGTTCGGTGGCACCGATTTCGACCGCGACGGCGTCGGGCGTGCGGGCGGCGGTGCCGGCGAAGATCTCGTAGAGCGTCACGCCGTCACCGCCACGCCGGTCAGCGAAGGCGCGGTGACCTTCATCGTCGACGGCGGTTCCGTGCGCCGCGGGACCAGGTGCAGCCGCTGGACGCCCTCCTCGGCCGGGTCCAGGCCCGCCTGGCAGCCACAGGGGTCTTCGGCGTAGCCGGCGAACCGGTAGGCGATCTCCATCATCCGGTTCCGCGCGGTCGGCCGGAAGTCGGCGACCAGGTGCGCCCCGGCCCGCGCGGCCTGGTCGGCGAGCCAGCCCAGCACGATCGCGCCGACGCCGAACGAGACCACCCGGCACGAGGTAGCGAGCAGCTTGAGGTGCCACACCCCGGCGTCCTTCGCCACCAGCAGCACCCCGACGGCGCCGTGCGGGCCGAACCGGTCGGTCAGCGTGGTCACCAGGACCTCGTGCCGCTCGTCGGAGAGCAGGCCGCGCAGCACGGCGTCCGGGTAGTGCACGCCGGTCGCGTTCATCTGGCTGGTGCGCAGGGTCAGCTCCTCGACGCGGGAGAGCTCCTCCTCCCCCGCCCGCCGGATCCCGAGCTCCAGTTCGAGCGAGCGCAGGAAGTCCTCGTCGGGCCCGTCGAAGCGGTCGCGGGCGGCGTCGCGGCGGAACGAGGCCTGGTACATCTGGCGCCGCCGCCGCGCGTCGACCGTGACGGTGGCCGGGCTGAACTCCGGCCGGCCGAGCAGCTCCAGCACGTCCGCGGCGTCGTAGCAGCGCACCTCGGGCAGGTGGTGGGCGACCTCCGCGCGTTCGGCGGGCTGGTCGTCGACGAAGGCGACGGTGCCGAGCGCGAACTTCAGCTCGTCGGCGATCTCGCGCACCGAGTCGGACTTGCGGCCCCAGCCGATCTTCGGCAGCACGAAGTACTCGGCCAGGCCGAGCTCCTCCAGCCGCTGCCAGGCGTGGTCGTGGTCGTTGCGGCTGGCCACCGACTGCAGGATGCCGCGCGCGTCCAGCTCGCGCACCAGCGCGCGGACGTCCTCGGCCACGCCGACCTCGGCGTCCTCCAGCAGCGTGCCCCGCCACAACGTGTTGTCGAGGTCCCAGACCAGGCACTTCACCGTAGTCACGGCCGTTCCCTTCCCGCTCAGACCCGCCACAGCGACACCGCCCACGCGGCCACCGGGCTGTTGTTCAACACCAGCACGTGCTCCCCCGCCGCCACCTCGCCCGAGCGCAGCAGCGCGTCGAGGTTGAGCACGACGTCCATCGCCCCGACGTGCCCGTACCCGGCCAGGTTCCGGGCGCAGACCGGGTGGATCGGCAGGCCCAGCAGGGTTTCGTAGAAGTCGTAGGCGCTCGCGGTCACGTTCTGCATGAGCGTGGCGGCGACGCCG
>NZ_MUMI01000586.1 GCF_002155975.1 Amycolatopsis kentuckyensis
CGGCCGTCACCGGCGGTGGGTCGCCGGACTTCGCCGGTGCCGTCTCGCTGGACCCGGGCGCCCAGACGGGCAGCGACGCCTCGCTGCCGATGTCCGACGGCGGCGGGCTCGGTGCGACCCCGGTCGACCCCGGCATGCACCAGGCGGCCGCGGGCTCGGCGAGCTCGAGCGCGATGTCGGGGATGGGCGGCATGGGCATGATGGGCGGCATGGGCGGCGCCCCCGGTGGCGGTGGCGGCGGCGACCAGCAGCGCGGGCCCAGCCAGTACCGCATCGAGGGTGGCGTGTTCGAGACGAGCGGCGCGAAGGGCCGCATCAGCGGCTCGCTCGACGACGAGGGTGACCGTTCGATCCGGTACGACCGGTGACGAGGGGCGAGGAGGGCCGATGAGCAGCGCCGAAGACCGCTATCGCGCGGCGATTTCGACGATGGACGCGGCGGCGCGGGAGCAGGACGAGCAGCGTGGGCTGCGCGAACGCCGGCTCGCCGAAGCCCAGCAGCAGGCCCGCGAGGGCATGCAGAAGGAGCTGGCCGCCGCCCAGAAGTACGCCGAGCACATGGACGAGCTCAACAAGCGTAAGCAGAGCGCGGGCGGCTGGGCGACGGAGAAGACGCTGGCCGACAAGTCCCGCGAGTCGCTGATGGAGTTCGGCGTCGCCGACGAAGAGGCCGACACCGGCTACACGAACTACCCGACGCCGAGCTACGGAACCCCGGTCGCGGCGGCCCCGCCGCGCCCGGAACCGGCCCCGGAGCCACCACCGGCGGCGCCCGAACCGCCGCGGCGGGGCAGGCACGCGCGTCAGCCCGACGACGAGGACGACTTCTCCAGCACGAGCTGGCTGGTCTGAGCCTCCGAAGAGCCCGTCCGCGTCAGTGGGCGGGCTCTTCTTCGCGCTCGATGGGGGCGCGCTTGACGTCCGCCTCGAGCAGGGGCCGGTACTTGTCGGTGCCGGTCAGGTGGGTCAGGAAGAAGGCGGTGAACAGCGCGCGGGTGAGCTGCTGCGTCTTGCGGTGCGGCTTGCCGTGCATGACCAGCTGCGACCAGTGCCTGCCCTCGGTGACGCCCAGGTGGGACGCCTTGCCGAGGAACCGCAGCTGGACGTCCTCCCCGCCCCAGGCCCCGGAGATCGCCTCGGCGTGCGCAACGGCGGGAGCGACCAAGTCGTCTTCGGCGGCGAGGTGCAGCCCGGGAACGGTGATCGCCTTCGCCGACTCGGTGGCCGGCGGCAGCGTCTGGGCGGCGGTGATGGTGGCGACGGCCTTGATCCGCGGGTTCTCGCTCCGAGCGTCCTGAGCCGCGGCGAGGACGGCGGACCCGCCACCGGTGGAGTGCCCGGCAAGGCCGAGCTTGCCGGGATCGACGCTGATGCCGTCCGGCCCGAGCCGCACGGTGGTGACGACGTCGAGAGTGGTGAGCAGATCGGCGGCGAGCAGCCGGTGCGAGGGCAGGGGCCCCCGCTGAGTGGCCGGCGCGGCGGCGACGATGCCCCAGCTGGCAAGGTGGCGAAGCAGCTCCCGGTACCGATCGGGCGGCTGCAGCCACCCGTGCCCGAAGGCCACGGCGGGCAGCCCGAGCCCGGCGCGCGGCGTGAAGACCACACCGGGCAGCCCGACCAGGGCAAGGTTGCCCCGCAGGACCTCGTGCGGACCCGGGTGCGTCAACTCCGCGAGCAGCTGCTTGGGCTTGCTGGCCATGGTCGGAACCCTACTGTGCGGACCATCCCCAGGCTCGCCCACCGCCCCGGCGCGCCGCCCAA
>NZ_MUMI01000587.1 GCF_002155975.1 Amycolatopsis kentuckyensis
AGGCGGTCGACCGCCTTGCGCCGGGCCGTCGTCATCAGCCAGGCGCCCGGCTTCGGCGGCACGCCCTCGGCCGGCCAGTGCACCAGCGCCGCCTCGATCGCCTCCGACGTCACTTCCTCGGCGAGGTCCAGATCGCCGAACCGGCGGACGAGCGCGGCCAGCAGCAGCCCGCGCTCCTCCCGGAACACCGCCTCGATCGACGCACCCGCCCGCCCTTCCACCGGCGTCAGCCTTCGTAACCGGCGAGCGGCCGCACCACGATGGACCCGCCGTCGCGCGACCCCGGGCAGCGCGCCGCCCAGTCGAGCGCGACGTCGAGGTCCGGCACGTCGACGACGAAGTAGCCGCCGAGCACCTCCCGGGACTCGGCGAACGGGCCGTCGGTGACGAGCCGCTCGCCGCTCTCGTCGACCCGGACCGTGGCCGCCGTGGTGAAGTCGGCGACCGAGTCGCCGCCGACGTAGACCCCGGCTTCCTTGAGGGACTTGTCGAACAGCATCCAGTCGTCGGGCGTGCTGCAGCCGGTGGGCGCGCCGTCGGCGTCGAGAGCGGCATTGATCAGCATCAGGTACTTCACGGTTCCTCCAGTGCTCGGTTGCCGTACGCCAGCACTACGAACGACGGCCGGCCCGTTGGACACCCTTCGCCCGAATTTTCTCATGTCAAGAAACTTTGACATGATGTCTGGTTTGTTTTACCTTGACGAAGTGACCCACGAAGAGAAGCGCACTTGGATCCTCGGGATCGCCGCGGTGGTGAGTTACGCGGTGTACCTGGTGATCGTGCTGGGCCGGGCCGGCGCCCGACCGCTGGCCGAAGTCCCCTACGTCGCGACACTGCTCTGGACGGTCGGCGCGTCCATCGCCGCGACGATCGTGCTGAGCATCGTCGTCGCGGTCGTCTCGAAAGACGGCGCGAAGGACGAGCGCGACCGCGAAATCGGCCGGTTCGGCGAGTACATCGGCCACTCGTTCGTCGTCATCGGCGCCGTCGCCGCACTTCTGCTGGCGATGGCCGAGGCGCCGCACTTCTGGATCGCCAACGCCGTCTACCTGGCGTTCACGCTTTCCGCGATCCTCGGGTCGATCGCCCGGATCTTCGCCTACCGCAAAGGTTTCCAGCCGTGGTGAAGCCGACCCGCGTCACGAACTCGCTGCGCGCCCTCCGGTTCGCACACGGCCAGCTGACCCAGGCCGAGCTCGCGACCCGGCTCGGCGTGACCCGCCAGACCGTCATCGCCATCGAGCAGGGCCGCTACTCGCCCTCGCTCGAGATGGCGTTCCAGATCGCGCACGTGTTCGGAGTTCCGCTCGAAGAAGTGTTCCAGTACCCGGAGGAGCCGTCGTGAAAGCCATCGTCCAAGACCGCTACGGAAATCCCGGTGTTCTCGAACCGCGGGACATCGCGAGACCGGTGCCCGGGCCCGGCGAGGTCCTCGTGCGCGTGCACGCGGCCGGCGTCGACCCGGGCGTCTGGCACCTGACCACCGGCCGGCCGTATGTGCTGCGCCTGCTCGGTTTCGGCTTGCGCACGCCGAAGAACCCGGTGCGGGGCCTCGACTTCGCGGGCACCGTCGAGGAAACCGGCGACGGTGTCACGAAGTTCCGGCCGGGTGACGAGGTGTTCGGCGAGTGCACCGGCTCGTTCGCCGAGTACGCCGTCGCGAAGGTCGATCGGCTCGCCGTGAAACCGGCCCGGCTCTCGTTCGAGCAGGCGGCGGCCGTCGCGATCTCCGGGTGCACCGCCCTGCAGGGCCTGCGCGACGCCGGCCGGGTCCGGCCGGGCCAGTCCGTCCTGGTGATCGGCGCCGCGGGCGGCGTCGGGTCGTTCGCGGTGCAGCTGGCCAAGTCCTTCGGCGCCGAAGTCACCGCGGTGTGCAGCACGGGCAAGGTGGACCTGGTCCGCGAGCTCGGCGCCGACCACGTCGTCGACTACACCTGCGCGGACTTCACCGGCCGGCGCCACGACCTGATCCTGGACACGGCGGGCCTGCGCTCGCTCGCCCACCTGCGCCGGGCGCTGGCCCCGCGCGGCACGCTCGTGATCGTCGGCGGCGAAGGCGGCAGGTGGCTGGGCGGCATCCAGCGGGTGCTGCGGGCCGCGGTGCTGAACCCGTTCGTGAAACAGCGGCTGCGCGGGCTCGTCTGCACCGTCCGCGGCGCGGATCTCGAGGTCCTGCGCGAGACGATCGAAGCCGGCCGGCTCACCCCCGTGCTCGACCGCACCCACCCGCTCGCCGACGCCGCGGCCGCGATCGACTACGTCCACGAGGGGCACTCGGCGGGCAAGATCGTGCTCACGCTCGGAACCCGCGGTCCTGCAGCTTCTTGATCCGGTCGACGTGGGCGGGGTGCCCGGCCAGCAGCCGCGCCCACAGCCGCCGCTCGTCGCCGCCGCCGGCCCGGATCCACTCCCGGAACAGCGTGATCAGCTCGGGCCCGTAGCCCAGCCGCGCGGCCATCAGGTCGGCCCGGTACTCGCCGAGCCGTTTCGACCAGGCGAGCACCGGGCCGAGCAGCGGCGCCAGCAGCAGCCACGGGTCGAGGAAGGCGAGCGCGGTGAGGACGCCGAGCGTCAGCAGCACGGTGACGAGGACGGCGACCGACCGCCCGAAGGCGGCGAACGCGCGCCCGACGTGCGGAACGGCCAGCGCGAGCAGCCGGACCAGCCGGGTGAGGAGCCGGGCCGGGAGCTCGAGCCACCAGACGTAGAGCGAAATCCGGGTGTGCCCGGCGAGGTGGTGGCCGAGTTCGTGCGCCAGGATCGCTTCGAGGCTCGGCGGCGGCAGGTCGAGGGCGGTCCGCGTGACGGCGACGGTCCGGCCCCCGGCGGCGAAGGCGTTGAGCTCGCGAGACCGGTCGACCCACAGCCGGTAGCGGGCCCCGTCGACCTCGGCGGCGGCGCAGACGGCCTGCCAGCTCGGGGTGAGCCGCGCGAGTTCCCGCGTGGTCGGCTTCCGCATGCCGAAGCTCAGCGGCAGCAGGAAGTGCTCGAAGGCGGGCACGAAGGTGATCCCGCCGAGCACCACCCAGCCGGCCGGAAGGACCCAGAAGTACGCCGGCCAGGCGAGTTTCCCGGCGACGGCGAGCACGAGCAGGCTGCTGGCGACGACGGGCACCGCCAGCACGACGGCGAGCACGGCGGACAGGTCGGGCCGGGCCCGGTCTCCGCTCAAGTCCGCTCCTCCCACCGGCGACCGGAACCACCCTGGCCCGAACCGGGCCCGGAGCACAACGCCCGTCCACCGGATGGCGCTCAGCCGTAGCGGCGCGCTTCGAGGAGCCGGCCGAGCTGCTCGTGTCGCGAACTGCTGCGCGGGAGCCGGCTGTACAGCTCGTCGAGAATGTCGAAGACCTCGTCAGGCACATCGGCCGGGTCCGCGCGCTCGAGCATCGCGGCCACCGTCCGGATGGCCCAGTACTGGATGAACGCGGTGGTCTCCCGGCTGAGCGCCCGGATCGTCTCGTCGAGCAACGCGGGATCCGGCCGGCCGTAGAGCGCGGCGTACCCGGCGAGACGGATCCCGCCCTCGTCGTCACCAAGGGCTTGAACCGGGTCGAAGCCCGGCACGCGCGGGAGCACCGTCACCATCGTGCCGAACAACCGGTCCAGCTCGGCGGTGCGCGCCGGCTCCCGCGAGGTCTTGCGCAGCCGCCGGTACTCCTCGGCGAACCGCCGGACCGTTTCCATCGTGGGTGGCAGGTCCTCGCCCCGTGCGGCGCCGAGCGCCGCCTGGGCGGTGCTGCTCGCCTCCTCGGTCGTGCGCTCGAGTGCGTCCTGCCGCTCCCGGAGGTCCCGGTACTTGACCTTCCAGCCACCCGGCAACTCGATGCTCTCCAGCAGCTCGCCCAGCCAGGGCACGAGGGCCACGACGAGGAGCAGCACCGTGATGGCGTCGATCTTCAAGCCGGGCCAGATCAGATGGGCCGCGGCCCCGAGGAGCGCGACCAGGGTGACCGCGGCGCCCAGCAACCGGCGCACCTTCACCGCGTCACCGGAAGGCGTCCGCGTGCGCCTCGGCCCACTGGGCGAAGGTCCGCGCCGGCCGCCCGGTCACCTCCGGCACCGTCGGGTACACCGTCGCCTCGTCCAAAGTGCCCTCGACGTAGAAGTTCCAGAACGCCTCGACGTACTCGCGCGGCATCCCCGCCTCGAGCTCCGCCCGCGTCTCGTCGTTCGACAGCCCGACGAACCGAAGATCCCGGCCCAGCACCGAGGCCAGCACCGAAACCTGCTCGGCCGGCCGCATCGCCACCGGCCCGGTCAGCTCGTGGACCAGCCCTTCGTGCCCGCCCGCCAACGCGAGCGCCGCCACCGCCGCGATGTCCGCCGGGTCGATGCAGGCCACCGGGACGTCCGGGAACTGGACGCGGATCGTGTCGCCCGCGCGCAGCTGCGGCAGCCAGCGCAGGGCGTTCGACATGAACGCGCGCGGCCGCAGGAACGTCCAGTCCAGGCCCGATTCCCGCACCGCCCGCTCCGACAGCGTCATGTAGCGGGACACGGCGTTGCCCATGTCCTCCAGCGCCGCCGAGCCGCCGGACAGCAGCACGACCCGCCGCACGCCGGCGTCCCGCAGCAGGCCGGACATGTCCTCGTACCCGGACAGCAGGAAGACGCCCTCGACCCCCTTGAGAGCGTCCGCGAGGCCGTCGAGGGAACCGAGGTCGCCCACCGCGGCCTCGACGCCGTCCGGCAGCCGGACGTCCGGCCGGCGCACCAGCGCCCGGACCGGTGCGCCCGCCCCCGCGAGTGCCGAAACCACTTCCGCACCGACGTTGCCGGTGGCGC
>NZ_MUMI01000588.1 GCF_002155975.1 Amycolatopsis kentuckyensis
CGAGCTCGACGTCGAGCTCGGAGCCGAACAGCAGCCGCGTGCTCGTGGCGAGCCGCTCGAGGTGGAACGCGAGCCCGCGGACCCGCCCGTCCCGGACCTGCATCGCGGTGAAGTGGCCGTAGGAGACCATTCCGGCGAGTGCGGCGTCCGGGCCGAGCGGATCCCCGTTCAGCTCGATGCGGGGCACTACTGGACGGTGACGCCCGTGAACTTGACCTGCTTGGTCGGCGCTCCGGTGCCGTCCTGCGGGTTCGGGTTCGCGATGCCCGCCTTCGCCACCGCGTCGAGCACCTTCAGGCCCTCGTCGCTGATGCTGCCGAACACCGAGTAGTCCGCCGGGAGGCCGTCGGCGCTGCCGTAGACCATGAAGAACTGGCTGCCGCCGGAGTTCGGGGCCTGCGTCTTCGCCATCGCGAGGATGCCGCGGCCGTACTTGATCTCCGGGAACGCCTCGTCCGGCATCGTGTAGCCCGGGCCGCCCTGGCCGTCGGTGGTCGGGTCGCCGGTGGCCGCCGGGTCACCGCACTGCAGCATCTGCAGGCCGTCGGTGCCGAGCCGGTGGCACATGGTGTCGTTGTAGAAGTTCTGCTTGGCGAGGCTGATGAAGCTCTGCACCGCGCAGGGGGCGAGCGCGCGGTCGAGCGTCAGCGGGATGTCGCCCGCGGTGCTCTTGAGCGTCACGTTCACCGTGCCGGTCGACGGGACGTTCTTGCCGTCCGGCGGGTTCACCTTCTTCGGCGCCTTGCCCGTCGCGTCCGCCTTGAAGTCGCACGTCGTCGGGTTCGGCAGCGGGGTCGCCCGCTTCGGCAGCGCGGTGCGCTGCGTCGGGATCTGGATGTCGGTCGGCGGCGGGGCGGCCGAGGACGACGCCGCGGCGTTGGTGCTGTCGCCGCTGTTCGCGCTCACGATCCACACCACGACACCGGCGACGACGAGGACGGCCACGCCGACCACACCAGCCCCGATCATCCGGCGTCGCTTCTGCTGCTCCAATCGGCGCTCGAGCTGCCGCTCGAGCTTGCGCTTCGCAGCTTCGCGGCGCTGCTGGTTGGTCGCCACCCCGTACCCTCCAGGTTTCCGCTCGTCTCACACGTTTGAGGTAGCGGCAGTGTATGGGCACAGCCTGTGAGGACCATGTACAGGGCCCGCTAGTCTCAACCCGATCGTGATCGGCGCCATCCGGCGCGGAAGTCCGGGGAGGCGTTCGGTGCTCGTCGTCGGGTTCGGCAGCGGCCCGCTGCAGGCCAACTGCTACCTGCTGGCGGCGGCCGCCGGCGGGCCGTGCGTGGTCGTGGATCCGGGCCAGGAGGTGGCCGCGCCGCTGGCCGCCGCGCTCGGCGAGCACGGGCTGGTCCCGGCGGCGCTGCTGGCCACCCACGGGCACCCCGACCACGTCGCCTCGGCGGCCGCGCTGTCGGCCGAACACGGCGTCCCGCTGCACCTGCACGCGGGCGACGCGCCGCTGTACGAAGGGGAGAGCGTGCCCCTCTCGCCGGGTGTGTTCGCCGGCCTGGACGTCGACGTCCGGCACGTGCCGGGCCACACCCCGGGCTCGGTGGTGCTGGGCCTGGAGACGCCCGAGGGCGGCCGGCTCGCCTTGACCGGCGACACGCTGTTCGCCGGGTCGGTCGGCCGCGGGGACGTGACGGCGGCGCTGCGGGACCTGCTGGCGGCGTTCCCGGACGACACGGTGGTGCTGCCGGGCCACGGCCCGGCGACGACGATCGGCCGGGAACGCGCGGGCAACCCGTTCCTCGCCGGGACGGGGGCGGGACGGTGACCGAACGCATCGCGCTGTTCGAGGAGGACCCGCGCGGCCGCCGTCGCCGCGGGATCTCGGGCCTGATCGGGGTGGTGATCGTCGCCGCGGCGTTCGGCGGGATCGCCGGCCTGATCGGTGGCACGGTGACCGGCCTGGTCGTCGCGCTGGTGATCGCCCTGCCGCTGCTGTACGTGATGGCGGTCAGCCTCCGGCGCCGCGTCTGGCTGGAGGGCTCGACGCTGCTCGTGCGCACGTGGGGGCTGCGCCGTGTCGACTTGACGACCGCGACCCGGCTCGACCTCGTCGTCGGCGACGTCCGGGGCAGCCGCACGGTGAGCCTGCTGGTCAACGCCGGCCAGCGCGGCAAGGTGGCGAAGGTCGACCTCGCCGTGTTCTCCGGGACGGGCGGGCGCGAACTGGGCATCATGCCGCTGCGGAAGCTCGCGAACGCGCTGATGAACAACACCGAGGCGAACGGCCTCGTGTTCGGCGAGCTGCTGGTCGCCGAACTGAAGGCCGAGGCGCGCGGGTCCGGCGTGGCGGAGCGCCCGCTCTACCGGCTGGCGTCGGTGGCGCCGTCGGGCAAGTACGTGCAGCGCTTCACGATGGAAGCCGTCAGCCGGTTCGTGGCGACGCTGGACTGAGTCAGGCCACCGCGGGTTTCGCCGTGCTGAGGTGTCCCGCGGGCTCGCGGGAGGCGATCAGCGCGGCCAGGACGGTGGTCACCGGGACGGCCGCGACGATGCCGACGCTGCCGGCGAGCGTCCGGATGATCTCCTGCGCGATGTCCTCGCTGCCGAGCAGCGCGCCGAGCCCCACGCCGGAGATCGACGAGTACAGCAGCACCGGCAGCGCGGCCCCGGCGTAGGCCATCACGAGGGTGTTGACCGCCGAGCCGACGTGGTCGCGGCCGATGCGCAGGCCGGAGCTGTAGAGCTCGCGCCAGGTCAGGTCCGGGTTGGCGCGGCGGAGTTCCCACACGGCGCTGGTCTGGGTGACGGTGACGTCGTCGAGCACACCGAGGGCGCCGATCACGACACCGGCGAGCAGCAGCCCGCGCGCGTCGATGCCGTGGCCGAGCGAGCCGATGAGCGTCGAGGTGCTGTCGTCGAGCCCGGTCAGCGAGGCGGCGGCGGAGAAGATGGCCGACAGGACGCCGATGAGGGCGAGGCTGACGAGCGTCCCGAGCACGGCGGCGGAGGTCCGCGCGGAGAGGCCGTGGGTCAGGTAGAGCGCGATGAACATGATCGCGCCGGCCCCGGCGATGGCCACCACCAGCGGATTTTCCCCGGCGAGGATGGCCGGGAGGATGAAGAGCGCGATGACGACGAAGGAGAGCCCGAGCGCCACGAGCGCGGCGATGCCCTGCCACCGCCCGAGCACGAGCACGGCGACGGCGAAGAGGGCGGCCAGCACGAGCAGCGGGGTACCGCGCTGGAAGTCGACGAGCTGGAAACTGGCGGGATCATTGGGGTTGCCGTTGTTGTAGGCGAGGACGACGGCGTCCCCGGCGGCGAAGCGCGGGGTGCTGGGCTCGATCGGGACGGTGAGGCGCAGCGGTTTCCCTTCGCCCGGGCCGTCGGTCATCGCGAGGTCGACGGTCAGGCAGGGTTTCGCGTTCGGGTCCGTCTGGTCGCCGACCTGAACTTGGCCCTGGGCGAGGCAGGGGCCGGTGGCGGTGGCGCGGATGTCGGCGTGCACGGGGGTGCCTTGCGGGACGACGCTGGTGGGGGAGGCCTTGCCCCAGGGGTAGAGGACGACCATGCCGACGACGGTGGCGAGCGCGAGCGGGGCGAGCAGCCAGATCAGGAGAAGGCGAACCCGGCGGGATGCTGGGGCGGCGGGGCCGTGCCCGTGGCCGTGGCCGTGGCCGTGCCCGTGTCCGGTGTGCGCGGCTTCGGGGCTTTCGGCGGCGGCCGCTTTGCGGCTGGGCCGGGCGCCGGTTGCTCGTTGCGGCCCGGTGTCGCCTCGGCGGGCGGCCGCGCGATCGCTGTCGGCGGGCAGTGGCTGTGGCCCGGTGTCCCCACGGCGGGTGCGTGGCTGGTCGCTGTTGGCGGGGAGTGGTTGTGGCCCGGTGTCGCCGCGGCGGTTGCGTGGCTGGTCGCTGTTGGCGGTTAGTGGTTGCGGGCCGGTGTCCCCACGGCGGCGGGGTGCTGCGGGTCGGTCGCTGTCGGCGGCGAGTGGCTGTGGCCCGGTGTCGCCGCGACGGTTGCGTGGCTGGTCGCCATTGCCGGGGACTGGCTGCGGCCCCGTGTCCCCACGCCGGCGGCGGGGCTCGGCGGGAAGTCGCAGCGATCCGCTGTGGGCCGCCCGCTGCGGCCCGGTGTCGGCCCGCTTGTCCGCGGCCGGAACCCGCTGGGCCCCGGTGTCCGTGCGGCGGCGGCCGGGGTCGGCCGCGCGGCGGGCACCCTCGGGCGGCGTCCGGCGGGCGGGTTTCCGGGGCGTATCCGGCGTTCCGGACGTCCCGTGGCCCGGCGAAAGGGACACCTCGTCCGTGATCCGGCGGATCGGGCCGGTTTCGTCGTCGTCGAGGTCAGGACGGTCCACCCGCACATCCTGACAGCGGGATTCCGCACCCCGCGCGAGGGGCCGCCGACGGCCCGGTTCGTCCCGATGCGCCGTGTCGTCCCGCCCATCACGCGTGTCGACCCTTCAAGCACGCGTGTCGACCGCTCCCTCACACCGAACTCGCGTGATTGGAGACGGGACTCGCGTGATTGGAGGTGGGACTCGCGTGATTGGGGGGACGACACGGCCTCAGCTGTAGGCCTGGCGGACGTGGACCCGGCGGTAGGCCGACGGTGGCGTGTCGAAGTGGTCGAGGAAGGCCTGGCGCAGCGTCTCCGTCGAGCCGAAGCCGCAGCGGCGGGCGATCGTCGCCAGCGGGAGGTCCGTTCCCGACAGCAGGCGCGCCGCCTGCTCCGTGCGGATCGTGCGGACGTAGCGGCTCGGGGTGGTGCCCAGGTGGGCGTCGAACAACCTGGCCAGCTGGCGGGCGCTGATGCCCGCCCTGGCCGCCAGCGCCGAGGTGCCCAGGTCGGCGTCGAGGTGCTCGGCGATGTACGCCGTGAGGTCGCGGACCTCGCGGTGCTCCGGCGGCGGCCCGGCCAGGAAGAGGCTCACCTGGGCCTGGTTCCCGGGCCGTTGCAGGTACGTGACGAGCATCCGGGCCGCCTCGCGGGCCAGTGACGGCCCGTGGTCGGCCTCCACCAGCGACAGCGTCAGGTCCAGCCCGCTCGTCACGCCCGCCGCCGTGTAGACGTTGCCGTGGCGGACGTACAGCGGCACCGGATCCACCGTCACCGACGGGTAGTCCCGGGCCAGGCGGGCCGCGTAGCGCCAGTGCGTCGTCGCGCGGCGGCCGTTGAGCAACCCCGCCGCCGCGAGCACCTCCGCGCCCGTGCACACCGAGGCCACGCGCCGGCTGGTGCGGGCGAGCCGCCGGACGTGGGCCAGGATGCGCTCGTCGGCGGCCGCGGCCGTGCTGCCCCAGCCGCCGGACACGACCAGGGTGTCCAGGTCGCCGGCGACCTGGTCGAGCCGCAGGTGCGGCTGCAGCGTCAGCCCGGAGCAGGTGCGGATGCCGTGGCCGTCGATCGAAGCCAGCTGCAGCTCGTACGGCGGGCGCGCGCCGAGCCGGTTCGCCGCGTCGAACACATCGGCGGGGCAGGCGATGTCCAGCAGCTCGGCGTCGGCGTAACCGACGATCGTGACCCGTCTGGGTGAGCCTGCCATGATCGGACGCTAGCAGCCGGGACCGGCGCTCGGACGTGGTTCGCAGGAATTCGGACATCCGCGGCCCCCGTCACCCGCGCGAACGCCACCGTGAACGCATGACCGATGACCCGAAGACCATCGCCTTCGTCGTATACCCCGGCCTGACGCCGCTGGACCTCGTCGGCCCCCTCCAAGTGCTGAGCGCGCTCGCCCAGATCGACCCGCGCTACCGGACCGTCGTCGTCGGCGCCACCAAAGACACCGTCGGCACCGACACCCCGCTGCGGATCGCCCCGAGCCACACCTTCGACGAGGCGCCGTCGCCCTTCGCGGTGCTGGTGCCCGGCGGTACCGTCCCCACGCTGCGCGCGATGGCCGACGAGCGGCTCCTCGCCTGGCTGCGCACCGCCGCCGGAAGCGCCGAGCTGGTGACGTCGGTGTGCACCGGCTCGCTCGTCCTCGGCGCGGCCGGGCTCCTGGACGGCAGGCAGGCGACGACGCACTGGATGTTCCGCGACCTGCTGACCGCGCTCGGCGCGACCCCGGTCGCCCGGCGGTGGGTCGAGGACGGCCCGGTGATCACCGCGGCGGGCGTCTCGGCGGGCATCGACCTGGCCCTGCACCTGGCGGAACGGCTGGCCGGCCGCCAGGTCGCGACGAACATCCAGTTCGCCATCGAGTACGACCCCGAGCCGCCGCAGGGCGCCCTGGACTGGGCGAACCAGCCCTACGGCGACCTGAAGCCGCTGCGGGAGCACACGCTGCGCGAAGGCCTGGCGGAGAACCCGGCGCTGCTGGCGAAGCTGCTCGCCCACGCCTGAGGCGAACGTCGTCGGCCATCCGGGTGAGCGGGGTTCCCCCGAGCCGCCGGGAGGTTAGATTCAGCTCGCTCGATCAGGTGATCTCGCGGGTGGGGTGTTGTAGCCGTGCGGTTCCAGGTCCTCGGCCCGTTGACGGCCTCCGTCCCGCTGCCGTCGGCGGCCCAGCCGCGGCGGCTGCTCGCCGTCCTCCTCGCCCGGGCCGGCCAGTTCGTCGGCCGCGACACCCTGGTCGACGAGCTGTGGCCGGACGGCGCGCCGTCGAGCGCCGCGGCGATCGTGCAGGTCACCGTGTCGAAGCTGCGCAAGACGCTCTCGCCCGGTCTCGGCGCCGCCGAGGCCGGGCAGCGCCTGCGCTCGGGGCCGCGCGGGTACGCCCTCGCCGTCGAGCCGGGGGAGCTGGACGCCGACGACTTCCTGGCGCTGCTCGCCTCCGGCGCCGACGACCGCGCGCAACGCCGCCGCGCGCTCGAACGGGCCTTGGCGTGCTGGCGGGGCGACGCGTTCGCCGACGTCGCGGGCGGCCCGCTGCTGGAGGCGCACAAGCTGTGGCTGGACGACCGGCGCTCGGCCGCGCTGCTGCAGCTGGTCGAGCTGGAACTCGCCGACGGCGACGGCCGGTCGGTCGTCGAGCGGCTCGACCCGGTGGTCGCGGCCCGGCCCGCCGACGAGCGGTTCGCCGCCCGGCTCGCCGCCGCCCTCGGCGCCGTCGGCCGCCGCGACTCGGCCCTGGAGGTGCTCCGCCGGACCCGGCGGGCGCTGTGGGACGAGGCGGGGGTGTGGCCGGGCGCCGACCTCGTCGCGGTCTACCGCCGGATCGCCGGCACCGAGTGGACGACGCCGGGGCCGCCCGCCCAGCTCCCGCCGGCGGTACCCGACTTCACCGGCCGTGCGGCCGAGCTCGCCGACGTCACCCGGGCCCTGCGCGGCCCGGCTCCGGTCGTGCTGCACGGCGCCGCCGGGGCGGGCAAGTCCGCACTGGCGGTCCAGGCCGCCTGGCGGGCCCGCCGCCGGTTCCCCGACGGCCAGCTGACCGCGTCCCTGCGCGCCCCGGACGGGACACCGGCCGAACCGGCGGCCGTGCTGGCGGGCTTCCTGCGCCGGCTCGGCGCGACCCCCGCCGAACTCGCCGACCGCGCCGGGCTGGCCGGGCTGTGGCGCGGCTACACCGCCGACCGGCGGCTGCTCGTGCTGGTCGAGGACGCCGCGTCGGAGGCCCAGGTGCGCGCGCTGCTGCCGAGCGGGCCCGGTTGCGCCACGCTGGTCACCACGCGCCGCGAGCTGCCGGGACTGTGCGGGGCACGGGCGATCCCGGTGCCGCCACTGTCCACAGAGGACGCGTGGGCGCTGCTGGCGGCGATCGCCGGGGAGGACCGGCTGCGGGCGGAACCCGAAGCGGCGCAACGGCTTCTCTCCCACTGCGCCGGGCTCGCCCTCGCCGTCCGGATCGTCGGCGTCAAGCTCGCGACGCGGCCGAACCAGCGCGTCGCCGACCTCGCCGCGCGGCTTTCCGACGACCGCCGCCGGCTCGACGAGCTGACCGCCGGCGACCTCGGCGTCCGCGCCGCGGTGACGTCGGCGCTGCGCGAGCGGCCCGCCGCCGAGGTGTCGCTGCTGCGGCTGCTCGCCGCCTTCGGCGTCGCCGTCCCGGACTGGTGCGCCGCGGCGCTGCTCGACCGGCCCCTCCGCGAAACCCGCGACCGCCTCGACGACCTGGCCGCCACGCACCTGCTGGAGCCGGCCGGGCCGCGGTGGGCGGTGCCCCCGTTCGTGCGGCTGGCGCTGGCCGAAAGCCCGGCCGACGAAGCCGCGCTGCGCCGGGCGTGCGAGGCAGCGCTGGCGCACGCCGAACACGCCCGCGGCCGTCGAGCGCCCGGGCTGCCGAAGCCGGATCCGGCGGTCGCCCGGCGGATCACGGCCGACCCGGCGGCCTGGGCGGCCGAGGAGACCGGCCTGCTCGCCGCCGCCGTCCGGCTGGCGGGCGCGCACGGCCCGCCCGAGCTGACCGAACGGCTCGCCGACGCCTGCACCGCGCTGGCGGGCACCCCGTGGCTCGGCCACGCCGCCCGCGCCGTCTCGGTGCTCGGGCTGGCCGCGGCCCGCCGCCGCCGTGACCCGCGCGCGGAGGCCGAGAAGCTCTACAACCTCGGCGCCGTGCACTGGCAGCACGGCCACTGGCACCGGGCGCAGAACTACTTCGTCATGGCCGAGCAGCGCTACCGCGCCCTGGACGACCCGCAGGGCACGGGTGCGGTGCTGGCCGCGCTCGCCGACGTCCACCTCGACGGCGGTGACCCGCGGGCCGCCGAAGCCGAGCTGCGGGAGGCGCTGGGCCTGCTGCGCGAGTGCGGGGACCGCCGCGGGCAGGCGGCCGCGGCGGCGCAGCTGGGTTCGCTGGCCGAGGACGTCGGCGACGTGCGGCGAGCGGTCGAGAGCTTCGAGGTGAGCATGCTGCTCGCCCGGGAATGCGACGACGGGCGCGGGCACGACCAGGCCGCCAAGCGCTACGCCGACGTCCTGCGCCGCCACGGCGGCCAGGACCAGGCGGCCGACCTGCTCACCGGGGCGCTCGGCGGCGCCGTCCGCACCCGCGAGCGGCACTGGGAGGCGCACGTCCTGCGCAGCCTCGGCGACCTGCACACCGACGCCGGGGACATCGCCGACGGACAGCGCTTCCTGACGCGCTCGCTGGCGCTGTTCGAGCAGATCGGCCACCGGCACGCGGCCGCCTACACCCACCGCAGCCTCGCCGAAGCCCGCCGTCGCGCGGGCGACCCGGCGGGCGCGCGCCGGCACCTGCTGCTCGCGCTGGACGTCTTCCGGGAACTGCGCGACCGCCGCGGCACCGGGTACGCGCTGCTCAGCCTCGGGCGGACGCAGGCCGAGGCCGGCGACGGCGGCGAAGCGGAACGGCTGCTGCGCACCTCGGCCGGGTTGTTCCGGGACCTCGGGTTCCCGCTGTGGGAGCTGCGCGCGCTGCACGAACTCACCGCCGTCACCAGCGCATCCCCGGACCGCGACCGGACTCGTGAAGTCTTGACGAAGATCAGGACCTGACGGCGTCCCCGCCCGGGGTGCGGCGCCCGGAGTTTGGCGAAGTTATGGCCGGCCCGATTTGGCTCACCGGCGTCCGGATCGCCTTACCGAGGGAGACAGCTCATGCCGGGACAACGGATGCTGGCGCGGGTGGCACTGGGGCTGGCCGCGAGCGCGGCGACGGCGGTGTTCGCCACCATCGGCACCGCGCAGGCGACCGAGCAGGTCACCAAGCTCACCCAGGCGCAGGCCGCGTCGCAGCTGTCCGCCGCCGGTGTCACGCACTCGTCGAGCGGCAACTGCACCAACCGGAACAACTCGACGTGCACGTCGTACGAGCAGATCAACCAGAGCACGGTCAGCGGCGTCATCACGCTGAAGCGGGCCAGCGGCTGCGCCATCAACATCACCGGCGGCACCGAGACCGGGCACGCGTCCGGCACCTACAGCCACTGGAACGGCTACAAGGTGGACATCTCGCACAACAGCTGCATCGACGCCTACGTCAAGAACAACTTCGGCTACGCCGGTCTGCGCGGCGACGGCTACCCGCAGTGGAAGGCGGCCTCCGGCAACCTCTACTGCGACGAGGGCAACCACTGGGACATCACGTACTACACCTGCGGGTGCTGACCGGACCGGGGCCTGCCGGCCGCCTCGGGCGGGCCGGCTCCGGTTACCGGGTGCGACGAGCGGGTACCTCTGCGGGTGGAGGTGAGGAGATGACATCCCACAGCACCCCGGCCGTCCGGAACCGCCCGGCGGTGGTCGGCGCGGCCGCCGGACTGGTCCTGCTCGCCGGGCTCTACCTGGTCCTGGCCCCGTGGATCACCGGCTTCGGCGGCGCGGGCGTCCTGGCGCTGAGCGACACCCTCGTCGGTGTGGTGCTGGTCGCGCTGGCGATCGCCCGCACGGCCACCCGCAGGCTCGTGCTGATCGGCTGGGTCGTCCCGGTCCTCGGCGCGTGGGCCGCTGTTTCTCCGTGGGTGCTCCGGCACGGCGGTGAGACGCCGCCGTCGGCGGGCGCTCTGGTGGGCAACGTCGTGGCCGGTCTGGTGGTCGTGGTCGCGGGCGTGGCGCTGGCTCGCCGGGTCAGTTCCTGATCAGCAGCCAGTCATCCGCGCCGCCGCCCGGGCGGTACGGGCTGTCGGCCCGCTTCGCGACGACACCGGGGAGGCCGTGCTGCCGGCTGGCGCCGGCGACGGCTTCCCCGCCGCCCAGGAAGTACCGGGGGACCTGCCAGTGCCGGTCCTCGATCCCCAGGCCGTCGAGCAGCTCACGGCGTTTCGTGTAGGGCAGCTCGAGCGTCGGCCGGCCGTCGAGGTGCAGGACGTCGGAGGCGAAGTAGAAGACCGGGCAGCCGACCTTGAGCCGCTTGGCGGCCGCGCTGTCGGCCCGGCGCCGTTCTTCGAGGCCGGCGGGGTAGGGCCGGCCGTCCTTGATCACGACGATTTCGCCGTCCAGCAACACTTCCGTGGATCCCAGCTGCTCGCCGAGTTTGTGCAGCTCGGGATAGCGGTCGGTGACGTCGGCGCCGGTACCGTCGTGCGCGGTGACCCGGCCGCCGCAGACCAGCAGCATCGTTCGCAGGCCACCCCAGGCGAATTCGTAGGCCCACTCGTCGTCGTCCGCCGGCAGCGCACCGGGTCCGGCCGTCATCGGTTCGAGGAACTCGGGCGCGTCTTGGTGGCCGGGGTCCGCCGGATCGAGGCGGCGCAGGGTCCAGTCGCGGCCGTCTTCGTCGTGCCGGTTCTGGAAGAGGTACTTGCCGCGCGTGCGGGCGCCGTGGAAGACGACTTCGACCTTGTGGTCGTTCCAGTGCAGGGTTTCGTACCGCCCGGTGTCCCACACGGTCATCCGGCCGCCGCCGTACTCACCCGCGGGGATCTCGCCGGAGAAGGTGAGGTACTCCATGGGGTGGTCTTCGGTGTGCACGGCGAGCCGCGGAACACCGGGGGAGAGCGGCAGGCCCTTCGGCACCGCCCACGACACGAGCACGCCGTCCCGTTCCAGCCGGAAGTCCCAGTGCAGCCGGGTGGCGTGGTGTTCCTGGATGACGAAGAGGTCGTTCTCCCCGGGGACGGGCGGGCCGTCGGGCCACGGTTCGGGGGTGCGCTCGCGCGCTCGCTTGTGGCGGTATTCCTCGAGTTTGTCGGCTTTTCCGGCCATGGCCGCCCCAGTGCCCCTTCCGCTCGAAGAGCTTCCAGGGTACCGGGGAAGGGCGCGCGGGCGCGAGATTGAT
>NZ_MUMI01000589.1 GCF_002155975.1 Amycolatopsis kentuckyensis
TCGGGCTTCGGTTCGGGCTTCGGGTCCGGCTTGGGTTCGGGCTTGGGCTCGGGGGTGGCCGACGAGGGGGTGGTGTCGGGTTTCGGGTCCGGCTTCGGGTCCGGCTTGGGCTCGGGCTTCGGCTCCGGCGTCGCCGACGAAGGCGTCGTGTCGGGCTTGGGCTCCGGCTTGGGGTCGGGCTTCGGGGCCGGTGCCGGGTCCGGCTTCGGGGTGGGCGTCGGCGTCACGCTGCTCGTCGAGGGCTTGGCCGCCGCCAGGTCGTCGCCCGCCTTGCCCATCTTCGTCAGGGCCTTCAGCAGTTCGCCCAGCTGCTTCGCCAGCTGGGCCAGCTTGGCGCCGATCTTGCCCAGGGCCGTGGCCACCGTGCCGATCGTCGTGCCGATGAAGATCGCGATCGAGGCCCCGAACGTCACCGGAGCCAGGGCCGCCGCGATCAGGGCGCCCTTGATGATCGTCGCCAGGAGCATCGCGATCAGGTCGCGGAGGATGCCGCGGAACGCTCCGACGATGCCGCCGGCGACCTTCATGTTCTTGCCGGCCTGGTCGAGGTAGCCGCCGAGGGAGCTCAGGTGCTCGGTGACCGCGTCCATGTCCTTCTTGAACTGGTCCGCGGCCTGCCCGCTCCACTCCTTCAGCAGCGTGTCGAGCGCCTGCTGGTGGTCGGCCGACCACTGCTCCAGCTTCTTCTTCTCCGCCGTGAGCGCTTCGCTCGCCGCCGCGATGCCGATCGGGTCGCCCATCAGGATGTCCAGCGGCCAGCGCAGGATCGTGATGTGCTCGATGAGCCAGCCGATCCCGGCCGTCAGCAGGCTGCCGATCGGGTCCAGCACGAGACCGATGGTCTCCAGCGCCATGCCCGCCGAGCCGATGCCGATCGCGACCTGGTCGTTCTCCTTGACGGCCTTGTCCAGCCCGGTCGCCGCCTCGAAGAAGCCCGCGCCCGCCGACCGGTTGTCGTCGTTGAACAGTTCCGAACCGTGGAGGCTGACGTCCTTGCTCTGGTAGTCGTCGCCCACTATCCGAACCTCACGATCGAGTTCACGGCGTCTTCTTCGCCCGACTGGTACCGCTTCGCCGCCTCGGTGACCTTGTCGGCGAGGTCACCGACGGTCTTGGCGTACTCCCCGAACTGGTGGTGCGCCTTGTCGGTCCAGGTGCTCGCGCCGGCGGCCATCAGCTGGCACGCCGGGTTGATGCCGAACATGCCGGGGTCGCACACCATGCCGCCGACCAGGTCCGCGGTGCCCTGCAGGTTCTTCTGCAGCTCGTCGAGGTGCTTGGCGAAGTTCGCCAGTGGGTCCGCGGAGACGCGGAAGCCGCCGCCGGTCACCAGGGGTTCGATTCGTCGTCGGTACGGTCGTCGGCCGCGGGACGGCGCCGGGGCGCGGACGGCGGCGCCGGCGGAGCGGACGGCGGTGGCGGCGTGGACTCGGCGCTCTCCGGGGCCGCGAAGTCGCCGTCCGGCGGCGGGTCGGGCGGGAGGAAGGACCGGACCATTTCGGTCGACTCGCCGTCGCCGTTGATGGTGGCGAAGGAATCCGCGACGGCGCGGGCGGTTTGGCGCTGCGCGTCCCGCACCGCGCCCATGATCGCCGCGGTGAGCCGGGCCGGGCCCAGCTCGCACGCCCGGTGGCCGAGCTCGAGGTTCGTCAGCGCGCCGTTCGGGGCGAGCGTCACGGTGACCGCGCCGTCCCGGGTGCGGACCGTTGCCCCGGCGGAGGAAAGGGCTTCGTTCAGCGCGGCCGCCTTCGACTGCATGTCCCGGACCTGCCGCTCGAGCAGGAGCTGGAAGTCTTCGCCTGGCCCCAGGTTCGGTTGCACTGATCGACTCCTCGACGCGCCGGCGCACTCGGCCGGATGCCTTGGTCGGTCAGGTTAGCGCACAGCGGACATTCCGCCGCCGACAGCCGGGAGTGTGCCTGGTTGTTCACGCGATGGTGCCCTTGCACACCTCGGTCGCCCCGGCCGGGCCGCCGTGGGGTGTCTACTGTGGACCTCCGGCGGCTCGGGCCGCCTTCTCGACCTCCGCGTGGCGGGCCGCCCAGAACTCGGCGTCGCGGTCGGCGCCGGTGACGGTCGAGCCGTCCAGTTGCTCGCGCAGGATGTCCGCGTGGCCTGCGTGGCGGCTGGTTTCGGTGAGTACGTGGACCAGGATGTTGAACAGCAGCACGTCCGGCCGGGGCCACCAGGGCACGTGGCCGGGTGCGTCGACGGCCAGCTCGGTGATCGTCGCGTCGGAGTGGGCCCATGCCCTGCGGTACCGGTCGATGATCTCCTCGCGGGTCTCGTGCTCGGTCGCCCACATGTCCGTTCCGCGCGCCGAGGCGTCGTCCCACCGGGGCAGCGGCTCGGGGTACCGCCTGCCGAAGATCTCGCCGAAGTAGCGGGCCTCGGTCAGGGTCAGGTGCTTGACCAGGCCGAGCAGGTTGGTGCCCGTCTTGGTCAGGGGACGGCGGATGTCGTACTCGCCGAGCCCGTCGAGCTTTCCGAGCAGCTCTTCGCGGACTTCGCGCAGGTCGCCGTGCAGGTAGTTCTTCGCGAACTCGTCGATCATGCCGCCAGCTTGTCAGCCCACCGGCACCCCGCGCACCGAAACCGGGCCGAGCGTCGGGTCCAGCTCCTCCTTCTGGTCCACTCCGGACGGCGTCAGCACGTCGAACGCCTTCGGCGCGGTTGCCGGCCCGGCCGCGCAGACCGGCGCCGTCCCGCCGGCCGCGCACAGGCCGAACGTGTACTGGCCCGCCGTCGGCGTGAACGGCCGGGCCTGGTCCGGCGAGTTGCCGTCCTGGCCGGTGAGCACCACCGCGAACGTCCAGCCCGGCCCCGGCGTCCCGAAGGCCGCCTTCGGGACGCTGACCGTGATGTACCGCGTTGCCTGCGAAGCCTGCACGGACGGCGTTGCCAGCGAAGCGCCCGAAGCGTCGACGAGCGCCGGATCGGCGAAGCCCTGGACCTCGATGCGCCGGCTCCACGCGTCCTGGGACGCGATCGTGTACGCCCGGCTCGGGTACGGCGCCGCGGTCGACGTCGACGTCGCCGCCGGGTCGTGGCCGTAGATCGTCAGCAGCTGGGCTCCCAGTGGCGAGCCGAACGTCGGCGACAGGTCGCGGATCCGGGCCCGGAAGACCAGGGTGCTGCCGGAATCGATGATCTGGAACCGCTGCAGGTCGAACGCGCCCGCGTGGAAGTCGCCCGCCGTCGGGTACGTGTACGTGCCCGGGCCGTTGTCGTCGCCGTCCGGGTCCGTGGTGTCCAGCAGGACCGTGCCGGTGACGAAGTCCGAGCTGATCGTCCGCTGCGCGTACCCGGTGCCGGCGCCCGTCGCGGCCGCCGTGACGACGTTCGCGCCCAGCGGGGTCGGGACCGTCGCGCTGAACGTCCCGGCCGCCGAAGCCCTGGTCGACAACACCGTGGTCGTCCCCGCGTCGGTG
>NZ_MUMI01000059.1 GCF_002155975.1 Amycolatopsis kentuckyensis
GCTCCAGCACGTCCGGCCCCGACACCAGCAGGAACCCGGCCGGCGCCATCGGCACCGTCCACCCCACCACCCGCACCGCCTGCGGACGCGACCGGATCCCCCGCCCCAGCACCAATCCGAGCGCCAGCAGCGTCGCCACCGTGAACACCACCCCGTCGGCACGGCCGGAGCGCCGCACCACCTCGCCGATCAGCAGCCCCGCCGCCAGCGCCGTGCTCACCGTGCCGCGCACGTCTTCGCGGCCGATCGGGCCGAACACCAGCCCCGCCGCCACGCCCGCCACCGCCGCCAGGACGCACCACAGCCCCAGCTGCTCGAGGCTCACCGAATACGGCATCCCAGGGTACTTGATGCCGTACATGACGTCCTTGCCGTAGTAGAACGCCACCACCGCCGCCTCCAGGGCGAGGACCGCGCGGGCGATCGCCCGGCCGTCGCGAGCGCCCGGGACCACCGCGGCCAGGAGGGCTATCCAGAGCGTGAACGCGTGCGCGAGCGGCCGCAGCACCGGGCTGTAGTACGCGTACGCCCCGATCGCCCCGGACACGAGGCCGCCCACCAGCGCGGCCGCGTCGGACACCGTGATCCGGCGTGTCTCCGGCAAGCTGACCCCCCAGGTCGAAGCGAAGGTCGCCACTGTAGCGCCCAGTGACCGGGGGTCACCCGACCCGGGGACGGGGTTCACGCATACTGGTGATGCCCCGGCGGAAGGAGAGGCGGCTTGAGCGCAACCGCGGAGACAGGAACCGGCGCGTTCGGGCACCCCGCGTTGTTCTACCGCGGGGCGGCCGAATACCTGGCCGGCACGGTGCCGTTCGTCTGGGGCGGTCTCGCCGCGGACGAGCCGGTGGCCGTCGCGGTACCCGGCGACAACCTCGAACTGCTGCGGCGGGAGCTCGGTGCCGACGCCGGGCGGGTCCGGCTGCTGGACATGACCGAGGCCGGGCGCAACCCCGGGCGGATCATCCCCGGTGTGCTGCGCGCCTTCGCCGACAGCCACCCCGGCCGGCCGGTGCGCATCATCGGCGAGCCGATCTGGGCCGCGCGCTCCGCCGTCGAATACCCCGCCTGCGCCCAGCACGAAGCCCTCATCAACCTGGCCTTCACCGGCCGGGACGGGACCATCCTCTGCCCCTACGACGCCGACGCGCTCGCCCCGGACGTCCTCGCCGACGCCGAGGTCACGCACCCGGTCCTGCTCGACAGCACCGGGCGCCGCACCAGCCCCGCCTACGACCCGCTCGCCCTGATCGCCCGGTACAACCGGCCGCTGCCCGTGCCGGACGGGGCCTTCGAGCTGGCGGGCACCACCGACCTGGCGGCGGCCCGCGCGCTGGCCCACGTCCGCGCGGCCGCCTGCGGGCTGGACGAGGACCGGGTCGCCGACGTCGAGGTCGTCGTCACCGAACTGCTGTCCAACAGCGTCGAACACGGCAGCGGGTCGGGCACCGTCCGGTTCTGGGGCGGCGACGGCGAGTTCGTCTGCGAGGTCCACGACCACGGCCGGCTCACCGATCCCCTCGCCGGCCGCCGCCCCGCGACCCCGTACCAGCCGCGCGGCCGCGGGCTGCTGCTCGTCAACCACGTCGCCGATCTCGTCCGCCTGCACACCGGCGACGACGGGACTACCTTCCGGGCGTACTTCCGCGTCTGAGCCGCCGGTGCACGAGGCCACCCACGACGGCGCCGATCGCGAGGCCGCCGTACACGTCGGTCGGCCAGTGCGCCCGGGTGCGGAGCCTGCTGTAGCAGACGGCCGCCGCCAGCGGCGCGATCGCCGCTCCCGTCGCCGGCGCGGTGAGCGCGACGGCGACCGTGAAGGCGGCCGCCGTCGTCGCGTGCGTGGACGGGAACGCCGAAGACTTCGGCTGCTCGACCAGCGCGCGGTGGGCCGGGAGGTCCTGCGCCGCCGGCCGCGGGCGGCGCACCACGGCCTTCACGCCGTGCCCGACCGCCATCCCGGCCCCACCCGCCACGAGCCCGCGGCCCGCCGCCCGGCGCCGGGGACCCGGCCGCCAGGCCAGCACCCCGGCCACCAGGACCCACAGCAGGCCGCCCTGCGCCACCGCGCTGAGCGCCGTGGTCGGCCACGCCGGCCGGGTGACCGGAAGGTCGTTTTCGTCCGGTCCGTCCCCGGATCGACAGGACATTTCGCTCGGCATGGCCCACAGTTTCCCGCCTTCGGCGCGGTTCAATCACCCGTCTGTCCACCGTGGAGCATCCCGGCGTTTGTCCGCGGCGCGAGCGGGTACACCCGTCCCGTGACTGCGCTGTGGCGAACCCGGCTCTGCGCGGCGGCCGTCGTCGCGGTCGCGGCACTGACGGCGGCCTGCGGCGCCGATCCCCGGGCCGACACCGTGCACGCCGGGCGGGAAATCCGCGGCCAGCTCGAACTCCTGCGGCTCGTGGTGACCGCCGACCGCGACCGGGTGCCGCCCGTGCCCAGCCTGTCGGTCACCGTCCGCGACGCTGCCGACGAACTCGGCGCCGCCGGCCAGGACGTCGGCAAGCTGACCGACGACCGCGCCCGCGCGGCCCTGGCGTCGATCACCGACCGCGCCGTCGCGGTGGCCCACCGGCTCGACGACGGCCTCGGCGACGGCACCGACGACGGGCTCGACCGGATCGACGCCGAACTGCAGGGCCTCATCGGCGAGCTCGCCCGCTGGGGCGTGACCTCGTGAGCAAGAAGTTCCTCGCCGTCACCCTCGGCATCCTGACCGCGGTCGGCGGCTTCGTCGACATCGGCGACCTCGTCGAAAGCGGTGTCGTCGGCGCCCGCTACGGGATGGCGATGGTCTGGGTGACCGCGCTGGGCGTACTCGGGATCTGCGTCTACGCCGACATGTCCGGGCGGATCGTGGCGGTCTCGGGGCGTCCGGTGTTCGACCTGATCCGCGAACGCCTCGGCCCGCGGATGGCGCTGCTCAACCTCGCCGGCTCGTTCCTGATCACGCTGCTGACGGTGTGCGCGGAGATCGGCGGCGTCGCGATCGTCATCGAACTGGCCTCCGGGGTCGACCGGCTGGTCTGGGTGCTGCCGATCGGCGTGCTCATCTGGCTGGTGGTGTGGCGGGTCGGCTTCGAACGGATGGAGACCGGGTTCGGCCTCGGCGGGCTCGCGATCGGCGTGTTCGCCGTCGCGGTGTTCTTCCTGCACCCCGACTGGTCGTCGCTCGGCGCGCAGGCCGCCGGGCTCGCCCCGCCGCCCGACCAGGCGCTGCCGACCTACGCCTACCACGCGGTGGCGCTGTTCGCGTCGGCGATGACGCCGTACGAGGTGTTCTTCTTCTCCTCCGGCGGCGTCGAAGAGGGCTGGACGGTCAAGGACCTGTCCGTGCAGCGCGCCAACGTCCTGCTCGGGTTCCCCCTCGGCGGCCTGCTGGCCATCGCCGTGATGGCGTGCGCCGCGACGGTGCTCTTCCCGGCCGGGGTCGACGTCGGCCAGGTCAGCCAGATCGTGCTGCCGGTGACGCTCGCGCTGGGGACCGCCGGCCTGGTGATCGTCCTGATCGGCATCTTCGCCGCCACGTTCGGCGCGGCACTGGAGACCGGGCTGTCCTCGGGCTACATGCTGGCGCAGTACTTCGGCTGGGACTGGGGCAAGCGCCGCGCGCCGCGCAACGCCGCCCGGTTCCACCTGACCGTCGGCGCCGGCCTGCTGGTCGCGGTGCTGGTGGTGCAGACGGGTCTCGACCCGGTCGGCCTGACCGAGATCTCGCTGATCTTCTCCGCGGTGGCGCTGCCGCTGACCTACCTGCCGGTGCTCATCGTCGCCAACGACCGCGAGTACCTCGGCCGGCACGCGAACGGCCACTTCAGCAACATCGTCGGGTTCGCCATGCTCGTCATCATCGCCGTCGCGGCCCTGGTGGCGATCCCCCTGATGATCTTCACCGGAGCAGGCCAATGACCCCGTGGACCGACATCGGCCGCATCGACCTCGGCGACACGCTGCTCGACCGCCAGATCATCGGCGAAGACGGCACCGTGGTCGGCAAGGTCGACGACCTCGAGCTCCGCGCCGAGGGCGGGACGTACGTCGTCGACGCGCTGCTCGTCGGCCCGGAGGCGCTCGCCGACCGCGTGGGCGGCCCGATCGGCAAGCTCCTGCACCACATCGGCCGCGGGTTCCGCGCCCAGGCACCGCAACGCATCCCGCTGAACGCCATCCGCCGCGTGGAGCCGACGATCGTGGTGACGACGGCGATCGCCCACGCCACCGACAGCCCGTCGGAGGACTGGCTGCGCCGCCGCGTCATCGGCCGGATCCCGGGAGCGGGCCGTGCGAGCCGGTGAGCTGATCGGCCGCCGGGTCCGCGATGCGGCCGGCCGCGACCTCGGCGCGATCCGGGAGATCCGCGCGGAAGCGACGCCGGGCGCGAACGGCCTGCCGGAACTGGTGGTGCGCGGGCTGATCGTCGGGCGCACGCGGGTCCGGCTGTTCGGCTACCAGCGCCACGATCAGCGAGGACCGGCGCCGCTGGTGGCGCTGATCCGCTGGCTGCACCGCCACAGCCGGTTCGTGGCCTGGGAGGACGTGGACCTGTCCGGCCAGGAGGTACGCCTGCGGCGGCCGTTCGGCGAGCTGGCCCCGCTCGACCGGCCTTGAGCGCGGGTCAGTGACATCCGGGGCGCCGCCACCCGGACCCGCACGATGTCAGGGCAGGCCGGCGAGGTCGGCCAGCAGGGCCATGTGGTGCTCGAAGTACTCGGCGCGGGCCGCGATCATGTCGTCGAGCCGGTGGAAGACCTCGAAGTTGAGCTGGCCGAACAGGTGCGTCCAGGCGAACAGCACCCGGTCCAGGCACTCCTCCGGCAGGTCCGTGGCCTGGCCGTCGATCAGCCGCCGCAGGTCGGTGCGGACGGGCGCGGGCAGCGGCCGCGATGTGCCCGGCTCCCCCGGGGCGGCGCCGACGACGGCGACGAGCAGGAGGATCACCTTCGACGCGGGAGCCACGGTTTCCGGCGGGGCGGCGTAGCCGGGCACCGGATTCCCGTAGAGCAGCCCGTATTCGGCCGGGTGCGCGAGCGCCCAGTCCCGCACCGCGCGGCACACGGCCAGCCACCGGCCGCGCAGGTCGTCCCGCGGGACCGCCGCTTCGGCGGCTTCCGCGGCCGCGCCCAGCCCCTCGTACGCGTCGATGATCAACGCGGTCAGCAGGGCGTCCCGGCTGGGGAAGTACCGGTACAGCGCCGAAGGGACGATGTCCATGTCCCGCGCCACGGCGCGCAGGGACAGGTTCGCCCCCTCTTCGGCCAGACGGCGCCGGGCGGCTTCCTTGATCTCCTGGTGCATCTCCGAGCGGACCCGGGCGCGCAACGACGAGGCGGACACCACCCCAGTCTCGCACACTTCCGAGAACACCCGAACTCGACGAGAACAGTGTTCTTGACCGGGCCGCTCGCGCGCAGTACGGTGTTCTTATCCGAGAACACTGTTCTCGCCTGGGTGGAAAAGGTGGTCTTCATGTCCCTGCACGTCATCGTCGGAGCCGGCCCGGTCGGCGCGGCCACGGCTCGCCTGCTCGCTTCCCGCGGCGAAGAGGTCCGCCTGCTCAGCCGCAGCGGCGGCGGACCGGTGATCGACGGTGTCCGGCTGGTCGCCGCCGATGCCACCGACCCCGCCGCCCTCGCCCGGCACGCCGAGGGCGCGGTCGCGCTGTACAGCTGCGGAGGACCCGCGTACCACCGCTGGGCCACCGACTGGCCCCCGCTCGGCGCCGCGCTCCTGCAGGCCGCCGAGACGAGCGGCGCTCTGCTCGCCACGACCGGCAACCTCTACGGCTACGGCGCCGTCGACGGCCCGATCACCGAACAGCTGCCGATGCGGCCCAACTCGGTGAAGGGCGAGGTGCGGGCGAAGCTGTGGGCCGACGCACTGGCCGCGCACGAAGCCGGCCGGCTCCGCACGACCGAGGTCCGCGGGTCCGATTACCTCGGCGCGGGCGCGCTGTCGTCGTTCACCGCCTTGGTGCTGCCGAAGGTGCTGGCCGGCCGGCGCGCCTCGGCGCCCGCCGACCTGGACGCCCCGCACAGCTGGACCCACGTCGGCGACGTCGCCCGCACCCTGGTCGCGGCCGCGGCCGACGAGCGGGCCTGGGGCCGGGCGTGGCACGTGCCGACGGCGCCGGCGGTGTCCCTGCGCCGGCTCGCCGAGCGCGCCGCGGAGCTGGCGGGGGCACCGGCGGCCCGCGTCACGACGATGCCCGGCCTCGTGCTGCGCCTCGGCGGGCTCTTCAACCCGATCGCGCGGGAAATGGTGGAGATGGAGTACCAGCTGCGACGACCGTTCGTCCTCGACTCGTCGGCCGCGACGGCGGCGTTCGGCATCGAGCCGACACCGACCGACGAAGCACTGCGGGAGACGATCTCCGGGCTGCGCGCACCCGCCACGTCCCGGTGACCGCGGTCAGCTCTGGCCGGGGATCTCCGTCGCGCGTTCCCACCCGGACGGCAGGCGGCTGACGTTCAGCGCGTGATCGAGCCCGCTGGCCGACAACGCCCGCCGCACCACCCGGTTGTCCCCGGTGACGATGCGCAGGGTCGCGTTCTCGCGGGCCACCCGCGCCTGGATGCCGCCCAGGGCCGCGAGACCCGCCCCGTCGAGGAAGTCGACCCCGGACAGGTCCAGCACCAGAACCGGGAACCGGCGGTGGGCCCAGGTGCTGAGCGCCGAGCGCACCTGGGGCGCGCTGTCCGCGTCGAGAGCGCCGCGGATGCGGACCATGACCGCGCCGAAGTACGGGCGGATCACCTGGATGTCGAACTGTTCGCGCTTCGGCGGCGCTACGGGGATCGCCGTCGCTGGGGGCTGGACGACTAACATCTTTTCCACGCCTCATTCGCAGATGACGTGACGAGCGGGTGGTACTCGACCGACCCGCTCGGTCGCTGGCAAATCGGGGGACGGAGTGCTGCTGTAACCGCACTTCGCAGCGTAGTCCTTGATCCGAACGGCGCAACCCCGCCAACGGCCGAACCCGGCACCTCCGCACGCGACCCGCACGCGGACAACTCAAACCACCCATCCGGGTGAAACCGGGGCCGGGAACGGTGGCCGGCCA
>NZ_MUMI01000590.1 GCF_002155975.1 Amycolatopsis kentuckyensis
GGGCCCGGGCCACCGGCGCGCCGCCACCGCCGGTGTCGACCGCGTGCACCCCGCGCGGCAGCTTCAGCGCGACGGCCACCGGCTCGGACAGGCTGCCGCCGTCGTTGCGCACGGTGATCGGGAGGTTGGTCGCGGCACCCGGGCTGAGTTCGACGCCGTCCGGCGGGGCCGTCGCGCTGAAGCTGCCGCGCGGGGTGCACGCGGTCGACACCGGCGGTGGCGGCGCGCCGGTGGCCCGGGCCCAGGCCCCCGGCCCGGTTTCGGTGAACTGCCCCGGCGGCGAGGGCACGGTCACCTGCAAGACCGGCGCCGGCCTGCAGCCCGGCCAGAGCGCGACGCTGAACTTCCGCCTGCGGGCGGACGACGACGCCGAAGGCGGCACGGTGACCGGTTCGGTCACGGCCGGTGTGCAGATCTCCGTCCAGGTGAGCGTCAAGGTCACCGTGAAGCTCCCGCCGGACGCCGTGGTCCTGGACGCGCACACCGACCCGATCTCGATGCTCCCGTGGTTCCCCCACCCGCGGGTCTACGTGACGGTCCACAACACCGGCGAGACGACCAAGCCGGTCACGGTCACCTTCGACCACCCGCTCCGGCAGTGGTGGAGCCTGCGCGACTTCCCCTGCACGTCGACGGACACGGGCGCGAGCTGCACGACGAAGAGCGCGCTGGCCCCCGGCCAGCACGTCAACCTGTGGGTCCAGCTGAAAGGCCGTCCCAACGACGGCCGGACGACGGTCGACGCCCAGCTCGGCCGGGCGGCGGCCCCGCCGGTGACCGTGGACTTCGGCTGCTGGCGCCACTGGTGCGGCAAGGACCCGGTGCCCACGACGACCCCGTCGGTCCCGAAGCCGACGCCGTCCAAGCCGAAGCCCACCCCGTCCAAGCCGACGTCGAAGCCACCGGCGACGACGCCGGAGGAACCGACGAGCGAGCCGCCGGCGTCCTCGACCACGACCAGCGCACCGCCGCGGTCCGGCGGGAAACCCGGGGCCAAGCCGCCGACCGTCACCCCCGAGAAGGCTTTCGGCTGGCTGACCGGCTGACGAAGCCGCCCGATATCCGGACATTCACGGCGGCAATGCCGCCTGAACCACAGGTCAACGCGGTGTTCTCCTAGACTGCCTGGTGTGACCGTTGTGGAAACCGTGCTCAAGCGCACGCCGGAACCACTGCGTTCGGTGCTGATCAAGCACCGGGAGCTGCTGAAGTTCGCGATCGTGGGCGGCACGACGTTCGTGGTCGACAACGGCGTCTGGTACGCGTTGAAGCTGACGGTGCTGGAGCCGAAACCGACGACGGCGAAGGCGATCGCGATCATCGTCGCGACCATCGTGTCCTACATCCTCAACCGCGAGTGGTCCTTCCGGACCCGCGGCGGACGCGAGCGGCACCACGAAGCCGCGCTGTTCTTCGTCATCAGCGGCATCGCGGTGGGCGTCAACCTGGTCCCCCTGATCGTCTCGCGGTACGTGCTCGACCTCGAGGTCCCGCACGTGACGTTCCTGGTCCAGGAGGTCGCGGACTTCGCGAGCGGCTCGATCATCGGCATGCTGCTGGCCATGTTCTTCCGCTTCTGGGGCTTCAAGAAGTGGGTGTTCCCGGACGAGCTGGGCGAGCGGCGGCGGGACAACGACCAGGTCGGCCGCCTCCCCTGAAAAGTACTTGTCTTTTGACATGTACTTGTCTAGAGTCATCTCCGTCAGTGTTCCTGCGTAGTGGACGCCGTCCGGGTTCGGCCGGGCGAGCGGGACGATTCGAGGTGGTTTCCGAGCGCGAAGAGGTCGCATCCGTTCGCGGATGACGATGGAGCCTTTTCCCGACTCGACGGGACGCGTTTTCCACGCGTCCGCATCTCTCGTCCCTTCTGACGAAACAAGGACTTTTCTTGAGCACGATCGCGCCTCAGCGCGCCCTCAAACCTGCCCTCACGGGCCTGTTCCTGTCCGTGTTCCTCGCAATGCTCGACGCCCAGGTCGTCGCCACCGCGCTGCCCCGGATCGCCGCCGAGTTCGGCGGGACCGGCGCCTACGCCTGGGTCACCACCGCCTACCTGCTCGCCGGGAGCGCCACCGCGCCGCTGTACGGCAAGCTCGGTGACGTCTTCGGCCGCAAACGTGTGCTCCTGGGCGCGCTCGCCCTCTTCCTGCTGGGTTCGCTCGCCTGCGGCCTGGCGCCGTCGGCCGCGTTCCTGATCGCCGGGCGCGTGCTGCAGGGTGCCGGTTCCGGTGGCCTCTTCGTCTCCGTCGGCGCTTCGCTCGGCGAGATGTTCACGCCTCGCGAAGGCGCGAAGTACTTCGGCTGGTTCTCGATCTGCTTCGCCGTCGCTTCGCTCGCCGGACCGGTCGTCGGCGGCCTGCTCACCGGGGTCGCCGGGTGGCGGTCGATCTTCCTGGTCAACCTGCCGCTCGGGCTCGTCGCCCTGGTCTGCCTGACGAGGCTCGACCTCTCGACCCGGCGCCGGGAAGCGCCGTTCGACTTCGCCGGCGTGCTCCTGCTGGGCACGGCGATCACCGGGTTCACCCTGCTCACGCCGTGGTCGATCGGCCTCGGCGCGGTCGCGGCCGTGGTGTTCGTGTTCGTCGAACGGCGGGCCGAAGCCCCCGTCCTGCCGCCGCGGCTGTTCCGCGACCGGACGTTCACCGTGTCCGTGCTGCTCAGCGTGCTCGCCGGGTTCGCGTTCCTCGGCTCGGTCAACTACATCGCGGTCTACCTGCAGGCCGACACCGGTCCGGCGGAAGGCGGGCTGCGGCTGCTGCCGATGACGCTCGCCGTGTCGCTCTCCTCCGTCGTCGCGAGCAAGGTCATCGCCCGCACCGGCGCCTACCGCTGGGCGCCGCGGTCGAGCATGGCGCTCGGCCTGCTCGCGGTGCTCGGCCTGCTCGCACTGGACGGTCTGCCGCAGGTCCTCGCCTGCCTCGTCGTCTTCGGCTTCGCGGCCGGGCTGAACCTGCAGGTGCTCGCCATGGCCACGCAGAACACCGCCCCCGCCGCGGACCGCGGTGCGGTCGCCGCCGGCGTCAACCTCGCCCGCGCGCTCGGCTCGGCTCTCGGCCCGGTCGCGCTCGGCTTCGCCTACAGCGCCGGCACCCACGGCGTGTTCCTCGCGCTGCTGCCCGTGCTCGCGCTCGGCCTCGTCACGGCGTTCGCGCTCCCCCACGTCCCGCTTTCCCGTTAGGAGAACCACGATGATCTTCGTCCTCGGCGCCACCGGCAAGGTCGGCCGCCACCTCGTCCCCGCCCTGCTCGACGCCGGCGCAGAAGTCCGCGCGCTGACCCGGGACCCGGCGAAAGCCCGGATCGACCCGCGCGCCGAAGTGGTCCGCGGCGACCTCGACACCTCGGACCTGCCCGCCCTGCTGGCCGGCGCGGACCGCGTGTTCGTGCTGACGCAGGGGCACAACACCGACCGGGAAGCGGCGGTCGCGCAGGCCGCCGCCCAGGTCGGCGTCAGCCACCTCGTCAAGCTGTCCACCACCGGCGTCCACTTCGGACAGAAGGACGCGGTCTCCCGCGCCCACGCCGAAGCGGAGCAGGCCGTCCGCGCAGCCGGGCCGGCCTGGACGATCCTGCGGCCGGGTGCCTTCATGGACAACCGGTTCGCCTGGATCGGCTCGATCCGTGAGGAAAACGCCGTGTACGTCCCGGAAACCGATCCGCCGTCCGCGCTGGTCCACGTCCGCGACATCGCCGAAGTCGCGACGCTCGTCCTGACGACGTCCGGGCACGAAGGCGCGACCTACGAGCTCACCGGCGGCGAAGCCCTCACCGCCGAGCAGCAGGTCGCCATCCTTTCCGAGGCGATCGGCCGTCCGCTGAAGTACGTCGAAGAAACCGAGAGCGCCGCGAAGGACCGCCTGATCCGGACGTACGGCTGGCCCGCGAAGGCCATCGACGGTCTCTTCGCCCTCAAGCGCGAGTCCGCACCGCACGAACGCGTCGTCTTCGACACGGTCGAGCGGCTGCTCGGCCGACCGCCGCTGACCTTCGCGGCCTGGGCACGGGAGAACGCGTCCGCGTACCATCACCAGGAGTGACCAGGGGGAGGTGAGGCGGATGGGCGACCTGCGCGTCCTCGTCGTGGACGACCATCCCCTGTTCCGGATCGGCGTGGGCACGCTGCTCGCCGCCGAGCCCGGGATCGAGGTCGTCGGCGAGGCCGCCAGCGGAGCCGACGCGGTCGCCTCCGCCGCCGCCCTGCAGCCGGACGTCGTGGTGATGGACCTGCACCTGCCCGACCTGTCCGGGATCCAGGCGACCCGGCACATCGTGGCGGCGAACCCGGGCACCGGCGTGCTGATGCTGACGATGGCCGACGAAAGCGAGTCGGTCTTCGCGGCGATGCGCGCCGGTGCCCGGGGCTACCTGCTCAAGGACGCCGAGCCGGACGAGATCATCCGGGCCGTCCAGGCGGTCGCCCGGCGCGAGGCGATCTTCGGCCCGGACATCGCGAACCGCGTGCTCGCCTTCTTCAACCAGCCGCCGGCCAGCGAGCCGGTGTTCCCGGAGCTGACCGGGCGCGAACGCGAGGTGCTCGCGCTGATCGCGGCCGGGCACAGCAACAGCCTCATCGCGAGCACGCTGTGCCTGAGCCCCAAGACCGTGCGCAACCACATCTCGAACGTCTTCGCCAAGCTCCACGTGGCCGACCGGGCCGAGGCGATCGTCCGGGCCAGGGACGCGGGCCTCGGCCGGTCGGTGACAAGCGAGGCTTCGCCCCGCGCCGGGGGCTCCGCCACCCGGACCCCCAAACCGAAGTCCTGACGGGCGGTCCACCCGGGCAACATCGGGACGCCGGTCCCATGCGCCCGGGACACGCGAGCGGGCAGGCTGGGCAGCCTGCACCGTTCGAGGGGAATGGGGAACGATGTTCGAAACCGACCGGACCCCGGTGGTGGTCCGCGCCACCGATCCGATCCTGCACCACGGCGTCTGCACGACGCTGCGGTCACGCGACGACGTCCGGGTGGTGGACGACGGTACGGCTCTGGTCGCGTTGCTCGTCGCCGACCGGCTCGACGAGACGATGACCCAGCTGCTGTCCACGCTGCACCACCAGGGCTTCACCCGCATCGTGCTGATCGCGGGCGAAGTCGACGACAACGAGATCCTCAACGCGGTCGAGCACGGCGTCTGCGCGGTAGCCCGCCGCGCCGACGCCGGGCCCGAAGTGCTCGTCCGCCTGATCAAGGCCGCGGCCGCCGGGGAAGGCGCGCTGCCGCCCGACCTGCTCGGCCGGTTGCTGAGCCGGGTTTCGCGCCTGCAGCGCCAGGTGCTCCAGCCGCGCGGCCTGCGCCTGGGCGGCATGAGCGACCGCGAGACGGAGGTCCTCCGGCTGGTCGCGGCCGGGTATTCGACGCAGGAGATCGCCGACGAGCTCTGCTACTCGCAGCGCACGGTGAAGAGCGTCATCCACGACGTCACCAACCGGTTCCAGCTGCGGAACCGCTCGCACGCGGTGGCTTACGCGTTGCGGGAGGGTCTGATCTGAGCTGACGGCCGAGCGCGTCGCCTACCGCGGGACGCGCTCGGCCGGCCAGCGAACCTCAGGCACATCACTCGGCCGCGGCACCTTCAGGAACAAGCTGAACACCGCCGGACGACGGTTCGACAGCTCCAGCCGCCCGCCGTCGGCCTCGACCAGCGCCCGCGCCAGCGCCAGCCCCACCCCCGTCGAGCCGCCGCCGGAAAACCCGCGCTCGAAGATGTGCGGCGCGAGCTCGTCCGGCACGCCCGGCCCGGTGTCGCTCACCTCGATCACCACCGTGCCCTCGGCGTCGCCGCGGCGGGCGATGAGCGTCACCGTGCCCGAGCCGTGGCGCAGCGCGTTGTCCAGCAACACCCCGACGACCTCGCGAAGCCGGCCCGGCGTGGCCCGCGCCATCAGGCCGTCCGCCACCCGCGTGCGCAGGTTGCGGCCCTCCGAGCGGAGCAGCTCTCGCCACTCCTGCGCCATCTCCGGCAGCTGCGTCGGCAGGTCCACCGGTTCCGCGCCGACCTCGCGCGCCGCACGGGCCGCCGCGAGCAGCTCGTCCAGTGCCTCCGCCAGCCGGTCCGCCTGTTCCTGGGCCGCCTTCGACTCGTCGGCCACCTCGTCGTCCGGGTGCACCGTGAGCGGTTCCAGCCGCAGCTGCAACGCCGTCAGCCGGCTGCGCAGCTGGTGCGAGACGTCCCCGACCAGCTGGCGCTCCCGCTGCACGAGCTGGGCCAGCGCCGTGCCGGACGCGTCCAGCGCTTCGGCGACCATGTCGAGCTCGCCGACGCCGTAGCGGCTCGGGTCGGGCCGGAAGTCGCCGCCGCCGAGCCGGGCCGCGCGCTCGGCCACGTGCCGCAGCGGCTTCGCGAGCCGCCTGGCCGTCGCGATCGCCACCACCGCGCCGGTGCCGATCGACAGCAGCACCAGCAGCACGACCACCAGCGTCACGGTCGTCTGGCGCTCGTGCATCGGGCCGGCCGGGACGGCGATCTCCACCTTGCCGTCGCGGGCCAGGTCGGCCGTCTCGGTGACGGTGTCCGGGCCGGGACTGCTGCCGTACCGCTTTTCTTCCTGGCCGCTTGTCCGCACGGTGAGCAGCCCGTTCGCCGGGACCGCCGCGCGCACCTGGTCGAGGTCGATCTCCTGGCCGTTGGCGATCTCGGTGTCCAGGATCGCCGCCGCCGCGCGGGCGTTCTCGGCGAGCGTCTCGCGGTAGCTCGACTCGATCTGCCAGCTCGCCACGATGCCCAGCGGGATGCCGAGGACCGCCGCGGTGACGGCGACGGCCAGCAGGATGGCCAGCAGGATGCGGCGGCGCACGGCTTATTCGGCGTTGAAGCGGAAGCCGACGCCGCGGACGGTCGCGATCCGCCGCTCGCCGTCGTGGGTCTTGCTGGTGCGGCCGGCGGCCTCGTCGGCGGCGATGGCGAGCTTCCGCCGCAGCCACGACATGTGCATGTCGAGCGTCTTGGACGTCTTCGACTCGAGGTCGTTCCAGACCTCGGCGAGGATCTCGTCGCGGCTGACCACCTGCCCGGCCCGGGTCATCAGCACCCGCAGCAGCTCGAACTCCTTGTTCGCCAGCTGGACCTCGTGGTTGTCCACGGTGACCAGCCGCGCGCCGAGGTCCATCCGCACCCCGCCGGCCTCGAGGACCTCGGGCACCCGGCGGCGCAGCAGCGCGCGGATCCGGGCCAGCAGCTCGGCGAGCCGGAACGGCTTGGCGACGTAGTCGTCGGCGCCCGCGTCGAGGCCGACGACGAAGTCGACCTCGTCCGTGCGGGCGGTGAGCATCAGGACGGGCAGCTCGGTGCCGGCCGCGCGCAGCCGGCGGCAGACCTCCAGACCGTCCATCCCGGGCAGGCCGAGGTCCAGCACGAGCAGGTCGACGCGCTGGGCGGCGGTGGCGTCGAGCACCGAAGGGCCGTCGGTGACGACGTGGATCTCGTATCCCTCGCGTTCGAGGGCGCGGGAGAGCGGTTCGGCGATGGCCGGATCGTCTTCGGCAAGTAGGACCATGCTCACCTGGCCAACTCTACGGCTCGCGGGCGTGAAAACATCGTGACCGTGCCTGGCTACGAAGATGATCTGGCTCTCGCCACCCGGCTGGCCGACGCCGCCGACGCGATCACGACGGCGCGGTTCCGCGCCCTGGACCTGGCGGTGGAGCGCAAGCCCGACCGCACCCCGGTGACCGACGCCGACACCGCGGTCGAGGACGCGATCCGCGCCCTGCTGGCTTCGGAACGTCCTGGCGACGCGGTGCTCGGCGAGGAACGCGGCGGCTCGGCCGCGGCGGGCCGCGCGTGGGTGCTCGACCCGATCGACGGGACGAAGAACTTCCTGCGCGGAGTACCCGTTTGGGCGACCCTCATCGCGCTCGTGCAGGACGGTGACCCGGTGGTCGGCATGATCAGCGCGCCCCTGCTGGGCCGCCGCTGGTGGGCGGCTTCGGGTGACGGCGCCTTTTCGAGCGACTCAGCCGGGACCCGGCCGCTGTCGGTTTCGAAGGTTTCGTCCCTTTCGGACGCTTATCTGTCCACAACGGACCTGAACTCGTGGACGAAGTACCACTCGCGAGAGAAGTACCTCGGCCTGGTGGACGCGTGCTGGGAGACCCGCGCGTTCGGCGACTTCTGGCACCACGTGCTGGTGGCCGAGGGCGCGATCGACGTGGCGGCGGAGTGCATCGTCAACCCGTGGGACGTCGCGGCCGCGCAGGTGATCGTCACCGAGGCCGGCGGCCGGTTCAGCGACCTGGACGGCGCCGGGCGCTACGACAACGGGAGCGCGCTCTCGACGAACGGCCGCCTGCACGAGGAGACGCTGGCGATCCTGAAGCGCTAGTCAGGAACCCGGCAGCAGGCCGACGGCGCCGCGGGCGACCTGGGCCCAGGCCAGCCGGCCGAACAGGTAGTGGCACGCCACCTGCTCGCTGGTGAACCGGGCCCAGTCGTACCGGTTGCCCTGCTCGCGCCAGAACACCTCCCACGCCTCGTCCTCGCCCTGCATCAGGCACCAGGCGTTGTCGACCTCGGCGCCGAGCGAGACGACCTCCGGCGGCACGCCCAGCACGCCGAGCCACCGCTGGATCGACTGGGTGTTCATCAGTCCTCTTCCCCCTTGGCCTCGGCGAGGTAGCCGAGGGTCACCAGTTCGTCGGCCGCCAGCAGGGCACGGTACCGCGTGCCGCCGCCGACCTGGCCGAACCAGTTCGCGGTCTCCGAGCGCCACATCGGCACCTTGCGCACCACGACGTACCGGCGGTACTCGGCGTCCAAGAACGCGGGCGGCAGCGAGCGTTCCGCGAACGGTGTGCCGTCCTCGTAGAGGACCCGCCCGTAGGCCGGCCCGAAGCGGTCGAGGACCGTGTCGGCCGGGACCATCACCGGCTCGGGCCAGTCCACGCTGCTCTCGGGGAACTGCTCGCCCGGCGGCCACGCGTACTCGGGGCCGAGCTCGCTGTGCCCGAGGACGAACCGGCGGATCCACACCGCCTGCGTCGCCCTGGCGTACGGAACGTACCCCTCTTTCAGGTGCCGCGGCACC
>NZ_MUMI01000591.1 GCF_002155975.1 Amycolatopsis kentuckyensis
CGCCGACACCGGCATGTCGAGGATGTGGAAGCCGGTGCCGAAGATGATCGCGTCGACCTCCGCCGACGAGCCGTCCGCGCCGCAAACCCGGCTGCCGGAGACGGACCGCACCGCGGTCGCGTGGACGTCCACGGTGGACCGCGTCAGCGCGCGGTAGTACGTGTTCGACATCAGCAGGCGCTTGCAGCCGAGCGTGTAGTCCGGCGTCAAAACCCGGCGCAGCGCCGGATCGCGCACGGCGAGACGCAGGTGGGCGAGCCCGATCTTCTGCACCTGCCGCAGCAGCCACGGGTGCCGGAAGCCGAAGCCGAGCGTCTCCATCAGGCCGTATTCGGCGCCGCGGAGGGCCCGCTGCAGGACCGGGAACCGCCGCAGGAGGAACCGTTCGACGCCCGGGACGGGGTGGTCCGGCTTCGGCAGCACCCACTGCGCGGTGCGCTGGAACAGGTGCAGCCGGCCCACGCGGGGCACGATCTCCGGGACGAACTGGACCGCGGACGCCCCGGTGCCGATCACCGCGACCCGCTTGCCGGTCAGGTCGTAGCCGTGGTTCCAGCGCGCGGAGTGGAAGACCTCGCCGGGGAAGCCGGCGAGCCCGGGCAGGTCCGGGATCAGCGGTTCGTGCCAGGGACCAGTGCCGGCGACCAGGATCCGGGCGGTGTACGGCCCCTTCGACGTCTCCAGCTCCCAATGGGACTCCCGGGCGTTCCACTGCGCGCGCGTCACCTCGACGCCGTAGCGGATCTTCCCGGTGACGCCGAAGCGCGTGGCCGTGTCCCGCAGGTAGGCCCGGATCTCCGCCTGGCCGGCGAACGCGCGTGTCCACTCGGGATTGGGCGCGAAGGAGTAGGAGTACAGCGCGGACGGGACGTCGCAGGCGCAGCCGGGATAGGTGTTGTCGCGCCAGGTCCCGCCGAGCGCGTCGGCCTTCTCCAGCACGGCGAGGTCGCCGACGCCGGCCTGGGCGAGGCGGATGGCGGCACCCAGCCCCGACGCCCCGGCACCGACGACGAGGACCGCGAAGTGACGTTGTTCCATTTTCGGAGACTAACAGTATCCGAAAACCATCGGTACCCCGATTCCGCGGTTCGCTAGTGTTGCCGGCATGGCCCGACTCACCCGCGCGGAAAGCCAGGCGCGCACCCGCGAGCAGCTGGTCGAGACCGCCAAGCTGCTCTTCCTGCGCGACGGCTACTCGGTGACGTCGCTGGAGAAGGTGGCCGACGAGGCCGGCTACTCGAAGGGCGCGGTGTACTCGAACTTCCGCAGCAAGGACGAACTCTGCCTGACCGTGCTCGACCGGATCCACGACGAGCAGGTCGCCCTGATCGCCGAAGCGCTGGCCGGCGCCGAAGGTGTGGAAGGGCTGCTCGCGGCGTTCCAGACGTGGGCCGAGCGCAGCATCGGCGACGAGGCCTGGACCGCGCTCGAGGTCGAGTTCGCGACGAACGCGCGTCGCGACCCGCACGTGCGCGCCGAGCTGGCCGCGCGCGACAAGGCCATCCGCGACACCATCGCCGGCCTGCTCACCGGGTACGCCGAGCGGTTCGGGATCACGCTCCCGATGTCGGCCGACGACGCCGCGACGGCGTTGCTCAGCCTCGGCATCGGGCTCGGTGTCCAGCGCGCGATCGACCCGACGATCCCGGTGTCCGTGCTGCCGGACGTCATCCGGCTGTTCGCCGGGGCGCGCTGACCGTCCTTTCCGGACCCTGTGCGGTGGTCTGGACCGTTCACGAACATGAACGGATTCCACCTCTTGTGGAGCTCGCTGACTCTTCGCTACCGTGTCGCTACGCCGCAGCTCCACCCGCATCACCCGTATCGCCGTGATCCGACGGCGCATCCCGCGGAAAGGGTCCCCTCCCCATGAGCAAGAAGTTGCGGCCGGTCCTCATCGGCACGCTCGGCGCCGCGTCCGTCGCGGCCCTCGTGATCACCACGCCCGCGTTCTCCTCGGCCGCCCCGGCGCCGGTCGCCGGTGCTTCGGTGCTCGCCGTCGGCGACCTTTCGGCGCCGGCGAAGAAGGAGATCGCGATGAAGCTGGTCTCCAGCGCGGAAAACTCGTCGCTGGACTGGAAGGCGCAGTACAAGTACATCGAAGACATCGGCGACGGCCGTGGTTACACCGCAGGCATCATCGGTTTCTGTTCCGGCACCGGTGACATGCTCGAGCTCGTCGAGGCGTACACGAACGCGGTGCCGAACAACCCGCTGGCGAAGTACCTTCCGGCGCTGCGCAAGGTGAACGGCACGGACTCCCACGCGGGCCTGGGCTCGGCGTTCGAGAGCGCGTGGAAGCAGGCCGCGGCGACGACGGCGTTCCAGACGGCCCAGAACAACGAGCGCGACCGCGTCTACTTCAACCCGTCGGTGAACCAGGGCAAGTCGGACGGCCTGAGCAACCTCGGCCAGTTCGCGTACTACGACGCGATCGTGATGCACGGCCCCGGCGACAGTTCGGACAGCTTCGGCGGCATCCGCAAGGCCGCGATGAAGAAGGCGAAGACCCCCGCCCAGGGCGGCGACGAAGCGACGTACCTGAAGGCGTTCTTCGCCGCTCGCAAGGTGATCATGAAGCAGGAGGAGGCGCACGCGGACACCTCGCGCGTCGACACCGAGCAGGCGAAGTTCCTGAGCGAGGGCAACTTCGACCTGCACACGCCGCTGAAGTGGAAGGTGTACGGCGACTCGTACACGATCAACTGAGCCGGCACCCCGGGGCGATCTCCGGTCGCCCCGGGGTCAGGCCACCTTGGCGACGAAGGTGACGACGGCGGCGGCGAGCGGGAGCAAGGCCAGCAGGAACGGGCTGCCCCGCCAGTTACGCAACCGCACCCAAGGCGGGGCGTAGAGCGGCGCTTCGGGCAGGCGGCCGAAGGGCAGCCGGGGCAAGGCCGGCGGCCGCCAGAACCGGTTGCCTGCCACCTGGCAGATCGTCGCTTCCAGGACCTGGATCGCGTGTTCCTGCCGGACGGGGTCGTCGAAGTTCTCCAGCAGCCAGGCCAGCCGGCGTTCCACCGCGTCCGCTGTCGTCCGCTGCGCCTTCGGGCGACCACAGCGCTGCAGGTACCCGAGTTCGATCGTGACGTAGCGGGCGTGCCCGGAGATCCGGTTCCGGAACAGCTTCCGGCACCGGAGGTATTCCTTGACGTCGGCGAGCGAGCCCGTTTGCGACCGCGCTTCCCGGCGTCGCACTCGCTCGATCTCGGTCAGGCACCGGAAGAGGTGGAAACACACCATGATCGGCGCCCAAGCGGCGACCACTCGCACGTAGACCGGGAAGGCCACGGCGAGCAGCACCCCTACCAGCGCACTGTAGGCGAGCAAGCCATGGGCCAGCGCGGCCCAGAGCCCGTCCTCGTAGGGCGTCGAAAAGGCCAGCCCGACGCTGAAGCCGCCGATGACGAGCAGGCTCGGACCGAGCGCGAGCAGCGTGATCCCGTTGCGGAGGGAGCTGCGCAGCACGGCTTCCCGGTACACCTCGTCGGGCAGCGATCCCCGGCGGAAGTCACCGAACGGGTCCCGGTGGGCGTGGCGGTAGACCCGGCGGACGAATCGCATGCCGAACGGCAGGCGCCGGGCCGTCGCCCGGAGGGCATCGCGGGCGAGCGGGAGGCAAGAGTCGCCGTGCATTCGCGCAAAGGTACCTACCGGGTCAAGAGCGCATCCGCCGTGCGGGTGTTCAGGATCCGCTCCGGCCCGATTCCCGCCTTGATCGCGCGCTCGCACCCATAACCCAGCCAATCCAGCTGGCCCGGCGCGTGCGCGTCGCTGTCGATCGTGAAGTCGCAGCCGATTTCCGCCGCCAGGCGCAGCAGGCGCATCGGCGGGTCCAAGCGCTCCGGACGGGAATTGATCTCCACCGCCACCCCGTTCTCGCGGCACGCCGTGAACACCGCTTCCGCGTCGAACTCCGACTCCGGACGGCCGCGTCCCACCACCAGGCGCCCGGTGCAGTGCCCCAGTACCCGGACGTGCGGGTTGCGGACCGCCGCCACCATCCGGCGGGTCATGTCCCGCGCCGGCATCCGCAGCTTCGAGTGCACGCTCGCCACCACGAAGTCCAGCTCTCCCAGCAGCTCCTCTTCCTGGTCGAGGGAACCGTCGTCGAGGATGTCGACCTCGATGCCGTGCAGCAAGCGGAACGGGGCCATCAGCTCGTTGGCCTTCGCGACGATCTGCATCTGCGTCCGCAGCCGGTCCGGGGAGAGCCCGTTCGCCACCGTCAGCCGGGGCGAGTGGTCGGTCAGGACCATCCACTCGTGGCCGAGGTCGCGGCCCGCCACCGCCATCTCGCCGATCGGGCTCCCGCCGTCCGACCAGTCCGAATGGGTGTGGCAGTCGCCGCGCAGGGAAGAGCGCAGCGGCTCACCGTCCGGCAGCTCCTTTTCGACGAGCTTCCCGCGGTACGCCGGCTCACGGCCGGCCAGCACGTCCTCGATCACCCCGGCCGTGGCCTTGCCGATGCCCGGCAACGACGTCAGCGTGCCGTTCTCCGCCAGCTGCGCCAGCTTTTCGGCGCCGGCCTTGTCGACCGTCGCCGCCGCGTTGCGGAACGCCCGGACGCGGTAGGTCGGTTCACCCGCGCGTTCGAGCTGGAACGCGATCTCCCGCAACGCCCATGCCGGATCCATGGGACCTGTCTACCCCCTCCGGGGCAGTTGATGCAGCTCGACGCCGGTCAGCGTGCCGTCTTCGACGCGGCAGGTCTGGTACGTGCAGTACGGCTGGCGACGGCGGTCGGTCGGCGACCCCGGGTTGAGCAGGCGCATCCCGGACGGTGTCACCGTGTCCCACGGGATGTGGCTGTGCCCGAAGACCAGCACGTCGGTGTCCGGGAACTGCGCGTCGCACCGCTGCTCACGACCCTGCTTCGCACCCGTCTCGTGGATCACGGCCAGGCGCACGCCGCCGAGCTCGGCCCGCGCGATCTCCGGCAGGCGGGCCCGCAGCGCCGGGCCGTCGTTGTTGCCGTACACGCCGATCAGCCGCTTGCTGCGCTCCTCCAGCTCGTCGAGCAGGGCGACGTCGACCCAGTCGCCCCCGTGCACGACGACGTCGGCGGCCGCCACCTCGGCCCACACCTGCGGCGGCAGCTCGCGCGCCCGGGCCGGCAGGTGGGTGTCCGAGATCAGCAGCAGCCTCATCCGATGGCCTTCAGCACCCGTTCCAGGAACCCGCCGATGTGGTCGCGCAGCAGCGCGGCCGCGCCCTCGGCGTCCCCCTTCTTCGCCGCCGCGAGGACCGCCTTGTGCTCGGTCCACTCCTTCTTCCAGCTCGGGTTGGCCTCCCAGCCGACGACGCTGATCAGCGCCGCGCGGTCCTTGAGGTCGTCGAGGATGCTGACCAGCAGCGGGTTGCCGCAGCCGCGGTAGAGGGCGCGGTGGAACCGGCGGTTCAGCAGGCTCAGCGCCGCCTGGTCCTTGTCCGCGATGGCCGTCGACGCCTCCTTCAGCGCCTCGGCCGCGTCTTCGAGCAGCTCGGGGTCGTGCTGCTCGACGGTCCGCCGGACGGCCTCGGGTTCGAGCACCATCCGCACGTCGTAGACGGACTTCGCGAGCTCGGCGTCGACCGTGATCACCGACGCGCCCTTGTACGGGCTGAACGTCACCAGCCCGGAGTTGGACAGCACCTTGAGCGCCTCGCGCACCGGGGTCTTGGACACCCCGAGCCGCGCGGCCAGCTCCGCTTCGACCAGCGGCTGACCGGGGACGAGTTCCCGGGTCAGGATGCCGCGGCGGATCTCCTCCAGGACCACTTCGGTCCGGGAGGCGGGCAGGCTGAACGTCCCGGTCATGGCGCGCTCCCTCGATCTGTGAACCCCAATTCAACCAGGCCCACCGATCGTATATCAGATGCCATACTGGACCCATGAAGCAACCCGAGGAACTCCGCAGCCACCGGTGGTTCGGCGGCGACGAACTGCGCAACTTCAGCCACCGCGCCCGCAGCCGCCAGCTCGGCTACAACCCGGAAGAGCACCTCGGCAAGCCCGTCATCGGCATCCTCAACACCTGGTCGGACATCAACCCCTGCCACATGCACCTGCGCGAACGCGCCGAGCAGGTCAAGCGCGGCGTCTGGCAGGCCGGCGGCTTCCCGCTGGAGTTCCCCGTCGCCACGCTGTCGGAGACCTACCAGAAGCCGACCCCCATGCTCTACCGCAACCTGCTGGCCATGGAGACCGAGGAGATCCTGCGGTCCTACCCGATCGACGGCGCCGTCCTGATGGGAGGCTGCGACAAGACCACGCCGGCCCTGCTGATGGGCGCGGCCAGCGCGGGGCTGCCGGCCATCTTCGTCCCGGCCGGGCCGATGCTGCGCGGGCACTGGCGCAACGAGGTCCTCGGCAGCGGCACCGACATGTGGAAGTACTGGGACGACAAGCGCGCCGGGCTGATCGGCGACGCCGAACTGTCCGAACTGGAGCGCGGGCTGGCCCGCTCGCCGGGGCACTGCATGACGATGGGGACGGCGTCCACGATGACCTCGGCCGCCGAGGTGCTCGGCGTGACGCTGCCGGGCGCCGCGTCGATCCCCGCCGTCGACTCGGCGCACCACCGGATGGCCGCGGCCAGCGGCGCCCGGATCGTCGACCTGGTCTGGGAAGACCTCACCATCACGCAGGTGCTGGACAAGCGCGCCTACGCCGACGCCATCACCACCGTGCTCGCGCTCGGCGGCTCGACCAACGCCGTGATCCACCTGATCGCGATGGCCGGCCGCAGCGGGATCCCGGTTTCGCTGGCCGACTTCGACGCCATCGCGCGCCGGGTGCCCGTGCTGGCCAACCTCCGCCCCGGTGGCGACTGGCTGATGGAGGACTTCTACTACGCCGGCGGCCTGCCCGGGCTGCTCTCCCGGCTGACCGACCTGCTGCACCCCGACCGGCTCACCGTCACGGGACGCACCCTCGGCGAGAACCTCGCGACGGCGCGCGTCCACAACGACGACGTCATCCGGACGCGGGACAACCCGGTCGCCGCCGAGGGCGGGGTCGCGGTGCTGCACGGGAACCTGGCGCCCTCGGGCGCGGTCATCAAGCACATCGCGGCGGAGGAACACCTGCTGACGCACACCGGCCCGGCCGTCGTGTTCGAGAACTACCCCGACCTCAAGAAGCGGATCGAAGACCCGTCGATCACCGCGGACTCGGTGCTGGTGCTGCGCGGCTCCGGCCCGCTCGGCGGCCCCGGCATGCCGGAGTACGGGATGCTGCCGATCCCCGCCCACCTGCTCGAACAGGGCGTCCGGGACATGGTCCGGATCTCCGACGCGCGGATGAGCGGGACGAGCTACGGCGCCTGCGTGCTGCACGTGGCGCCCGAGTCGCACGTCGGCGGCCCGCTGGCCCTGGTCCGCGACGGCGACCTGATCACCTTGGACGTCCCTTCGCGCACGCTGCGGCTCGAGGTGTCCGATGAGGAACTCGAGCGGCGGCGTGCGGAGTGGACCGCCCCGGCGCCGCGGTTCGAGCGCGGTTACGGCGCGCTCTACAGCGAACACATCACGCAGGCCGACGAAGGCTGCGACTTCGACTTCCTCGCCAGGGCCGGGCACAACCCCGAACCCGACGCCGGGTGAGGTGGCCTCGATCCACCAGATCGTGACCGGTTCATCCCCCGTTAGGGCGAGTCGTACGGCTTGTCCGGGTGCCCCGTACGCTGGTCCCGTCACCGACGCAACCCGGTGCCGCGTCGAAGGGGTGGAGAGTTGCCGTACGAACCGCACTGGCCCGACTCACACGGCGAGCTGACCGAGATCCTCCCGGTCGTCCGGCCCGAGCCGGATCCGGGTCCCGCCGCCGCGAAGCGCTCCTTCCGCAAGGCGGGCCTGATCGCGGGTGGCGTCTTCGGCGTGCTGGTCGCGATCTACGGGATCGACATCCTGATCAGCCAGGGCAGCGTCCCGCGCGGGGTGACCGTGGCCGGCGTCGACGTCGGCGGCATGGGCCGCGAGGCGGCCGAGCAGGAGCTGCGCGGGAAGATCGAGCCGCGGCTGACGCGCCCGCTCGCCGTCACCGCGGGCGAGTACCAGGGCACCCTGGCGCCGACGCTCGCCGGGCTGAAGCTCGACTGGCCGCAGACCCTCGACCAGGCCGGCGAGCAGCCGCTGAACCCCTTCACGCGCCTGTCGTCGCTGTTCTCCAGCCGCGAGGTCGGCGTCGTCAGCCACGCCGACGACGCGAAGCTCACCGCCGCGCTGGAGACGCTGCGCGGCCAGGTCGACCGCGACCCGGTCGAGGGCACCGTGAAGTTCGAGGGCGCCGAGCCGGTCGCCGTGCCGCCGAAGGCCGGGCAGAAGCTCGACGTGCCGGCCGCGACCGCCGCCGTCGTCGAGAAGTGGGCGAGCGGGGAAACGCTGGCGCTGCCGGTGACCGCCACGCCGGTCCGCACCACGCCCGAGGGCGTCCAGGCGGCGCTGGACGGGTTCGCGCGGCCCGCCGTCTCCGGCCCGCTGGTGGTCAAGGGCGAAGGCAAGAACGCGACCGTGAAGCCGGAGGCGATCGCCGCGGCGATCACCTTCGAGCCCGCCGAGGGTGGCGGGCTGACGCCGAAGATCGACAACGCGAAGATCGCCGAAGCCGCCGGGCCGCAGCTGAAGTCCACCGAGAAGGAGGGCAAGGACGCGACCGTCGTCTTCGAGGGCGGCAAGCCCGCGGTCGACCCCTCCACCGACGGCCGGACCATCGACTGGGACCCCAGCCTCAAGCCGCTGCCCGACGTGCTGAAGAAGACCGAGGGCCGCGAGGTCCCGGCCATCTACAAGGACAGCCCGGCGAAGGTGACCACCGAGCAGGCGAACCAGCTCGGCATCAAGGAAGTCGTCGGCGAGTTCACGACCCAGAAGTTCGCGGCCGACTCCGGGGTGAACATCCGGACCGTCGCCCAGAAGGTGAACGGCGCCATCGTCAAGCCCGGGGAAACGTTCAGCCTCAACGGGTTCACCGGCCCGCGCGGCACGGCCCAGGGTTACGTCGAGGCGGGCGTGATCAAGGACGGCGCCCCCGGGCGCGAGGTCGGCGGCGGCATCTCGCAGTTCGCGACGACGCTGTACAACGCGTCGTACTTCGCGGGCCTGAAGGACGCGGGGCACAAGGAGCACAGCTACTACATCAGCCGCTACCCCGCCGCGCGCGAGGCGACGGTGTTCCAGAACCCCAACGGCTCCAGCGTCATCGACCTCAAGTTCACCAACGACGCGCCGACCGGCATCGCGATCCAGACGATCTGGACGCCGTCGTCGATCACCGTGAAGCTGTGGGGCACCAAGCGCTACACCGTCGAGTCGATCGAAGGCGCCCAGACCAACCAGAGCGACCCGCCGACCAAGCCGGGGCCGGCGGAGAACTGCCACGCCTCGAACGGCGCGCAGGGGTTCACCACCAGCAACACCCGCGTGCTCAAGGACGTCGCCACCGGCCGCGAGGTCGGCCGCTCGACCCGGACCGTCCACTACAACCCGCAACCGAAAATCGTGTGCGGCGAGGGGCAGTGACCTCCTAACGGCCGTTCACGCTGGGCGTTCGCGGCGGTACCGTGTGTGCCCATGAACGGCCGCGCGGTGGGTTTCCGGGACGTCCTCGCGGTGACCGAGTTCCGCGCGCTGTTCTCGGCCCAGCTCGTTTCGGTCACCGGTGACCAGCTGGCACGGGTCGCGCTGTCGATCCTGGTGTACGACCGGACGAACTCGCCGGGCTGGGCCGCACTGACCTACGCGCTGACGTTCCTGCCGGACCTCGTCGGCGGGCCGCTGCTGTCCGGGCTCGCCGACCGGCACCCGCCGCGGACGGTGATGGTCCTGGCCGACGTCCTGCGGGCGCTCGCGGTGGCCGTGATGGCGGCGCCCGGTCTCCCGCTGCCGGCGGTGGCGGCGCTGCTGGTCGGCGTCCAGCTGTTCAACCCGGTCTGGAACTCCGCGCGGGCGGCGCTGCTGCCGCAGGTGCTGCCGGGCGAGACGTTCGTGCCCGGGATGGGCCTGCTGATGATGCTGGTGCAGGCGGGCCAGGTCGCCGGGTTCGCGCTCGGCGGGCTGCTCGTGGCCGGCCTCGGCACGGGCGGCGCCCTGATGGCGGACGCGGCGAGCTTCGCGGTGTCGGCCCTGTTCTTGACCGTCGGCGTGCAGCCCCGGCCCCCGCGGGCGGCACCGGGGGTCCGGTGGTGGAGCCACGTCCGGGCGGGCTGGACGGTGGTGGCCCGCGACCGCCGTCGGCTCGCGCTGGTGGCGCTGGGGTGCGTGTCGGGGATCTACATCGCGGGCGAGGCGATCGCGGCACCGTACGCCGCCGAGCTCGGCGGCGGCGCGGCGGTGGTCGGGTTGTTGCTCGGGGCGTACGCGCTCGGGAACGTCCTGGGGATGGCGGCGTTGTCGCGGATCCCGCCGTCGCGGCGCGCGCGGTTGCTGGGGCCGTTGGCGGTGCTGGCGTGCGGGGCACTGCTGGGGTGTGCGCTGCGACCGGACCTGGTGGCCACTTTGGCGGTGTTCACGCTGTCCGGGGTGGCCAGTTCGTACAACTTGATCGCGAACACGACGTTCGTGCAGCTGACGCCGGACGGGCAGCGCGCCCAGGCGTTCGGGTTCGCGCTGACGGCGTTGCGGGTGTCGCAGGGGCTGGGCGTGGTGCTGGCCGGGGTGGCGGCCGAGCGGGCGGCACCGCACAGCGTCGTGGCCGGGGCGGTGGCGATCGGCGTGGTGGCGGCCCTGGGGGCGGCCGGCTTGTTGCTGCGGG
>NZ_MUMI01000592.1 GCF_002155975.1 Amycolatopsis kentuckyensis
CGCCGCGGAGCACCGAGCGGCGGGTCATGGGGAGGCTCATTCTCATCCTTTCCTAGCGGGGTTTCAGCGGTTGGCGAGCTGGTCGAGGTCGGCCTGGGTGCCGTTGAAGACGTCGCCGGTGGCCGGCGCGGGGATGCCGGCGGGGATGGCCGCGTCGGTGTACTGCCACATCAGCCAGGTCTTCGAGCCGGCGGGCAGCGCCGGCTGCGTGACGGACTGCCGGTAGTCCGCGAGTTGCATCGGGTAGGCCGAAAACGCCGTGGTGCCGCCCAGGCAGGCGTCCAGGAACGACTTCTGGGTGTAGATGATCGGGGTCCGGCCGAACGCCGCCTGGACCTTGTCCAGCCACGCCTTGGCGTCGGCGACGGTGACGTACGGCGGGCAGCCGCCGGAGCCGTCGTCCTTCCACTCCAGGTCGAACACGGGCGGCAGGTCACCGGCGCGCTTGCCGGTGTACCCGGTGGCCTTCACGGCGGCGATGAACCGGTCGGCCTGCGCGCCGCCGGTGCCGGCCGCGGTGCCCGTGTAGAAGTGGTACGGCCCCACGGCCAGGCCGGCGTTGCGCGCGGCGGGCAGGTCGGTGGCCAGGTAGTCGTCGGTGACGTTCAGGCCGCGCGTCGCCTTGACGGTCGCGAACTCGACGCCGGACGCCTTCACCGCGCTCCAGTCGATCGGCGCGCCCCCGGGGTGCTGGTACTTCGCCGTGTCGACGCCGTCGATCGGGTGGCCGGCGGGCTTCGGCGGCGTGCAGTAGGTGTTGCGGCTCGACCAGTCGGTGACCTTCGCCCACGTGGTGGGCCCGGCGACGCCGTCGGCACTGGCGTTGACGCAGTGCTGGAACTGGATCACCCGGGTGCGGGTGCCGTCCCCGAACCGGCCGTCGATCGTCAGCGGCGGGTAGTGCCCCGGCTCCATGGCGAGGTTGAGCCGGCACTGGAGTTCCTCGACGTCGGTGCCGGTGGAGCCGCTCTGCAGGGTCGGGCGGGCGGTGGAGAGGCCGCACACGACGCTCTGCGCCGTGCCGGCGGTGCCCTGGGTGACGCACTTGCGCGGCCGCGCGGACCAGGAGTTGAGGGCGGCCCAGGTGTTCGGCCCGATCCGGCCGTCCACGCTCAGGGCGGCGCACTTCTGGAAGACGCGGACCCGGGCGTCGGTCGCCGGGCCGAAGGAGCCGTCCGCGCCGATGGGCGGGTACCGGCTCGGCTTGGTCGCCAGGTTCAGTTCGCACTGAGCCTCGGCGACCGCGGCGCCGGTCGCCCCTTGTTCCAGGGTGGGCTGGGTGCTGGTGTGCCCGCACACCGCAACGGGTTCGGCCGCGACCGCGGCTGCGGCGGGGAACACCAGCAGCACCGCGACGGCCAGAGCGAGTCTTTGCATGGCGAGAAGGCTGGCAGCGGCCGGGCCGCCGATCGCCCCCCGGCGGCCGACCCGGGACGCCGGGACAGTCCCACCCCACCGGATCAGCGGAAACGCCACGCCGATGGGACGCGGCGGGGACGCCGGGCCGGCTCGTTCCGGATCGGCTCGCTCCGGGCCGGCTCGTTCTGGGCCGGCTCACTCCGGGCCAGCTCACTCCG
>NZ_MUMI01000593.1 GCF_002155975.1 Amycolatopsis kentuckyensis
GGGGCGCCGGTTTTTGTCGGTGGTGGGTGGCACCATGAGCGCACCATGCAAACGATCAGCGTCTCGACGGCCCGGAAGACGTTCCTGGCCGCACAGGGCTTCACCGACCAGCGTCCGTCCGGCGTGCCTTCGCGGCAGCACCTGAAACGGGTGTTGTCGAGAGTCCAGCTGCTGCAGCTGGACTCGGTGAACGTCGCGGTCCGCGCGCACTACATGCCGGTGTTTTCCCGGCTGGGCGCGTACGACCCGGCGTTGCTCGACGAGGCGGCCTGGGCGAACTCGGCGCGCCGACCGCGGCTGCTGGTGGAGACGTGGGCGCACGAGGCGAGCCTGCTGCCGATCGAGGACTGGCCGCTGATCCGCTCGGGCGCCAAGCGCGACGGCTGGTGGCGGCACTACGGGCCGTTGATCGAGAAGTCGCCGGGCCTGGTCGACGAGATCCTGTCGGTGGTCAAGGAACTGGGCCCGATCGGCGCGGGCGGCATCGAGCGGGCGGTGGAGGCGGACGCCCAGCGCCGCGGGCCGGGCTCGTGGTGGGAGCGGTCGGAGGTCAAGCGGGTCTGCGAGTACCTGTTCGGCATCGGCCAGCTGACCACGGGCACGCGGCGGTCGTTCGAGCGGCTCTACGACCTGACCGAGCGGGTGGTCCCGCCGGAGATCCTGGCCCGGTCGGTCTCCGCGGAGGAGGGCGCGCGGGGCCTGATTTCGCGGTCGGCGCGGGCGCTGGGCGTGGCCACGGAGACGGACCTGCGCGACTACTACCGCCTCGGCCCGGCCCCGGCCCGCCAGGCGGTGGCGGAGCTGGTGGAGTCGGGGGAGCTGGAGCCGGTCGCGGTCCGAGGCTGGAAGCAGGTCGCCTACCGGCACGCCGCCGCCCGGACGCCACGGGCGGTGCCGGGCCGGGCGTTGCTGTGCCCGTTCGACCCGTTGATCTGGGAGCGGGCGCGGACGGAGCGGTTGTTCGGGTTCCACTACCGGATCGAAATCTACGTCCCGGAGCCGAAGCGGGTGTTCGGGTACTACGTGTTCCCGTTCCTGCTGGACGGTTCGCTGGTCGCGAGGGTGGACCTGAAGTCCGACCGGGCGGCGGGGGTGCTGCGGGTCCAGGGCGCGTTCGCGGAGGAGGGCGTGGACGTGGCCCGGGTGCTGCCGGAGCTGGCGGCGGAGCTGCGGCACATGGCGGAGTGGCTCGGCCTGTCGGGCGTGGCGGTGGGAGAGCGGGGCGACTTGGCGCGGCCGCTGAGGAAACTGGTGCGCTGAGGCCGAGCCGGACGCGGTGAACGACTCGTTCCCGGCCCCCGACGCCGGGAACGAGTCATTCACTGCGTGCGGACTGCCGCCGGAGCCGGGCCGCCGGTCGGCTCCGCGGTCGGCGTGGTCGCCGGGGCCAACGTCGTCCGGTCGATCCGCGGATCCGGCGAACACCCCGGTGCGAACAACCGGGACCCCGCGACCGCCCCCGCCAGCGCGGCGCCCGCCAGCGCCGCCGCCACCCGGGTCCGTCCGCGCCGCCGCGAAGCCCGCACCGCCCGTACCAACCCCGGCACCAGCGAGACCCGCGGCGAAACCGGTCCGAGCAGCTCCACCGAAGTCTCCCGCGGTACCACCGAAAGAATCCCCGGCATCCCCGCGAACGAAGCCACCGCCGCCGCGCAGGACACGCAGCACCCCAGGTGGCCTTCGTACTCGCGCCGCTCGGCGGGCGAGAGGGCGCCCAGCACGTACGCCGCGTCCCAATCCTGGTAAGGATCGTTCAACGCCTGGTCAACCCCCTCTCCTGCAACGCCAGCCGCAACGCCCGCAGGCCGTAGAACAACCTGGAGCGCACCGTTCCCTCCGGAACCTCCAGCTCCACCGCCAGCTCCGCCACCGACTGGCCCATGTAGTACGCGCGGACGATCACCGTCCGGTGGTCCTCGGTCAGCTGCGTCAGCACGTCCGTGATCACCCACGCGTCCAGGGCCGAGTCGATCGGGTCGGTGCGGGACTCCTCCGGGACGAACGGCGACCGCACCTCCCGCCGCGAGCGCGCACTCCGGCGCTCGTCGATCACCACGTTGCGCGCCACCGTGAACAGCCAGGCGCGCGAAGCCGGCTCGCCCTGCTCCAGGATCTCCGGGCTGTTCCACAGCCGCAGCAAGGATTCCTGGACGACGTCCTGGGCCAGCTGGTCGTCGCCGGTCAGGCGCAGGGCGTACCGCCACAGCGCCGGCGCGTGCTCGTCGTGCAGCGCTTGAAGCAGCGCTGTGTGCGTCTCGTTGATGGCGCACCGGCCCCGGTCAGCGCCCGAACACCGGTTCGCGTTTGCCGAGGAACGCCCCGGTACCTTCACGCATGTCGGGTCCGCTGAACGCCGACCGGAACGCCGACAGCTCCAGCTCCAGCCCGTCGTCCACGGTGCGGCCCCGGCTCGCGTTCACCGCCTTCTTGGCCAGCGCCACCGCGTCGCGCGAGTTCCGCGACACCGCCGTGATCGTCGCGCGGGCTCCGGCGAGCATCGCTTCGCGGCTGTCGAACAGCTCGGTGACCAGCCCGATCCGCTGCGCCTCCGCCGCGTCGACGTGCCGGCCGGTGTAGATCAGCTCGCGCGCGCGTCCGGGACCGACCTGGCGGTGCAGCCGGACGCAGCCGCCGAAGCCCGGGATCAGTCCGAGCAGGACCTCCGGCTGGCCGAACACCGCCTTCGGGGTCGCGTAGACGACATCGCACGCCAGCGCGAGTTCACAGCCGCCGCCGAGCGCGTAGCCGTCCACGCAGGCGATCACCGGCACCGGCAGCGCCTCCAGCGCCCGCGTGACCTCCTGGCCGAGCGCGCCGAACCGCGTGCCCTCCTCGGGATCCAGCGCCGCCATCTCGCGGATGTCGGCCCCCGCGACGAACGCCGGCCCCGGCGCGCCGGTGAGGACGACACCCGCGACCGCTCGATTCCCACCCAGCGACGAGCACACCTCGAGCAACTCGGTGAGCACCTGGGACGACAGCGCGTTGCGCGCCCGCGGCCGGTCCACGGTCACGGTCGCCACGGGCGCCTGCAGGTCGACTACGACGGTCCGGTCCATGCTGTCTCCCTCACGAGTCCCAGATCGCGCCGAAGGCCGGAATCCCGCGGGCTTCCAGCGCCTCGACGACGTGCCACGTTGTCTTCTTGTTCGAAATGCAGATCACCGCTTCCGCGTCGAAGTCCCGGTGCGCGCTCAGGGCCAGTTCGACCAGATCGGGCTTGCCGGCGCTGTCGGTGTCCCACACGACGGCGTCCGGCTGGACGGCGAGGATTTCGTCGACGAGCTCGTCGCCGTAGGTGCGCCGGGGGTGGCGGGTCGACCAGACGAGCCGCGCGGGCGTCTCCCCGGACAGCAGGTGCGGCAGGCACGGCCCGATCCCGCTGCCGGTCGCCACCCAGACCACCCGGCGGAACAGCTTGTCGATGTTGCCCACCCCGGCGGTCGGGATGCCCTTCACCCACAGGTGCGACGGCAGGTCGTCGATCAGGGCGCCGGTCCAGTCGCCGGCCCGGGACACCGTCAGCCGGAACCCGGTCCGCCCGGGCGCGGGGACGTTGGCGAAGGAATGCCACTCCAGCAACGGGTTCCGGCTCAGCGCCGTCGAGGAGCCGGCGAACGGCGTCACGCCGTAGTCGAACGACAGGAGCGCCACGTGCGGCGACGGCCGGGAGATCCGCACCGGCACCCGCCGCAGCCGCAGCCACGGCAGCGCCACGCTCGTGACGACGACCAGCAGCGTCCAGAACGGACCCGAGCCCACGAAGTCGGTGCCACCCAGCAGCACCGAGTGGACGGGGAACAGCACGAGCAGCGACCAGCCGCCGAACCGGTGCGAGCGCTCGAACAGGTCGTGCCGGCGGGCCCGCACCCCGGGCAGCGCGAGCACGACCACGACGGCGAGGACCACCGCGATCGCCCAGGTGGTCACCAGCAGGGCCGCCGGACCGCCGCGGGCGGTCAGCACGCCGGTGAGCACGAGGAACCAGCCGGTGGCGCAGAGCGTGCCGCCGACGTGCAGCCCGCCGAAGTGGTAGACCTTGCCCAGCGTCCAGCGCAGCCGCAGCGAACGGCGCACCGGTACGGCCGTGGCCAGCCGGAACAGCAGGTTGATCACCAGCTGCTGGCGGATCAGCACGGCCAGCGCCAGGTTGCCCAGCACCAGCCAGGTCAGGACACCGACGTCGAGCGGGCCGGCGGTGGCGGCGACGGCGTTGCCGGCGACGACCGCGGCGGCCAGCCGGTTGTGGTGGGTCCACGGCCGCCGCTTCAGCCGCGCCCGCACGGACTCCGCAGTGGCGGGGAGCGTCGCCGTCATGCCACCGTCTCCGCCGGCTCGCGACTGTCCAACCGCGACAGCAGGGCCCGCCGGTCGACCTTGCCCCGCTCGGTGAGCGGCAGGTGGTCCACCGGGACGATCATCGCAGGCACGCTGTAGTACGGCAGCGCGGCTTCGGCCGAACGGCGGATCAGCTCCGGCTCGGCCGTCGAGGGCGTCACGAAGCCGACGAGCCCGCCGTCGTACAGCACGGTCGCCGCCCGTTCGCAGCCCGGCGCCCGCTCCAGCGTCGCGGTGACCGCGTCCAGCTCGACGCGGAAGCCGCGCACCTTGACCTGGTCGTCGGTGCGGCCGTGGTGCTCCAGCTGGCCGTCGGCGGTCCACCGGACGAGGTCCCGGGTGCGGAACATCCGGTGCGCGCCGCCGAGGAAGGGATCCGGCCGGTAGCGCTCGGCGGTGAGGACGTCGTTGCCGGCGTACCCCGCCGTGACGCACGCGCCGCCCGCCCACATCTCGCCGACCTGCCCGATCGCGCACGGTCTCAGTTCGTCGTCGAGCACGTACACCGTGGTGTTCGGCACCGGACGGCCGATCGTCAGCGTGCCGAGCCGGGGGTCGTAGCGCTGCACGGTGTTCACGATGGTCACTTCGGTGGGGCCGCACGCGTTGTGGAAACTCGCCCGCCGCGCCCAGGCGTCGGCCAGCGCGGCCGGGCACCGCTCGCCCGCCACGGCGACGGTCCGCACCCGCGGGCAGGCTTTCGGATCCACTGTGGACAGGACGCCGGGGGTGGCGATGACGACGTCGGCCGTGCGGGCGGTCTCCTCGATGTCCTTGCCGCGGACCACCAGGCAGCCGCCGTGGGCCAGGGTGCCGAGGATTTCCCAGGCGGCCATGTCGAAGGCGATGTTCAGCAGCTGCGCCACCCGGTCGCCGGGCCGGATCCCGAGCGAGCCCGGGGCGGTCAGCAGGACGTTGCCGAGGTTCGCGTGGGTGACCTGGACACCGTTGGGGCGCCCGGTCGTCCCGGACGTGAAGATCACCATCGCGGTGCCGCCACCGGCCACCGGGGGAGCGTCACCACACGGGCGTTCGGCGTCGATGGCGACGACCCGGCCGAGCAACGGTGTCCAGGTCACCCACGCGAACCTCGGCAACGTCCTGCTGACCGCCCCGGGCTCGCTCGGGATCCGGCCCGGCGACCGGGTGGCGCAGCTGCTGAACATCGCCTTCGACATGGCCGC
>NZ_MUMI01000594.1 GCF_002155975.1 Amycolatopsis kentuckyensis
GGTGGCGCTGCGCCGGAACCCCGCCGTCGCCCTGGGTACCGGGCCGGTGCGCGGGTGGGCGGCCTGGGCGGCGATCGGGCTGGGCGTGCTGCTCGGCGCCGGGTGGGTCGCCCAGCTCGTCGAACTGTCCGCCTACGACGTCGACAGCGCCGGCCGCAACGCCGCCTACTTCGTGCTGGGTGCCCTGCTGGCCGTCCTCGTCCCGGTCGTCGCCGTGGTGCTGAACCCGCGTCCGGTCGGCTGCTGGGTGCTGGCGATGGGCATCGCCGGCCTGGCCGGGGTCCTGGGGCCGACCTTCGCCGTGCTGGCGGACTACTCCTCGCTGACCTACGTGGGTCAGGTGATCGCCGTGACGGCGCTCGTGCTGCTGGCGGTCGACACCGCGGTCCTCGCCCGGCGGAATCAGCCGAACGGGCGACACGCCTGAGTTGTCGTCCGGGCACCACCGGGGTACCACGACGATCATGAGGATGCTTCTCGCGGCGGTGGCCGTGCTCGCCGGGCCGCTGGTCGATGCGATCCAGTCCCCAGCTGGGCGGATCGGGCTGCACCCCACCGATCGAGACCGGCCCGGCGAGCACGGCCACCGCCGCGAGAAGCATCCTCATGATCGTCGTGGT
>NZ_MUMI01000595.1 GCF_002155975.1 Amycolatopsis kentuckyensis
ACGAGGCCGCCGACCGTGGTCGCCAGCCCGGCGAGCTGGTCGTTGGCACGGTGGGCTTCCCAGTTGGTCCAGCTCACCAGCGTGGCCAGGCTGTCGTTCTTGCCCTTGTAGACCTGGTTCGGGATCAGCTCGGCGTTCAGCAGTTCTGCAGGGCTGGGCATGTCGTCCTCCTGTGCGTTGTGCTGGCCCCAGTCGGCGGCCAGGATGTTGTTGATGTCGACCTGGGTCCCGCCGACGTAGGGCTGCTGGGTGGTCTGGAAGAGGTGCCGGACCTTCGCGGCGCGGCCGCGGGACCACCCGGTGGTCTGCCAGCCGTAGCTGGCGAGCCCGGCACCGATGACGGCGTCGAGCACGTCCGCTTCGCCGTACACGCCGACCGGGCGGCCGCCGAGCACGGAGTCGATGCCGCGGAAGTACTCGAGCACGGTGGGCATCTGGGTGGTGATGTCCTGGTCGACGGCGAAGTACAGGGGCCGCGAGGTGGGGAACCCGATGGCGGCGGCGTCGGCGACGATCGCCTGTGCCGCGGTGACGCCGCGCGGGCGGCCCTTGAGGGCGTCGCCGATGGAGTCCTCGAAGACGAGCGCGACGCCGACGCCGTTGCGGTCCATGTCCTGGAACTCGGCCTTGGTGATGTTCTTGACCCGGCCGGGTGTCCCGGCGTACCGAACGACGCCGACGTGGCCGGCTGCCCGGACGGCGGCCGCGGTCGGTCGGCCCGCGGAGTAGTCGAGCGCGGTGGGCATGCTCAGTCCCTTCGTCGGAGTGTGGTGCCGGTCGGCAGGACCGCCGGCGTGGTGTTCGGCGGCGGGTTCTGCGCTGGAGCGCACGCCGCGTCGCCTGCGGGGCCTTCGTCGACGCGGGTCCGGCCGTCGGAGAAGTCGTTGAAGTTGCGGCACTGCCCGTCGGCATCGCGGTCGAAGTACTGCCGGGTAACACTGACGCCGTCCTTGCCGGGCGCCCCGTCAGCTCCGGGCCGCCCGTCGGCGCCCGGCTGGCCGTCTTTCCCGGCCGGGCCCGTCGCGCCGTCCTTCCCCGGTGGTCCGTCCGCGCCCGGTTTCCCGTCGGCGCCCTGGCACTGCTGCGCGGTGAGCAGACACGACGGGCTCTGGCCCGGTGCGCCGGTTGCCCCGGTGGCGCCCGTGGCGCCGGTCGCGCCGACGGCGACCGGCGGAGGCGGCTGCACGACCGGCACGGCGCCGAGCGTGCGCACCTGCTCGGCGAGCTTGCCCGCGGCTTCGGCGTTCCGGTCGGATTGCCGCGACAGCACGGCAATCTTGTCGTCGAGTGCGCTGTTCTGGGCGCGGCCGATGAGCACGACGGCGGCGAGCGCGCACGCCCCGAGCAGCAGCAGCCCGAACGACAGCCAGAGCAGGAGGTGACCGCGGTGGTCCTTGGATTCCTCGGCCGCGCGGTTGATCACGTCATCTCGCGTCATGAGTCGTCCTCCTCACTGAGCTGGCGGAGCGCTTCGGCGATCTCGTCGGGCGTGATCTCGCCGTCGTCAGCTGCGGCAGCCAGCTGCTCCGCTGCGCGGGTGGCCGCGCGCATTCCCTTGCTGGCGGCGGCCGGTCGTTCGCGCCCGGAGGTGCGGATCGCGGTGACCAGGCCGGCCACGCCGCCGAGGATCGCGGCGACCATGCCTCCGATAGCGACGAGCAGCTGGGCAAGTTCACTCACCGACCCCCCGTTTCTGCCTCTCGACGGCGGCGCGCAGCTCGGCGATCCGGTCGTGTGGCGCTGTGGCTCGTGCTTGGGCGTGCGCGGTGCGCGCCTGGTCGACGAGCTGGCGTTTCAACTCGATGGCTTCGGGGTGTAACGGGGACTCGTCGGCGATGCGCTGGCACGGGTGCGGCACCGCCGCGGTGGTCTTCGTGGCCGCCTTGGAGCGGGTGCTGATGCCGTGGCGGAGCTTCGCGCGGGCGCAGCGGGCGAGGTGGTCGGCGCGTGCGGTGTCGATGTCCGGGGCGTCGTGCAGCTGGTGCCCGGTGGCCCAGTCCTCTTCGGACAGGTATGGCTCGGCGAGCACGATGTCCAGCAGGGTCGCGGTGTCGGCCGGGTCGATGCCGTACTCGGCGGCCCGCCATTCCAGGGTGTCGAGCGGAAACAGGTGCCGGAACCGCATCACGGTGCCGTCGTCGGCGGTCCGCGTACCGTCGACCGCCCACATCTGCTGGCTGCCCTCGGCGACGATCACGGCGTCAGTGTGCTGGATTCGCATGATCATGATGTCCTGAAGATCCAGTAGTGGAATTGGTTGCTCGAGCCGCCGCTGCTAGTGACTTCGAACCCTGTGCTGCTGGCCGCGGTGACTGCCCAGTAGGTGTCGGCGAGGTTGCCCTGGCGGGTGACGATGGGGCGCATGTTGCCAGCCATCGTGGCGCCGTAGGAGGCGACCAACGTGATTGGGCCTGCGCCGACGTTCCCGGTTCCGACGTGCAACGCCGAGTTCCCGGAGAGGTTTTGCTGGGTGGCCCACTTGCCGCGCATGAAGATGCGTTCGTCGTCAAGGAACTGCAGGTAGGCGTCGGTGCCGGTGGCGGCGATCTGGTGGCCGAAAACGGTGTTGCCGTTGTAGAACGACACCTTGCCGCCCGTGATCGTCGAGTCGCTCGGTTTCTCCCGCTGCTGCACGAACGACGCGCCGGCCATGGACAGGGAGACTCGGTCGGTGGTCGAGGAGACGTCGTCGTAGAACTCGATGCGCGCTGCGCCGGCGGGGTTGGGGTTGATCGCCACCCGCTGTCCGCCGGTGCTGGAGGTGATCGAGCCGAAGATGATGTTTCCGGCGCCGTCGCGGAACCGGACGACCTGGTTGCCGAGCCCGTCGGGTCCGATGTAGACGAGTTCGTTGTCAGTCGGGCCGACCATTTTGAAGAACGCGTTGTTGAGCAGTGTCAGCCCGCCGGCGGCGATGGTGGCACTGGCCAGGCCCGCCTGCTTGGCGACGTCGCTGATCCGCTTCTCGGCACGCTTGATCCGGTCGAGAAGGTTGCTGGCGAGGTTCACCTGTCCCATCAGGCGACTCCGTCCAGAAGCGGCGCCATGGTGAGCTCGACACGCTCGGCGGCGAGGCCCGGCGCGAACGCCATGTCGACGACCCGGACCGGGCCTTCCCAGCCGTTCTTGTGGAAGGGGTCCGGCGGGACCTTGAGCCAGCCGTCGTCGCCGCGGCTGACCTCAGCCGCGGTCGGCGGGAGGTCGCCGCGGATGAGGATCTTCGGCAGGACGACCGGCATCCGGCCGGCTTCCTGGTCGGCCTCGGCATGCCCGTTGAGGGTGCCGGCGTCCTCGGCCGATCCGTACTGGGCCTCGTTCTCCAGCAGCGGGAACCCGCCCGTGTACTTGGTGGTGTCCTCGGCGACGGCGATCGGCAGGCCAAGCTCGACGCCTTGGCCGGTGGCGAAGCTGCGGGTGTTCATGCGGGTCCCGTCGCTGGGCCAGGCGTAGCGGGTGGCGTTGCCGCCGACTTCCCATCGGTGCGCGGAGCCCTGCTGGCCGAGCGTGGGCGTGCCGACCTGGATCACCCGCTGCGGGGCTGAGGTGCCGGGCAGGACGTCGAAGCAGATGTCCGGGCCGTTGATGACGTTGGCCAGGTTGGTGAGGGCGTCGCCGACCTCGGCGAGGTCGTAGCCGTTGTAGGTGCGGTCGCGCAGCTGCCCGGAGGCGGCCATGTCGGCCGGGACGACGAGGATGTCGCCGCCGGTGTGCGCTTGCGCGGTGGCGACCAGCTGGCGGGCGATCGCGTTCTGGTCGGTCGTCGCGTAGGCCTGGGTGAGCGCGGCCACCTGCGTCAGCGTGCCGTCCGCGGTGAACACCGGCAGGACCTTGCGGTGGTCGAAGTAGGACCACCAGTCGCCGGCGCCGATGGCGACGGTCTGGGTGGCCGAGTCGTAGGCGCGCGTCCAGATGATCCCACCCCACACCGGCCGGTCGTCCCGGTAGGCGTACACCACGCGACGGCACGGCATCGACAGGTCGTAGGCGTCGAGGTGCGCTGTCTTCGGGCCGAGCTTCCAGTTCGCCGCGAACTTCCCGGAGGCGCACAGCGGCTTGTTGAACCGCACGCCAGTGAGCGCGACGTCCTCGAGGATCCGGTTGGTCGCGAGGTCGGCGATCTGGTAGCTGTAGACCGGCTGCGGCACGGCTCAGGCCTGCGTGATGTCGAAGGCCGCGGTCGACCCGGACGCGACCTCTTGGAAGCCCGCAAAGTCCGTAAGGTACTTGGGGTTCATGCCGACCATGAAGATGTGCCCGGCCGGAAGCGGCTCGACCCCGGCCGGCATCGGGAAAGCCCAGCCTTCGACGGTGACGGTGCCGTCGCCGTTGTCGGTGAAGGTGGCTTCGTGCTCGGTGACGAACGCTTCGACCTCGGCGGCGTTGGTGCCGTCCCAGAGGATCGCGGGGATCGGCTGCGGGCGCTGGATGAAGTACCTGGGCATGGTCACACTCCGATGTCTTCGACGATGAGCTTGGGCGTGTGGTTGGTGGCCGAGTAGCCCTGAGTCACGTTGCCGGTCGCGCCGGAGTTCGCGGCGAACGTCGCGGATATCGTGAACGTGCCGGTCGCGGTGGCAACCCAGTCGGCGGTCATGTCGAACGGGATGTTGTAGCCGTTCGAGAGGCCAGCGAAGTCGCGGCCGTCGATCTGCGTGCCGTCGACGGCGGTGCCGTCCGTGCCGGCCTTGACGCGCATCTTGACGATGCCGGGGTTCGTGATGAGGTTCGCGCTGGCGTTCGCGACCGAGCACGAGAGTTCCGCGTTCCAGGTGGCCTTGTACCGGCGACCGAGGACGGCGCCGAAGGTCACGAAACACCCGACCTTCTCGGTCGTGCCGGAGCCGGTTACGGCGGCGGTGGGCCGGTGCACACCCATCGTGCCCCACGGGGCGCTGCCATCGAACGGCGCGACGAACACCCACGTGGACCCGTTCCAGCGGTAGAGCTTCTTGTCGGTGGTGAGGAACGCGCACTGGTCGGTCACCGGGTTGGTGATGTTCGCCAGCGCGGTAGTGCGGGCGAAGTTCGGTACCCGCCACGCGCCGCCGTCGTAGATCTCGACCCAGTCGGTGTCGCGCCGGTAGATCTGCATCCCGTCGTACGGGTTGGCGATCGCGGCACGTTCGGTGGCGTCGGCCACCGGGAGCAGGCCGCCGGTGGCGACGGTGAGCCCGGTGGCCAGCTGAGTGATGTTGCCGGTGGTGATGGAGCTCGCGCCCGCGGGCACGGTCACGCGCGCGAGGACGATGTAGTCGGCGCTGCCGGTCACAGGCGGGTCGACCGGCGAGCCGGAGGGTGTGCCGACGACCTGCTTGACGACCATGTCGCTGTTGGCGTCGCCGCCGATGTAGGTGTCGTTCTGCTGGGCGATGATCAGGTCTCGGCGCGCGTTCGAGGGGTCCGCCGAGGTGGACAGGATGTTGATGTCCTTGATGGCGTCCAGACACATCACGTACACGCCGCCGCTGCGGCTGGACTGCAGGACAGCCCGGAACGGCTGCACGTGCACGAACCCGTTGGGCGTGGGCGAGGTGGCGAGCACGCTGCCGGGCGCGGCCGCGGTGCCGGTGGGGACGATGCCGGAGCGTGAGGTGATCTGCCCGGACGGGGTCCAGAGCGCGCTCTGGGTGAGCCGGACGTCCTCGACGGTCTGCTGGCCGACGCCGGCGACCTGCTGCACGGCGGAGGAATGACGCTCAACCATGGGGATTCCTCACATCGAAGTCGAGTAGTAGAGGGCTTCGAGCTGCCCGTTGCCGTCGGCGGAGGTGAACCGCACCCGCGTGGTCCCGACCGGCAGCGTGAACCACTGCCGGGTCACCAGCTGGTTGCTCCTGGACACCCCGTCGTCGAGGAGCACCGACCGGTTCTCGTGGGTGAGCAGGAGCTTCTTGCCCCCGGGGAGCTGGTAGGCCGGGTCGAACGCCAGCTGCTGGCCGGTGTCGACCGCGGTGATGACCGGGCCGAGGCTGGCGCCGGTGATGCGCCACACCGGCTGGGCGGGGGCGTTGCCCTGGTTCTCGAGCACCAGTTCGCCGCCCGACTGTGCTGAGCCGTACACCAGCGGGTAGACGAGCGGGTAGTTCAGGCCGCCGCCGCCGGCCACCGGCGGCGTTACCGGTGACGTGACGATCTGGGGTAGGTGCAGTACTCGCGGGTTCGTGGCTCGCCACTGAATGGCGCCCTGGGTGTAGCCGGTGCCGCTGCTGCGCGGGACCGGGACGGAGCGCCGGACGCACCGGGCGTTGACCATCGCCTTGACGCCGTCCCACTGGACGACCAACGGCTCTTCGGCGGGGTTCTCGTCTGGCGCGGTAGCCGCGCGGAGTGCCTTCTGCGCGGCGGCGAACCCGGCCGGGTCGGCGCTGATGGTGAAGGACAGCGTGACCGTGCGGCGTTCGGAGAGCAGCTGGCCGGGCTGGCTGCCGTGGTAGCTGTCGAAGGCGACGTCGCCGTCGCGCATGTCCGGCAGATCGAGCCAGCCCTCCAGGTTGGTGAGCCTGTACACGGAGTTGGCGCCGAGCAGCAGGCCACGCCACTGGATCTGGCCGTCCTTGGTGATGAGCTCCCCGGCCACGTCAGCCCCCCATCCGCGAGATCCAGTCGAGGTCCTCGGCCACATCCCACGGCGAGGCGTTGGCCGGCGGGTGGAAGTTGTCGATGTGCACCAGCGCCCGGTCCCGCTGCACGGGAACCGGAACCGGGCGTTCAAGATCGAGGCCTTCGTGCTTCGCGCCCGCGGCGATGAGGTCGCGCGTGCGGGCGGAGCCGTTGAGCGGCGCGTACAGCTCGTCGTAGAGCCGGTTGTCGCCGACCACGCGCTCCGTGCCCGGTGGCACGACCACGCCGACCGCGCTGGACAGCGGCCGCATGCCGTCGGTCGCCGACAGCCCGCCGGACGCGAACCGCGCGACGTAGTTGCCGCTCGCGCTGTAGACCGGTGCACCGGTCGGGGAGATCCCGGTGGGGCTCTTCCCACGCTGGGCGATCGTGACGTACACGGTCTTGTCGTGCAGCGCCGCCAGCGCGCGCTGGACAGCG
>NZ_MUMI01000596.1 GCF_002155975.1 Amycolatopsis kentuckyensis
CCGCGCGGCCTCGATGCGGGCGGCGAAGGCCCGCACGGTCGGGTGGCCGTACAGATCGGCGAAGGTCAGCTCGACGCCGAAGTCGTGTTCCATGGTGCGCAGCGCGGTGATCGCCGCGATCGACGTCCCGCCGAGGGCGAAGTAGTCCGATTCGGCGGTGAGCTCGTCCTCGCCCAGTGCGCGCGCCCAGACCTCGGCGACCCGGCGCTCGGTGTCCCCATCGGACACCACGGCGACCGGTTCCGGTACCGGGGTTCCGACGGACGGCGAGCCCGGCGGGCGGCACCAGCACCGGACGCTTTCCAGCGGGTAGGACGGCGCTTCGATCCGCGCCACGACCGTCCCGGCGTAGTGGCGGTCCCAGTCGAGCCGGACGCCGAGCCGGTAGAGCGTGGCCACCTGCCGAAGCACCGCCCGGCGGCCGGTCCCGGCGATCAGCTCGACGCAGCCGAGCTCGGGCGCCAGCCGGCGCATCGTCCGGGAGAGCACGCCGCCGGTACCCAGCTCGACCAGCACCGCGCCGTCGCGGACGAACCCGCGCACCGCCTCGGCCAGCCGGGCGGCGTCGAGCGTGGCTCCGACGGGCCGGTCCGCCGCGGCCGCCAAGCCGTCGGCAAGGGACAGCTCGCCGCGCGCGATCCGCACCGAGAGGTTGCCCGCGCCGGAACCGACGAGGTGGGTGTCGGGAAGGCCCAGCGACCGCGCCAGCCGGTGGAGCGCGTGGTGGACGGCGACCAGCCGGGGCCCCGGCTCCTCGGGCAGCGGGTCGTCGCCGAGGACCGGCCACGCCGCGCACAGGTCCGCCCAGAGCTCGGGTTCGACGCCGCCGTCGCCGGAGAACAGCAGCACCACCGGCGGGTCGTCCGCGGCGGGCGATTCCGGGACGGCGGCCGACCGCAGGGCCGTGGCCAGGGCGGCGGGTTCGTCGGCGACGACGGCGATCCGGAACGGGTGGTCGTCACGGCCGCGGTTCATCGCGTGGCCGATGGCGAGCACGCCGTGCCCGCTCCCCTCGGCGAATTCCGCGAGTTCGTCGCGGTAGCGGGCGAGCGCGGACCCCGTCTTCGCCGAGACCGTGACCAGGTGCCCGGTTCCGTCCGGTGCCGCGGGCCGCGCGGGCTCCGGGGGCTGCTCGACGACGGCGTGCACGTTGGTGCCGGTGAGCCCGAACGAGCTCAGGCCCGCGCGCCGCGGCGTGGCGTCGTCCCAGGGGCCGAACGCGGGGTTGACCCGCACCGGGCCGCCGAAGTCGATCAGCGGGTTCGGCGTCGCGAAGTGTGCGGTCGGGTACCGGACGCCGCGCCGCACGCTCAGCAGCACCTTGATCAGCCCGGCGACCCCGGCGGCGTTGTCGAGGTGCCCGATGTTGCCCTTGATCGAGCCGATCGCGCAGGACGGGGTCGTCACGCCGGCGTCGAGGAACGCCTGGCGCAGGGCCTCGACCTCGACGACGTCGCCGAGCGGGGTGGCCGAGCCGTGGCACTCGACGTACCCGACGGTGGCCGGGTCGACGCCGGCGTCGCGCCAGGCCGCGGTGATCACCTCGGTCTGGGCCGCCCGGCTCGGCGCGCTCATGCTGGCCATCCGGTAGCCGTTGTGGTTGACGGCGATGCCCTTGAGCACCGCGTGCACGTGGTCGCCGTCGGCGAGCGCGGCGGGCAGCGGCTTGAGCACGACGATCCCGCCGCCTTCGCCGCCGACCGCGCCGGTGGCCTTCTCGTCGAACGGGCGGCACCGGCCCTCGGGTGACTCGACGCCGCGGACCGGCACGTGCCCGGCCTCCCGGATCGGCACCGGCCGCACGCTGATGCCGCCCGCGAGCGCCAGGTCCGCGGCCCCGCCGCGCAGCAGGGCGACGGCGTGGGCGACCGCGACCAGGCTGCCGCTGCAGGCGGTGTCGAGGACGAGCGCGGGCCCGGTGAAGTCGTGGCGGTAGCTGATCCGCGCGGCGAGCGAGGCCGCCAGGATGCCGAGGATCTGCTGCGGGTCTTCCTCTTCGAAGAGGTCTTCGTAGTCGCTGCGCGAACTCCCGAGCACGACGGCGGTGCGCGATCCGCGCAGGGCCTGGGGCGCGTAGCAGGCGTTCTCGAGGGCTTCGTGGGCCAGCTGCAGGATCAGCCGCTGGTGCGGATCCATCCACGCGGCCTCGGCGGGCGGGACGCCGAAGAAGCGGTGGTCGAAGCGGTCGATCCGGTCGAGGTAGCCCATCGGCAGGTAGCCGGGACCGGCCGCGAAGCCGTTCTCCCGCAACCGTTCCTCCGTGGGCTGGCCGGTGCGGTCGCGCCCCGCGGCGAGCAGGTCGTGCACGGCGTCCAGCCCGTGGGCGCCCGGGAGCAGGGCGGACACCCCGATGATCGCCACGTCGTCGTTGCGCACCGGCTCCGGCCTCCTAGAGCTCGTAGTCCTTCGGCGGGTTCAGGCCGCGGTCCACCGCCCGGCCCAGTGCTTCGAGCGTGGGGTGCTCCAGCATCAGGGCCAGCGCGCCGACCGTGGGGTTGTCGAACAGCGCCCGCGGGGGCAGGGCCGCGCCGAAGTCCGCGCGCAGCCGGGCGGTGACCCGCAGGCAGAGGAGTGAGTCGCCGCCGAGGGCGAAGAAGTCGTCGTCGACGCCGACGTGGTCGACGGACAGGACCTCGGCCCAGATCCGGCTGAGGGCTCGTTCGGTCGCGGTGCGGGGCGCGAGGTGGGCCGGCTTGCTCCCGGCGGGTGTCACCGGCGGGGCCGGCGGGCGCTCGCGCGGCGGGGCGACCGGCCCCGCCGGCTCGCGCAGCAGGTCCAGGAGTTCGCCGGCCAGTGCCTCGACCGTGTCGCCGTCGAACAGCGCCGGGTCGTAGCCGAGGCGCAGGGTCAGCGGTTCGTCGTCGCGGGCGCTGCCGTGGGCGACGAGGACCAGGGGGTAGTTGGTGATCTCGACCGCCGTCAGCTCCGCCACGTGCAGCCCGCGCTCGGCCAGGGCGCCGGAGTCGAAGGGGTAGTTCTCGAACACCACGATGCTGTCGAAGAGGCCGGTCGGGGCCGGCAGCCCGCTCCAGCGGCGCAGCGCGGCCAGGGAGACGTGCCCGAACCGGCGTGCCTCGGCCTGGTCGGCCTGCAACCGCCGGAACCAGCCGGGCCGGTCTTCCGCCTCCGCGACGGTCACCCGGACCGGGACGGTGTTGACGAACATCCCGACGATGGCGTCCACGCCGGGCAGTTCGGGCGGGCGGCCGGACACGACCGCGCCGAAGCAGACGTCCGGGTCGCCGCCGTGCCGGGCCAGCAGCCGGGCCCAGCAGCCCTGCACCACGGCGTTGACGGTCAGCCGGTGGCGCCGGGCGAAGGCGGCCAGCCGGCCGGAGTCCACGGCGGACAGTGCGCGTTCCACTGTGGACGCCGAGCGGGCGCGGTGGGCGCGAGCGGGCGGGCGGTCGTAGGGCAGCCGGGTGGGGGTGAGCCCGGAAAGGGCCTTGCGCCAGTGGGTTTCGGCTGCCGCCGGGTCCTGCCGGGCCAGCCAGGCGAGGTGGTCGGCGAACGGGCGGCGACGTCCGGCGGGCCGCCCGGACAGGTGCGCGAGGACGTCGGTGAGGACCTCGAAGACGCTCCAGCCATCGAGGACGACGTGGTGGAACGTCCAGAGCGTCCGGACCCGGGTGTCGTCCAGCCGGATCAGCGTGACCCGCATCAGCGGCGGCACCGCGGGGTCGAGCCCGGCTGCCCGGTCGGCGGCGAGCAGTCCGGCTTCGTCGTACGAGCTCCCGTCGTGCACGGTCACCGGGAGGGTGACGGCCCGGTGCACGACCTGCACCGGCTCGCGGACGCCGGTCCAGTGGATGGCCGTGCGCAGGGCGGGGATCTCGGCGACGGCCCGCCGCCAGGCGCGCTCCAGGGCGGCGAGGTCGGCGACGCCGGTCAGGGTGAAGCAGACCTGCTCGAGGTAGGTGCCGGGTTCCGACAGGCTGTGGAACAGCATCCCGGCCTGCATCGGGGTGAGCGGGTAGACGTCCTCGACGTGGCGGCCGTCGCCGAGGACGCGGTCGAGTTCGGGCTGGCTCGCGGCGGCGAGCGGGAAGTCGGAGGGGGTGCGGCCACCGGCGCCCGGCTCGGCGCAGTGGGCGGCGATCTCCCGCAGCGCGGTCAGCGTGTCGCCGGCCAGGCGGGTGACGGCGGCGGAGTCGTGCGCGCCCGGGGAGTAGGTCCACTCGAATTCGAGTTCGCCGCCCGCGGTGACGGCCGCGGTGACATCGAGGCGCGAGGTGCCGGTGAGGTGCGGCGCACGGCTCAGCCCGATGGCGGAGGGGGCGCCCCGGAACACCTCACCGGGCTCCGGCTCGGCGTCGAAGCGGCCCAGGTAGTTGAACGCCGCCACCGGGCGGGGCGCCGGGAGCTCCTCCTCCCCCAGGTACTTCACCGCCCCATACCCCAGCCCGCGGTCCGGGACCGCGCGCAAGCACTCCTTCACCGCCTTCAGCACCGCGCCCCACCCGCCGTCCCGGGGCACCTCCACCGGGCACGGGTACAGCGTCGTGAACCAGCCCACCGTCCGGGCCAGGTCCACGTCCTCGAAGAGGTCCTCGCGGCCGTGCCCCTCCAGCTCCAGCAGCACCCGGTCCTGTCCGGTCCAGCCGGCGAGGACCTGGCCGAGCGCGCTGACCAGGACCTCGTCGATGCGGGTGCGGTACGCGGCCGGGGTGTCGCGCAGCACTGCCGCCGTCTGCTCCGCGGCGAGCCGGACCGTCACCGCGCGGGGCGGCCGCGGATCGCCGTCCGGCCCGGCACCCGGCGCCGGTCGCCGCCAGTACGCGAGCTGGTCGTCGAACCCGCCCGCCGCCGCGTGCCCGGCCAGCCGCCGGGACCAGTCGCCGAAGGACGTGGTCCGGGGCGGCAGCCCGACCGGCTGTCCGGCGCGGGCGGCGCGGTAGGCCGTGCGCAGGTCGGCGAGGAGGATTCGCCACGACACACCGTCCACCACCAGGTGGTGGGCGGCCAGCAGCAGCCGGGAGCCGTCCAGCACCGCGGTGAACAGCGCGCCGCCGTCCAGCTCGAAGAAGTCCATGGTGGACACCGGACCGACGCGGAAGACGCTGTCCGGAAGGGTTTCCGCGTACTCCTGCCGCCACTCGCCGCCGATCCGGCGGAAGCACAGCCGGAGCGCGTCGTGGTGGCCGGCCAGGGCCTCGACCGCGGTCCGCAGCGCCGCCTGGTCGACGTCCGCGGCGAGCTCGGCCGACACCCACTGCGTGAAGTGCCCGGGGTGCTCGGTGATCGTCTCGAAGAACCAGTGCTGGATCGGCGACAGCGGCACCGGGCCGGACGGCCGGGGTGCCTCGCGTGCCGTCGGCTCTTCCCACACCCCGGCCGCGGCCAGCTCGGCCGGGGTCTGCCGGAGGAAGACGTCCTTGGCGCTCAGCCGCAGCCCGAGCTGCCGGGCGCGCGCCACGACCTGGATGCCGAGGATCGAGTCCCCGCCCAGTTCGAAGAAGTTGTCCTGCGTGCCGACGCGCTCGACGCCGAGCACCTCGGCCCACACCCGGGTCAGCAGTTCCTCGGCCGGGCTGCGGGGTGCCGTGCGGGCTCCGGCGGCTCGCGGCCGCGGGGCCGGCAGGGCGCGGCGGTCGACTTTTCCCTGCGGGGTCAACGGGAACCGGTCGAGCAGCACCAGCGCGCCGGGGACGAGGTGGCCCGGCAGGCTGGTCCCCAGGAATTCCCGCAACGCGCCGGGCTCGACCGGACGGCGTGGCACGACGTACCCGGCCAGCCGCTTGTGGCCGGGGGTGTCCTCGCGCGCCACCACGACGGCCTCGGCGACGTCCGGGTGCCGCCGCAGCGCCGCCTCGACCTCGCCGACCTCGATCCGGAAGCCGCGGATCTTGACCTGGTCGTCGGACCGGCCGAGGAAGTCGAGGACCCACTCCGCACCGGCGCGCCAGCGCACGACGTCGCCGGTGCGGTACAGCCGGGTGCCGTGGCCGAAGGGGTCGGCCACGAACCGGTCGGCGGTCAGGCCGGGCCGGTCCAGGTAGCCGCGGGCCAGGCCGCTCCCGCCGACGTACAGCTCGCCGGGCACCCCGGCCGGCACCGGGGCGAGGTGGCGGTCCAGCACCAGGCAGCGGGTCCCGGTGACCGGCCGCCCGATCGGCACCGGCCGCCCGACGTCGCCGTCCCGGACGCGGTGGCAGGTGGTGAACGTGGTGCCCTCGGTGGGCCCGTAGCCGTTGACCAGTTCCAGGTCCGGATACCGGCGCAGGACCGCCGCGCACTGCCGCGGTGACAGGACGTCGCCCCCGGAAACCAGCCGGCGCAGGCCCGCGAACACCTCGGGGTCGGCCGCCGCCACCTCGTGGAACATGCCCGCGGTCAGCCACAGCGCGGTGACCCCCTCGGCGCGGGCGAAGGCGCCGAGAGCGTCGGCCGACGGCACGTCTTCGGTGTCGATCGCCAGCCGCGCCCCGGACAGGAGCGCGCCCCAGATCTCCAGGGTCGAGGCGTCGAACGACAGCGGCGCGTACTGCGTCGAGACGTCGCCGGGACCCAGCCGGGCGTGTTCGTCGGCGCACAGCCGGGTCACCGAGCGGTGCTCGATCAGCACGCCCTTCGGCCGGCCCGACGATCCGGAGGTGTAGAGGACGCAGGCCAGGTTTTCCGGCCGGACCCGGCGCGGCGGGGCGCTGCCGGGCTCCCCTCCGTCGTCCGAGAGCAGCACGCGGGCCCCGCGGGGTACCCGGTCGCGCGCGGCCCGCGTCGTGAGCACCGTGGTGGCGCCGGAATCGGTCAGCAGCAACGCCAATCGCTCGTCCGGGTAGCGCGGGTCGAGCGGGACGTAGGCGCCACCGGCCTTCAGGATCGCCAGCATGCCGACGATCGCGTCGATCCCCCGCGGCACGCACAGGCCGATCCGGACGTCCGGGCCGGCGCCGTGCGCGAGCAGGCCGTGCGCGAGCCGGTTCGCCCTGCCGTCCAGTTCCCGGTAGGTCAACGCCGTGCCGCCGCAGGTCACGGCGAGCGCGTCGGGGCGCTCGCGGACGCGCTCGGCGAAGACGTCGAGAACGGTCAGGCCGGGCCCGTCCGCCGGGGCGCGACCGGCCGCCAGCAGTTCGCGTCGTTGCGCGGGCGCCGGGAACGGCAGCCGGGACAACCGCCGCCCCGGGTCGTCGGCGATGCCCGCCAGCAGGACCAGGAGGTTCTCGGCGAGCCGCCGGATGGTGTCCGCGTCGAACAGGTCGGTGCGGTATTCGACGGTGGTGCGCAGCCCGCCGTCCCGCGGCTCGAACTCCAGCGTGAGGTCGAACTGGGCCGAGCGCCGGGGCAGCTCGGCCTCCTCGACGGACAGGCCGTCCAGCTCCGGCAGCGCCGAGGGCGCGTTCTGCAGCACGACCATGGCGCTGACCAGCGGCGAGCGGCTCGCGTCGCGGTCCGGGGCGAGCAGCTCGACCAGGCGGCCGAAGGGGACGTCGTCGTGGGCCATCGCGTCGAGCACGGTCGAGCGGACGCCGGTCAGGAAGCCGGCGAAGGACGGATCGCCGTCGAGGCGGGAGCGGATCACGACGGTGTTGACGAAGAAGCCGACGAGCCCGGCGAGCTCGTCCCAGGAGCGTCCGGCCGTGACCGTGCCGAGCGCGATGTCGCGCTGGCCGGTGTAGCGCGCGAAGAGGACTTGCACGGCCGCGACGAGGGTCATGAACAGCGTGGCGCCGCGCTGCCGGCCGAGTTCGGCCAGCCGGGTGGTCACGGCCGGGGGCACGGTGCAGCGGTGGGTGGCGCCCGCCGTCCCGCGGACCGCGGGCCGCGGATGGTCGGTGGGCAGCTCCAGCGCGGGCACGCCGGCCAGCTGCCGCTCCCAGTAGGCGATCCGGTCGTCCAGCTCGGGACCGGCGAGCCGGTCGCGTTGCCAGGCGGCGAAGTCGGTGTAGCGCAACGGCAGCGGGGGCAGCTCGGCGGCCGGGTCCGAGTACAGCCGGCCGAGTTCGTGGGCGAGCACGCCCATCGACCAGCCGTCGGTGACGATGTGGTGCAGCACCAGGACCAGGAGGTGGTCGTCCTCCCCCCGGCGGAAGACGGTCGCGCGGAAGAGCGGGCCGCGGGCGAGGTCGAACGGCCGTTGCACCTCGGCGAGCAGCTCGCCGTCATGCATGGCGCGGACGTCCGGCCGGATGTCCGGCGGCGGCCCGACGACCTGGACGCCCCGCCCGTGCACGGTGGGGAAGGTGGTGCGCAGCGACTCGTGGCGTCCGGCAAGCGCGGTCAGGGCCCGCGCCAGTGCGTCGAGGGACAGGGGGCCGCGCAGCCGGAAACCCGCGCTGGTGTTGTATTCGGCGCTGCCCGGGGCGAGCTGGTCGAGGAACCAGAGTCGTTGCTGCCCGGAGGAGAGCGGCAGCGCACCGCCGGGCGCGGTCCGGGCCGGCGTGTGGCCGGGGTGCGCGGACGGGAGGGCCGCCGCGAGCCGGGCAACCGTCCGGCGTTCGAAGACGGCTTGGGCGGGCAGGGCGGTGCCGAGCCGCCGGTTGAGCACACCGGCAACGCGCATGGCGAGGATCGAGTCCCCGCCGAGCTCGACGAAGTCGTCGTCGGCGCCGAC
>NZ_MUMI01000597.1 GCF_002155975.1 Amycolatopsis kentuckyensis
TCGAACGAGCCGACGTCGGCGTCGGTCTGCTTGAACTTCGCGTGCTCGGCCGAGGCGAGGGTGAGATCGCACACGACGTGCAGAGAGTGGCCGCCGCCCGCGGCCCAGCCCGGCACGACCGCGATCACCGGTTTCGGCATGAACCGGATGAGCCGCTGGCACTCGAGGATGTGCAGTCGGCCGGCCCGCGCGGGGTCCACCGTGTCGGAGGTCTCCCCGCTCGCGTACTGATACCCGGAGCGTCCGCGAATACGCTGGTCACCACCGGAGCAGAACGCCCACCCGCCGTCCTTGGGCGACGGGCCGTTCCCGGTGAGCAGGACACAACCGACGTCGGCGCTCATCCGGGCGTGGTCGAGGGCCCGGTGGAGCTCGTCGACGGTGTGCGGCCGGAAGGCGTTGCGGACCTCGGGGCGGTCGAACGCGATGCGCACCACGCGTTTGCCGCCCCGGCTCTCAGCGGAGCGGTGGTAGGTGATGTCGGTGAAGGCGAAACCTTCGACCTCGGTCCACGCGGCGGGGTCGAACAGCTCGGAAACTCGGGCGTCATCCACGTTTGCGAGGATAGGACCTGTGGACATGACTGATCGCGGCGTACCAGGGGCGTGCCGGTGAACCCTTCCACCGCGCAGGCCAGGGTCATCGTCGACGAACTCGTCCGCAACACCGTTTCGCACGTCGTCCTCTGCCCGGGCTCCCGCAACGCGCCGCTGTCCATCGCGCTCTACGACGCGGCGGCGGCCGGGAAGCTCCAGCTGCACGTCCGCATCGACGAGCGCGGCGCCGCCTTCCTCGCCCTCGGCATCGCCGCGCGCACCGGCCGCCCGGTGGCCGTGCTCTGCACGTCCGGCACCGCGGCCGCGAACTTCCACCCGGCCGTCCTGGAGGCCGACCGGGCCGGCGTCCCGCTGATCGTGCTGACCGCCGACCGGCCGCCTGAGCTGCGGGCCGCGGGCGCGTCGCAGGTCATCGACCAGCACCAGCTCTACGGCGACGCCGTCCGCTACTTCGACGAGCTGGCCGTCGCCGAGCGGCGGGCCGGCCAGAACTCGTACTGGCGCAGCCAGATCTGCCGGGCCTGGAACGCCGCCTACGGCGAGTGGCGCTGCGGGCCGGTGCACCTGAACATCCCGTTCCGCGAGCCGCTCGTGCCGGACCTCGACGACGACGGTGAGTGGTACGAATCGCTCGACGGCCGTGCGGACGGCTCCCGCTGGACCGAGCTGCCGGACTTCGGCGCGCTGCCGTCGTTCGTGGTGCCCTCGGCGCGGCACGGCCTGGTGATCGCGTGCGACACCGGTGTCCAGGCGGCCAGCGAGTGGGCCGAGCAGCACGGCTGGCCGGTGATCTCCGAAACCGGCGGGATCGGGCTGTCCGGCGGCACGGCGATCTCGTCCGGCGCGTGGCTGCTGGGCGTCGAGGAGTTCATCTCGCGGCACAAGCCGGAGCAGGTGCTCTGCCTCGGCCGGCCGACGGTGTTCCGGCAGATCCAGAACGTGCTCTCGGACGCCTCGGTCGAGGTCCTGCTGGTGCGGCCGGACTCGGACTGGCCGGCGCCCGCGCACAACGTCCGGCAGGTCGGGCAGTGGTTCGACGAGCCGACCAAGCCCGCCGACCCGGAGTGGCTGGCGAGCTGGCGCCGGGCGGACGCCGCGGCCGCTTCCGCGGTGGCGTCGACGCTGGCCGACGAGCCGTGGCCCAGCGGGCTGCGGGTGGCGACCGAGCTGGTGGACGCGCTGCCGCCGGACTCGCTGCTGGTCGTCGGCTCCTCCAACCCGACCCGGGACGTCGCGCTGGCCGGCCGGCTGCGCCCGGACGTCCTCGTGCACCGCAACCGCGGCGTCGCGGGCATCGACGGCACGGTTTCGACGGCCATCGGCGCCGCGTACGTGCACCGGGGCCCGTCGTACGCGCTGCTGGGCGACCTGACGTTCCTGCACGACGCGTCCGGGCTGCTGACCGGGCCCGCCGAGCAGCGTCCCGACCTGACGATCGTGGTGCTCAACGACGACGGCGGCGGCATCTTCTCCCTGCTCGAACAGGGTGCGCCCGAGCACGCGGCCAGCTTCGAGCGCGTGTTCGGCACCCCGCACGGCGCCGACCTGGGCGCGTTGTGCGCCGGCTACCGCGTCCCGCACGTCGTCGCGGAGACGCTGACGGAGTTCCGGGCGGCGCTGGCCCCCGCGCCCGGGCTGCGGGTCGTCGAGGTCCGGGTGGACCGGTCACGGCACCGCGACCTGCACTCCCGCCTGCGGGCGGCGGTCTCCTCGGCCGTGTCCGCGGCCTGACGTCAACCGCTTTCCGGGTGTAATCCCAGCAGGCAAGAAACCTCCCTTCGGCTGTTCCTGGGTGCTTCCTCGCTGGCTACGTTCGAGCGCGCTGATCCTCACCTCTTGGAGGAATTCGAATGCGTGCAAGAACGCGCACCGGTCTCGGTGCGCTCGCGGCCGGCGTCGTCTCGGTGCTGCTCGCCGGCACCGCGAGCGCGGCGCCCGCCCCCGGCGCCCCCGGCGTCGGCGACCCGTACTACCCGAACGCCGGCAACGGCGGCACGGACGTGCTGCACTACGACATCCGGCTCACCTACCAGCCCGCGACCGATCTCCTCTCGGGCACCACGACGCTGCTGCTCACCGCCACGCAGGACCTCTCGCGGTTCGACCTGGACTTCGCGCTGAAGGCGTCCAGCGTGCGGGTGAACAACCGGCCGGCGCAGTTCACGAACCAGACCGGCAACGGCGAGCTCGTCGTCACGCCGGCGCAGCCCCTGCTCAAGGGCCAGACCGCGACGGTCGTCGTCGCCTACGCGGACACGCCGTCGACCGAGACGGTGGACGGCATCAACGCGTGGAAGAAGGGGTCCTTCGGCGCGCTCGGCATCGACGAGCCGCAGAGCTCGGCGTGGTGGTTCCCGGCCAACGACCACCCGACCGACAAGGCGACCTACGACGTCTCGATCGAGGCGCCCGACGACAACGCGGCGATCTCCAACGGCACCCTGGTCCGCAAGACGAAGCAGCGCGCCGGCTGGACCCGCTGGCAGTGGCGCAGCACGAAACCGCAGGCCACGTACCTGACGTCGTTCATCGTCGGCAAGTACGAGGTCGTCGAGTCGACCACGCCCGACGGCAAGCCGTACATCAACGCCTATGGCGCCGACCTCGGCGACTCGCTGTACGCGGCGAAGGCCAGCGTCGAGCGGACGGCGGAGATCAACGAGTTCCTGGCGACCCAGTTCGGCCCGTACCCGTTCGAGGCCGAGGGTGGCGTCGTGACCAGCGGCATCGGCTTCTCGCTGGAGAACCAGACCCGCCCGACGTACGGCGCCCGCAACTTCCGCGCGGGCTCGAACACGACGCTGATCGCGCACGAGAACGCCCACCAGTGGTTCGGCGACAACGTCTCGCTGGGCCGCTGGAGCGACATCTGGCTGAACGAGGGCTTCGCGTCGTACGCGGAGTGGCTGTGGTCGGAGCACGAGGGCGAGGGAACGGTCGCGGAGCTGGCGCAGTACACCTACGACTCGAACGCGGCCGACGCGCCGCTGTGGAAGCTGGTCCCGGCCGACCCGGGAGCGGACAACCAGTTCGACAACGCGGTGTACGACCGGGGTGCGCTGACCCTCCAGGCGCTCCGGACGGCCGTCGGTGACCAGGCGTTCTTCGCGATCTTGAAAGCGTGGCAGGCTGCCAAGGGCGGCTCGCACGGGCGGATCCTGGAGTTCATCGCGCTGGCGGAGAAGATCTCCGGCAAGCCGCTGCACGACCTGTTCCAGACGTGGCTGTACACGGCGGGCAAGCCCGCGGTGGGCCCGAACGGCGCCGCCGCTGTCGCGGCCCGCTCGGCCGCGGCCGCGGCTCCGGTTTCGGTCAAGCCGCGTTCGTACGACCAGATCCAGGCGAACCACCGGTTCCTCGCCGCCGAGCACGCGGGCTGAGCAAGACCGCTACGCTCGCGGCGTGAGCACGAGAGGTGAACGGGCGAGGCGCGTCGGGTGGTGGGCCACCCTCGGCGTCGCCTCGCTCCTCACCGTGATGTGCGTGTGCCTGCTGTTCGCGGCGATCCGCAACGACAGCGCGATCGAAGCCCAGCTGGGGACGGCCACGGCCACCGTGGATTCGGTGGCGTTCGACCGGACGATCATCCACTTCGAGACCCCGGACGGGATCGTGCACAGCCCGGCGAACGGGGTGCTGTACCCGGATGGTCTGGCGGCCGGGCAGCTGGTCCGCATCGAGTACGACGCGTCGGATCCGGAGCTGGCCCGGGTGGCCGGCCGGTCGGCGACTCTGACGCTGCTGCCGCTGGGCAGCTTCGTGTTCTTCACGTGGCTGGTGGCGGGGCCGGCGCTGTGGTGGATCCGCCGGCAGAACAAGCGGGCGAAGACCCCGGCCACCGCTTCCGCGTGATCTCGTACTCGACCTCGCCCTGCTCGGCGCCGTCGATCGGGTCGTCGTACTCCGCGGCCGAGGTGAAGGCCCTGGCGAACGTGAGCCCGGCCGAGGTCATCGTCGCCCGGGACGGCGTGTTGACCGCCATCGTCTGGGCGAAGATGCGGGCCAGGCCCAGCACCTCGAAGCCGTAGCGGATCAGTTCACGGGCGCCTTCCCGGGCGTAGCCCTGCCGCCAGTGGCGGCGCAGCAGGCGGTAGCCCAGCTCGGCTTCGCCTTCGACGTCCGGCTGGTCCGGGCCGTGCGGCGGGCGCAGGAGCCACCAGCCGACGAAGTCGTCGCCGGCGAAGCCCATCCAGAACCCGAACCCGGCCGGGGTGGCCATCCGGCGGCGGTGCGCCTGTTCGACCTCGTCCCGGGTCGCGGCCCGGCCGGTCAGGTAGCGCATCACCGCCGGGTCGGAGTCCAGCTCGTATTCCAGCTCGAGGTGCTCGTCGGCCAGCGGCACCAGCGTGAGCCGCGGCGTGCGGAGGGTAGGCATGTCCCGATCTTCACCCCGCGCGCAACCCGATTAGCGGGGGTGCCCCGGCCGGCTCAGGCGTGGGTGGCCAGCATCCCGGCCACCGCCGCGGGCCAGGTGAATTCCTCCGCGCGGGCCCGCGCCGCCGCCCGCCGCAGCTCCTCGGGGCTGTCCAGCAGGCCCGTCACGGCTTCCGCGAACGCCGGCGCGCGGTCCTCGACCGCCGCGCCGCAGCCCGGCCGCACGATCTCCCGCAGCGCCGACGACGCCGACACCACCACCGGCGTCCCGGACGCCAGCGCCTCCAGCGCGGCGAGGCCGAACGTCTCGTGCGGGCCGGGCGCGAGGGAGACGTCCGCGCTGGCCAGCAGCCGGGCGACGTCGCCGCGGACCGGCAGGAACCCCAGGAACGTCACCGGCAGGCCGCGCGCCCGGCGTTCCAGCGCCCGCCGCCGTGGGCCGTCGCCGGCCACCACCAGCCGCACGCGCGCGCCCGACTCCGTCAGCTCGGCGACGGTGTCCACGCTGCGCTCCACGTGCTTCTCCGGCGACAGCCGTCCACAGTGGACCAGCAGGGCATCCGCGCCCTCGGCGAGGCCGGCCCGCCAGCCGTCGTCGCGCCGGGCGGGCCGGAACGTCGTGAGGTCGACGCCGAGCGGGACGCGGCGGACGTTCGGCGCGGCGATGCGGTCGAACTCCGCGCGCGCGAACGCCGTCGTGCAGACGACCGTGTCGTAGCTCGCGGCCATCCGCCGGTTCGCGGCGTCGGCGACGCGGCGGGCCATCGGCGCGGGCAGCAGGAACTGCTCCAGCAGGCGGTCGAGGCGTTCGTGGGAGATGACCGTGCTGGGCACGCCGTGGCGGCTCGCCCAGCCGCCCATGCCCCGCAGCGTCAGCCGGTCCGACACCTCCAGCCGGTCCGGCTCGAGCTTCCGCAGCACCGCGCGGACCCGGTGCGGGTCGACCGCGCGATAGCCGCCGGTGCCCGGGATCTTCGGTGCGGGCAGGGAAAACCGGCGCACGCCGGTCGGCAGGACCTCGTCGGCGTACCGGCGGCCGGGCACCACGAGCGTCACCTCGTGCCCGCTCGCGACGTAGCCGGCGCCGAGGTGGTGCAGCGCCGTGCGCAGGCCGCCCGAGCGCGGCCCGTAGAAGTTCGCGAGCTGGACGATGTGCACGTCAGGCCGCGCGGGCGGCCCGGCCGCGCACGGCTTCGTAGTGCCCGACCAGCTCGTGGCAGACCGCGGGCCAGGTGCGGCCCAGCACCACCTTGCGCGCTTTCTCGCCGAGCCTCGCGCGCAATGCGGCGTCGCGGAGGGCGTCGACCTTTTCGACGAGCGCCGGGCCGAACCGCTCGCGGTCCGCGGGCAGCAGGTAGCCGGTGCGGCCGGGCAGGACGAGGTCCTTCGGGCCGCCGGCGTCCGGAGCGAGCACCGGCAGCCCGGCGGCCATCGCCTCCTGCACCGCCTGGCAGAACGTCTCGTGCGGTCCGGTGTGGACGAAGACGTCGAGGCTCGCGTACGCCTTCGAGAGGTCGTCGCCGTACTTCGCGCCGAGGAAAGCGGCGTCCGGCAGCTGCTCCCTGAGGCCGTCGAGTTCGGGCCCGTCGCCGACGACGACCACGCGCACGCCCGGCATCCCGGCGAGCGCGGCCAGCCGGTCGACCTCCTTCTCGGGCGCGAGCCGGCCGACGAACCCGACGAGCAGCTCACCGCCGGGAGCGAGCTCGGCCCGCAGCGCCGGGTCGGCGTGCGCCGGGGAGAACCGCTCGATGTCGACGCCGCGCGCCCAGCGGTGCACGCGCGGGACGCCGTGGAGCCGCAGCTGCTCGACGGAGTCGCTGGACGGCGCGAGGGTCCGGTCGGCGCGCGAGTGCAGCCGCCGCACCCACCGCCACGCGGCGCGGGCGGCGATGCCGAAGCCGTACGCGGCGGCGAACCCGGCGATGTCGGTCTGGTAGACGGCGATCGAGGGGACGCGCAGCCGTCTCGCGGCGGCGAGCCCGCGCGCGCCGACGACGAACGGCGACGCCAGGTGCACGACGTCCGGGCCGAACGCGGCCAGCGCGTTGAGCACGGTCCGCGTCGGCAGGCCGATCGGCAGGGAGCTCACGCCGGGGACGTCGAGCGCGGGGATCCGGACGACGGGAGCGCCGCGGTAGGAGTCCGGGCCGGGGCCGGGCGCGATGATCAGCACGTCGTGCGCGCGTTCGCGCAGGTGCTCGACGACCCGCAGGACGGAGTTGGTCACGCCGTTCACCTGGGGCAGGAAACTTTCGGTGACTATGGCGACTCGCACGTCCTGGACGATCGCACCCGATCCTGGCGCCCGCGTGACACTGCGGCCAACGGTGCCGGAACAGATCGGCTACGACATGTCATCTCAAGGTCGCGTGCCGGAAACCCGGGGGGCCCAGACTAAGCAGGCATGACCCTCTTGTCCTCACGGCCGCCGCGGCCCGTCGAGCCCGGCCTGCTGTCGAGGGCGCTCGAAGTGGCCGGGCGGCTGGCCAACGACGCCACCGACGTGATCACCGCGACGGCCGGCCGCGGCGCCCACCCGTCCACCCTGGACTCGCCGTTCGACTGGGTCACCGACACGGACCGCATCCTGGAGCGCCACACCCGCCGCGTCCTGACGGCGGAGTTCCCGGGCATCCCGGTGGTCGGCCACGAGTTCGGCGCGGACCACGGCGCGGACGTCGCGGAGTACCGCTGGGTGGTCGACTCGGTGGACGGAACGGCGAACTACGTGGCCGGCGTGCCGTGGTGCGCGTACAGCCTGGCCCTGGTCGACGCGGCGGGCCCGGTGGTCGGGGTGGTGGCGGACCCGTACCGGGCCCAGATCTACGCCGCGGCGCGCGGCCGGGGAGCCCGCGCGAACGGCAAGCCGATCGAGTTGCGGGACCGCTGCGTGACGGCGGGGGCAATCGTGTGCACGGAGCTGGCCCGCACCGGTCCGTGGCCGGGAATGGGCGGCTTCATCGAGCGAGCGGCGGCGGCCCACGCGGGCGTCCGGGTACTCGGCTCGGCGGCGCTGTCGATCGCCCAGGTGGCGCTGGGCCACGCGGCGGCGGCGGTGCTGCACAGCTACCACGAGTGGGACGTGGCCGGCTCGGTGGCAATGGCGATCGAGGCGGGCGCGGTGGTCCTGGACAAGCACGGCGAGGACACGGCGCTGCCGACGGACGGCCTGCTGGTGGCGGCCCCGGGAGTGGCGGACGAGGTGCTCGGGTGGTGGCAGGAGACGGCGGGCTGAGGTTTCCGTGGGTGGGTGGTTGCTGCTTGGTCGCGCTGCCTTGCCCGGGGCAGGCCCGCGCGCGGAGTTGACCTGGGCCGCCAAGCCCGCCCGCACGCGCTGCCTTGCCCGGGGC
>NZ_MUMI01000598.1 GCF_002155975.1 Amycolatopsis kentuckyensis
GGCCAGGACGGAGCCCCGATGAGCCACCGCATCACGAACAAGGTCAGCATCGGCGGCGACAACTCGGGCAAGATCACCCAGACGGGCATCGAAGCCGGCGGCGCCGAAACGGCCGTCTCGTCGTTGGCCGAGCTGGTCGAGCGCCTGACGACCGAGGTGCGCGGCAAGGAGCTGGCCAAGCAGGAGGTCCTGGAGGACACGCTGACCGACCTGGCGGCGGACCTGCGCGCGGGCGAAGCCGCGGAGCCGGCGGTGGTGCGCAGCCGGTGGGAGAAGGTCAAGGGCCTGCTGGGCGGGGTGGTGCAGTTCTCCGAGCTGGTCGCCAAGATCTCCGACCAGGTGCAGAAGATCTTCGGCTAGAGCCTGTTTCAATGTCGTAGCCACTCGTTGATCGCCGCGATGTGCACGGTTGCCTCGTAGCGAACCGCGAGTTTGTCGAACCGTGTGGCGACGCCTCGGTTGCGTTTGAGCCGGTTGATGCCGCACTCGACCGCGTGCCGTTGCTTGGAGATCTCCGCGTCGAACGCTGGTGGCCGGCCCCCAGCCCGGCCGCGGTGGCGGCGATGCCGGACCTGATCAGAGGGCTGGGAAATCGTGCACGCGATCCCGCGCCGCCGCAGATAGGCCGGTTGGCGCGGGAACTGTAGGCCTTGTCCACCAGGACACGATCCGGCCGGGTCCGGGCTCGCCCACCCCCAATCCGGGCGACCCGGACCCTGGCCAGCACCGCCTCGAACTGCGGTGAATCACCACGTTGACCGTTACTCCACAGTGGCGGGCGGCCGGGCTTCTTGCCGACGGGCAGCAGTGGTTCCAGGATCGCCCACTGCGCGTCGGTCAGAAGCCCGCTGGTCAGTACATCGAAACAGGCTCTAGAGAACCTTCCGCAGCAGGGCGTTCACCTCGTCCGGCCGTTCCATCGACGGCAGGTGCCCGGTGTCGGCCAGCTCGACGAACTCCGCCCGTGGCAACGATTCCGCCAGGTGCGCCGACAGCTCCACCAGCCCCGGCGCGTCCGACGTCCCGATCACCACCAGCACCGGCGTGGTGATCTCGGCGAGCCGGTGCCGCGTGTCCGGGATCCGTTCCGTCCACTGTGGAGCGGTCCAGTCGTGCCGGTACACCTGCTCGCACATCTCCCGGACCAGCGCGAGCATCCGCGCCGGCAGCACCGAGACGTCGCGCGAAGGCCCGGCGACCAGGTACCGGATGTTGGCCTCCGCCATGGCCCGCACGTCCGCCGGGTCGATGTCGCCTTCCCGGGCCTGGTAGCGGGCGAGCCGGTCGGCGGGCACCGCCTCGGCCGTCAGCCGGGCGATGTCCGCCAGCATGTGGTCCGGCCAGGTGTGCCCGGTGAGACCCGAGCCGAGCAGTACCAGCCGGGTGATCCGCTGCGGCGCGGCGAGGGCGGCGTCCAGCGCGCACGCCCCGCCCATCGAGGCCCCGACCAGCGCCGCCTGCTCGATCCCCCGGGCATCGAGCAGGGCCAGCAGGTCCTCGTAGTGGGCGTGTTCGCCGGTTTCGCCGCGGGTTTCCCCGAAGCCGCGGCGGTCGTAGCGGATCACCCGGTGGGTGGCGGCGAGCTCGGTGAACTGCGCGTCCCACATCCGGCGGTCGCCCAGTGCGGCGTGCAGCAGCACGACCGCGGGCCCCTCGCCCGCTTCGTCGTAGCTGAACGCCGTCCCGCCCACCTCGATCGCCGCCATGGCCCCAAACTAGCCACCCGACCGCGTCACACACCGCAGGTTTCGCTGAGGGCGAGCGTTAGGGTGCGGTTCATGACCGACGGATTCGACCTGACGCGCGACGGCGAAGTCGCCCGCCTGACGCTGGCCCGGCCGGAGAAGATGAACGCCATCACCTACGGCATGTGGGCGGCGATCCCGGACGTCGTCGCCGAGGTGGAGGCCGATCCGGCGCTGAAGGCCCTGGTGATCGCCGGGGCCGGCCGGCACTTCTCCGCGGGCGCCGACATCAGCGAATTCGGGGAGCTGCGCACCACGGCGGAAGGCGCGGCGAGCTACGACAAGGCCGTCGAAGGCGCGGTCGCCGCCCTCACCGCGATGCGCAAGCCGTCGGTCGCGATGATCCAGGGCAACTGCATCGGCGGCGGCTGCCAGGTTTCGGTCGCCTGCGACTTCCGGTTCGCCGCCGAGGGCGCGCGGTTCGGCATCACCCCGGCGAAGCTCGGCATCGTCTACCACTTCGACTCGACGCGCCAGCTCGTCTCGCTCGTCGGCCCCGCGCACGCCAAGTACTTCCTCCTGTCCGGCGAGCTGATCACCGCCGCCCGTGCCCGGGAAATCGGCCTGCTCAACGACGTCTTCCCGGCCGGCGACCTGGAAGCTTCGACGCGGGCGTTCGTCGAGACGCTCTGCTCGCGCTCCCAGGCGTCCGTCCGCGGGATGAACCGGATCATCGAGAAGATCGTCGCCGGGCAGGAAACCTCGGACGCCGAAGTCGAGGAGATCCGCTCGGAAGCCCTGCACGGCGAGGACTACGCCGAAGGTGTCGCCGCGTTCCTCGAGCGGCGCCCGCCGCGGTTCACCTTCCGCTGACCTCGAAGTCCAGGTAGGCGTGGAAGTGCTCGGCGACGACGTCGGTCACGCCGGCCGGGTCGAGCTTGCCGTCGATCTCGATGACGCGGATGCCGAGGTCCCGCGCCGCCCGCACGGCGTGCGCGGCGAGCATCCGGTCGCGCGTCAGCCGGGTGCGCTGCTGCGGGATCGCGGGCCCGTCCGGCCGGTGCCGGAGCTGGTGCTGGCGGAACAGCTCGGTCGGCACCAGCACCACCATGCGGCCGGGGGAGTCCACGAGCGGGGCGACGAGCTCGGGCCGCAGCCCGCGGCCTTCGGCGACGATCGGCCGCGGCGAGGTCAGCGCGCGCAGGTCGTCGAGGGCGCAGCGGAAGCGATTCCCGAACTCGGCCATCATCGCGGTCAGCTGGTCGGCGGCCGGGAGGTCGTCGGGCAGCGGGGTGCCGGGCCGGGCGCGGTCGTCGTGGTGGTAGGTCGTCAGGCCGTGCCGCTCGGCCAGCAGCCGCGCGACGGTGGACTTCCCGGTCCACGGAGCGCCGCCGATCCACAGCGCCTTACCGAGGGTGCCGAACGGATCCCAGGTCATGAGACGACTATTGCGGGCCCGGCGGCCCGATGGCCAGTGTTCGGCCGCCGGTTGATCCGTTCAGCGCAGGGTGACCCGGCACGCACGCCCCGGGGTCAGGGCCGGTCGCTGTCGCCGTCGACCACGAGCACGGTGGAGGCGTCCGCGAAGTCCGGCTGCGGGCCGATCCGGAAGTGGAACCGCGAGCCGGGCCGGACGGCGGCGATCACCTGCGTTTCGGCCGTGTCGAGCACGATGATCGCCAGCTCGGTGGTCTTCGGCTCCGGGCGGAACACGACGTCGGGACGCGGTTCGGGGACGACGATCGGGAGCGGCAGGGTGCCGCTGACCGAGCCGGAGCCGAAGTCCTCCTCCGCGCGCTCGGGCGGCTCGAACGGGGCCGGCGGCAGCAGCTGCGGGCGGCGCCGCCACCAGAGGCCGGCGAGCAGGCCGGTCAGCAGGCCGCCGATGCCGCTGACGGCCGAGGCCAGCCCGACGCCGAGCCCGGACGTCTCTTCGGCCGCGGCGGGCTGCCCGGCCGGGGTGACGGGCACGGGCGACGGCAGCGGGCCGAACTGCACGCCCGGTTCCGGGGCGGCGTCGTCGGGCAGCTGGAGCACCTGACCGGGCTCGATCGCGGCGGGATCGGTGAACGGCGTGCCGTCCGGCCGCAGCCGGCCCTGGTTGAGCTGGAAGATCTCGGGGAAGCGCCGGCCGTCGCCGAGCGCGCGTTCGGCGATCTTGAACAGCGTGATGTCCGCGGGGTCGTCGGCGTGCGGCACGATGAAGTACTTGACCGGTGGCGGCGGATCGGCCTGCGCGAGCGCGGGCCCGCCGGCGAGCACGGCGAAGAGGACACCGGCGCAGCCGGCCTGGCCGGCCCGCCCGAGGGCGCGGCGAACCGCGGGAACCCGGTTTTCGACCATCGTCGGCACCTCTCCCCGGCGACCCGGTGGGGTCTCCGGTCTTGCCCCTCTACACGGGGCAGGTGCGGACGCGGTTCAGATCTTGTCCCACGGCACGGTCTCGTACGCCTTGCCGAGCAGTGCCACGGCGTGGTCCGCCGGGGGCAGCACGACGTCGTCGACGGAGGTGACCGCACGCCCGGGCGTCTCGGAGTTCGTCAGGACCATCCCGTCGAATCCACGCAGGTCGGCGGGCCGGACCTCGCGCGTCTTCTGGGGAACGCCGAGCCGGCGCAAGGCTTCCTGCTGGACCAGCATCGTGATCCCCGGCAGCACCGCGGCTTCCGGCCAGACGACCGTGTCCCCGGCGAGGAACGCCACGTTCCAGATCGATGCCTCGCTGATCCGGCCCGCGGGGTCGACGAACAGCGCGTCGTCGAAGCCGGCCAGGCGGGCTTGGCGGGCTTCGTGGATCAGGCCGAACGTGCCGAGGTGCTTGACCTGCGGCAGATCGCGTTGATAACGCACGGTCCGCAGGCGCAGCGGCGCCGGGTCGGCCGGGCGTGGCGGCCCGGTCCGGACCAGGATCTCCGGGGTCATCGGCTCGTCGAACGACCGGGTGACCACGACGACCCGGACCGAGAGCGCCGATTCGCCGTCGATCGCCTGGCGGACGTAGGACCGCACGAGCTCGACGTCGAGCTC
>NZ_MUMI01000599.1 GCF_002155975.1 Amycolatopsis kentuckyensis
GTCGTTCTCGTCGATGCGGTGCATCATGAGGAAACGCATGGTCTGCTCCCTGTGTCGTTCGGCCGGGGTCCGGTGCGTTCCCGGACGCGGTGACCGGCCTTCACCCCCGCGTCGAACGCACCGGACCCCGGCCGAACGACACAGGGAGCAGACCATGCGTTTCCTCATGATGCACCGCATCGACGAGAACGACCCGAAGTCGTGGAACCCCACCCAGGAGTTCATGGCGAAGATGGGCGGGTTCATCCAGGAGGCGGCGGAGAAGGGCGTCCTGATCACGGCGGAGGGTGTCCACCCGACGGAGAAGGGCGCGCTGGTCCGCAAGCCGCGCGGCGCCGCGATCCGCGTGACCGACGGGCCGTTCGCCGAGGCCAAGGAGGTCATCGGCGGGTTCGCGCTGATCAACGCGGCGGACCGGGCGGAGGCCGTCGAGTTCGCCAAGCGCTACGTCGACCTGTTCGACCAGGAGATCGAGGTGGAGATCCGGCAGGTCGTGGAGTTCGACGAGCTGCCGACGCAGGACTGACGCCGTCCGGTGGCGCTAGGCTGGCCGGGCAGCGACTCTGGGGGTTGAGCGATGTTCCTGGTCACCGGCGCCACCGGCAACGTCGGT
>NZ_MUMI01000006.1 GCF_002155975.1 Amycolatopsis kentuckyensis
CGGCCGCCAGCCGCAGGGACCGGTCCATCGCGTCCTCCAGCACCGGTACCACGATGCCCTTGACCGCCCGCAGCCCGCGCCCGGAGCCCGCCCGCAGCCGGCGGGCCCGCCGCACGCGCTGCACGCTCTCGACGAGCTGCGGGGCGACCGTCAACGCCACCGTCACCGCCGTGCCCACCTCGTACAACGCGCCCGGAACCGCCTTGAGCAGGCGTTTCGGGTTGGCCAGGGCGTTCGCCGCGCCGACGCAGACGACCATCGTCGCCAGCCGCAGGCCGTCGTAGAAGCCGCCGAGCAGCTCCTCCGCCGACGTCGGCCCGAACAGGGACAACCCGGCGGCGAGCGGGATCCGGGGCAGCGTGAACAGCACGTGCCCGCCGTCGTCGCCGCCGATCAGGATCCGGAACAGCACGCGTGAGGCGACGATCAGCGCGCCGACGTAGACGTACAGCCGGAACGCCAGCGCCCAGGGCGCGTCACTGCGCCGGTTCGCGACGACGAACCCGGCGACCGCGATGATCAGGCCGAGCAGCAGCGGGTTCGTCGTCCGGCTGGCGGCGACGGCCAGCGCGAGCGCCCAGGCCCACCAGGCGCCGGGGTGCAGCGCCCTACTGGGCACGCCGGCGCCGGGCGACGACGATCGCGGCGCCGCCGACCAGCACGATCACGGCCGCCCCGAGCACCAGGCCCCATGGGAACGACCCCTCGGCGGAGGGGGCGGGAGCGGGGGCCGGCGACGAAACCTGGCGCGCCGGCGGCACCCGCGGCGGCGTGGGCAGGTCGTTCGCCGACTTCGGTCGCGCGAAGGCCCAGCCCTCGAACCCGCCCGGGGCCGGCTTCGCCGTCTTGGCGCCTTCCTGGCTCGACGTCCAGCTGCTCCCGGCGGCGGCGTGCCAGTAGCTCCAGTACGCCGTCGCCGACGGCATGCCCGCGCAGGACTCGACGTCGGGGCCCGGCTGGCCGTTGATCCGGCAGGCCACCGCGAGGCCGTACTTCTGCGACCCGGCCACCTCGATCCCGGCCTCCTGCAGGGCGGCGATGCCGTTCGCGGGCGTGCCGGCAGCGCAGCGGATCAGCGGCTGCGGCCCGAGGTCGCCGAAGTCGACGACCACCGTCACGCCGCCGCCGTCCGGGCAGGCCCCGTCGGTGCCCGCCGCCGAAGCGGGGGCGGCGCCCACGAAGGCGGCGCCGAACAGGAGAGCGCAGACGACGGCGAAGCGGGAGGCGATCATGCAGGCACTTTAACCAGGCCGGTGCCCGCCGCAGGTGCGGTTCCGGAGCGACGCGGGACACACCTAGACTGCGGGCCGTGGGACAGCTCATCGCGGACGGACAGCTGCGCGTCGGCCTGATCGGCGCCGGCCCGTGGGCGACGACGATCCACGCGCCCGGACTGGCGGATCACCCCGGCACGGCGCTGACCGCGGTCTGGGCCCGGCGGCCGGAGGCGGCGCAAACGCTTGCGGAGACGCACTGCGCGGCCACCGCCGGCAGCGTCGAGGAGCTGTTCGAGCAGGTCGACGCGGTGGCGTTCGCCGTTCCGCCGTCGATCCAGGCCGAGCTGGGCGTCCGTGCCGCCGAGGCCGGGAAGCACCTGATCCTCGAGAAGCCGATCGCCGCCGACCTGGACGGCGCGCGCCGGCTGGCCGACGCGGTCGCGGCCGCCGACGTGGCCGCGCTCGTCGTGCTGACCTTGCGGTACTCCGCGCAGACGCAGGAGTGGCTCGCCGGCCTCGCGCAGGCGGGCGGCTGGGCGGGCGGCGGGGCCCGCTGGCTGTCCGGCGCGCTGCTCGGCGGCCAGTACGCCACCTCCGCATGGCGGCAGCACGACGGCGGCGCGCTGTACGACATCGGCCCGCACGCCCTCGACATGCTCGACGCCGCGCTCGGCCCGATCACCGAGGTGGTGGCTGCCCGGCAGAGCCCCGGCGACCTCTGGCACCTGATGCTGGCGCATGAGGGCGGCGTGATCAGCACGGCCACGCTCTCGCTGCGGCTGCCGGTTCAACCGACCGTCGTCGAGGTCGCGGTCTGGGGCCAGCACGGTTACCGGACGCTCGGGCGCAAACCGGGCTCGGCTCAGGAGTCCTACACCGCGCTGCTGGACGATTTCGCGGCGATGATCGCGAGCGGCACGACGGCGCACCCCTGCGACGTCCGGCGCGGCCTCCACCTGCAGGTGCTGCTGGAGCAGGCGCGCGAACTGGCCGCGAAGTAGTACACAGGGCGGTTTCACGGCCTTCCCTTGCGCCACAACGCTTTCACAGTTTTCCCCGGAATTCATCCACAGGGTTGTCCACAGCATCCACTGTGGACAGTGTGCCCCCTGACCGAACCACGCCCGAACAAACGGCGCCACCGGAAAGATCACCGAATAGTGCGGTCCGCTCGGAATGCCGAGTCGATCTTGTGATGCGAAGGTGATCTTGCTAGGGGTCGTTCATCTTTGCGCACCGAAGATCTTGAGGGGTTCGAGAAGGGAAGCGCATGGGAGCTCTGCTGCGCGCCTTCTGGGGGATGATTCCGATTTCGGCCATCGCGCTGCCGTACGCGCTGCTCGGCTGGCCACTGCTCGCGGCGAGGCGCCGCCGGAGAATGGCCGCCCGCCGCGCGAGCGCGACGGCCGCCGCCGACTGCGCCGCCACCCTCGTCGCCTTCCTGGTGTTTTGCCTGGTCACGATGCCTGTCGGCGGTTCCGCCGAGAGCACGCTGGACCTCGTGCCGGGCGCCGATGTCGCCGCCGCGCTCAGCAGCGGCGGATCACTCTGGCAGGTGATCGGCAACGTCCTGCTGCTCGGCCCGCTCGGCGCACTGCTCCCGCTGCGGATCCGCCGCCTGCGGGCGCTGCTCCGGGTCGCGCTGGCCGCGTTGATCGCGTCCGTGCTGGTGGAAGGTACGCAATATCTGATCCACACCGGGCGCGTGACGTCGGCCGACGACGTCCTGCTCAACACGGCGGGCGCGACGCTCGGCGCGGCACTGAGCCGCCGGGGCTGGCGCGCGCTGGACGTGACACCGCCGGTGCCGGTGCCGGTGGCGATCCCGCTGCCGCGCCGCACCATCTGCGAAGCTCCGACGCTCAGGCTGCGGGTGCCGAGATCGGTGTGGGACACGCGCTACGCGGCCATCGCGCATCCGGAACGCCAGTAAACCGGTTGCCGGCCGTGCGACCATGGCCGGGAAGAGCCGCTTCGAGTTCAAGGAATGACTGCCTATGCCTGGCGCCGTCTCCGGCGTCGGCCCCCGCTAGGCCGACGCCCAGCGACCAGCCCGCATGCCCGTTCCGGGGCTGCGGTTCCTTGACGTGCTCTTCGAAAGGCTCACATGTCCGCCATTCAGGCCTATGTCCGCACGACCGCGCCAACCGGCCGGGAGACCGAGCGGGTCGGCCCGTTCCTCGCCACCTACTCGCCGGGCACCCCGCACCCGATGCTCAACTACGCGATCCCGGACGACGGCGCGCAGCCGACGGCGGCCGAGATCGACGCGCTGACCGCGGCCTACCGGCGGCGGGACCTGCTCCCGCGGCTGGAGTACTTCACCGACATCGCTCCCGACCTGGAGAAACTGCTGGTCGAGGCGGGGTACGAGCTCGAACGGCGGGTGCCGCTGATGACGTGCGCGCCGGTCGAGCGGGTCGACAAGCCGACTCCGGCGGGGGTCCGGCTGCGCGTACCGGAGTCCGGCGAGGACTTCCGGCGCATGCGGTCGGCGCAGAACACGGCGTTCGGCGAACCCGCGGAGATCGGTGCCGAAGAGGTCGAACAGCTGCAGGCCGGCACCGGCGTGCGGCACCTCCTGGCGGAGGACGTCGTCTCCGGCACGGTGATCGGCGGCGGGCTCGCGCTCGAAATCGTCGACGGCACCACCGAGATCGCCGGGATCGCCGTGCTCGAGCCGTACCGCGGCCGCGGGATCGCGGCGGCGCTCACCGCGCACCTCACCCGCGCGGTCCACGAGGCCGGCGCGCACACGGCGTTCCTCACCCCCGGTGACCTGGGGATCGGCAACGTCTACGCCCGCGTCGGCTACCGGCCGGCCGGGGAGTGCGTGCACCTGTCACTGCCCTAGTCGTCGAAGCGGCCGGAGCGGCCTTTCTTCACGTCGCTCCGGCGCTTCTTCGACGCCAGGCGGCGTTCCTTCGAACCGCGGGACGGCTTCGTGGGGCGCCGCTTGGCGGGCGGCGGCGCCGACGCGTCGAGCAGCAGGTTCGCCAGCCGGCCGCGGGCGGCCTCGCGGTTCTGCAGCTGCGAGCGGTGTTCGCTGGCGGCGATCGTCAGGACGCCGTCGACCAGCCGCGAGCCGAGCCCGGTCAGCACCCGGTCACGCAGGTGCTCCGGGATCGACGGCGACGCGGCGACGTCGAAGGACAGCTCCACCCGCGAGTCCGTGGTGTTCACGCCTTGGCCGCCCGGGCCGGACGAGCGCGAAAAGCGCTCGCTCAACTCGGCTCCCGGGATCGTGAACCGGGAGCCGACCACCACGTCTTCGGCTGCCACACCTCAAGTGTGACAGCCGCGAGCAAGGGCGTTTCAGAACCTCGGGTGGTCGCCCGAGAGCACCGCGCGCGGGCCGTCGACGTCTTCGGCGGGCTGGACGTCGCCGAGCACCCACGCCGGGACGTGCCGCGCGGTCAGCATGGCCAGCGCCCGGTCGACGTCCTCGGCGCCGACGATCGCGACCATGCCGACACCCATGTTGAACGTCTTCTCCAGCTCGGCCCGCTCGACCTTGCCGCGCTGGCCGATCAGCGCGAACACCGGCGCCGGCGTCCAGGTGCCGCGGTCGAGCCGGGCGACCAGGCCGCGCGGCATGACGCGGGCGAGGTTGGCCTCCAGGCCACCGCCGGTGATGTGCGCGAACGTCCGGACCTCGGTCTCGGCGGCGAGCGCCAGGCAGTCCTTCGCGTAGATCCGCGTCGGCTCCAGCATCTCCTCGCCGAGGGTGCGGCCGAACTCCTCGACGTGCCCGCCGAGCGGCATCCGGGCGATGTCCAGCAGGACGTGCCGGGCCAGCGAGTAGCCGTTGGAGTGCAGGCCCGACGAGCCGAGGGCCAGCACGACGTCACCCGGGCGGACCTTCTCCGGCGAGAGCAGCTGGGACGCCTCGACCACGCCGACGCCGGTGGCCGACATGTCGTAGTCGTGCTCGCCCATCAGCCCCGGGTGCTCGGCGGTCTCGCCGCCGAGCAGCGCGCAGCCGGCCCGGACGCAGCCCTCGGCGATGCCGCCGACCAGCGCGGCGATCTTCTCCGGGTGCACCTTGCCGACGGCGATGTAGTCCTGCAGGAACAGCGGCTCGGCGCCGGTCACGACCAGGTCGTCGACCACCATGGCGACCAGGTCGATGCCGACCGTGTCGTGCTTGTCGAGGGCCTGCGCGACCGCGATCTTCGTGCCGACGCCGTCGGTCGAGGACGCGAGCACCGGCTCCTTCCACTTGTCCAGCTTCAGGGAGAAGAGCCCGGCGAAACCGCCGACGCCACCCATGACCTCGGGCCGCGTCGCCCGCTCGGCGTGCGGCTTGAGCAGCTCGACGGCTTCGTCGCCGGCCTCGATGCTGACGCCGGCGGCGGCGTACGTGGCGCTCGTGGACTCGCTCACGGTGGACGGACTCCCTACTGGAAGGAACTCAGGGACGCCGGACGGCGTCTTCGGCACCGTACCCGGCGGGGCTGACGGGGGTTGCCGCGCCATTGACCGCGTCGAGGCTTTCGAGCAGGTGTTTCCCGATCAGCGCGTCCTCCGGCAGCGGGATCGGGTACTCGCCCGAGAAGCACGCCGTGCACAGCCGCGTCTTCGGCTGTTCCGTCGCCGCGACCAGGCCGTCCAGGGAAATGTAGCCCAGCGAGTCGGCTCCGATCGAGCGGCGGATGCCGTCGGTGTCGACGCCGTTCGCGACCAGCTCGGCCCGCGACGCGAAGTCGATGCCGTAGAAGCACGGCCAGCGCACGGGCGGTGACGCGATCCGGACGTGCACCTCGAGCGCGCCGGCCTCCCGCAGCATGCGGACGAGCGCGCGCTGGGTGTTGCCGCGGACGATCGAGTCGTCCACCACGACCAGGCGCTTGCCGCGGATGACGTCGCGCAGCGGGTTCAGCTTGAGCCGGATGCCCAGCTGGCGGATGGTCTGCGACGGCTGGATGAACGTGCGCCCGACGTAGGCGTTCTTCACCAGGCCGGTGCCGTAGGGGATGCCGGAGCCCTGCGCGTAGCCGATCGCGGCCGGCGTGCCCGACTCCGGCACCGGCATCACCAGGTCGGCCTCGACCGGCTGCTCGGACGCGAGGCGGCGGCCGATCTCGACGCGGGTGGCGTGCACGCCGCGGCCGGCGATCGTGGTGTCGGGGCGGGCGAGGTAGACGTACTCGAAGACGCAGCCCTTGGGGTCCGGGTTCGCGAACCGGGAGGACCGCAGGCCCTCGGCGTCGATGGCGATCAGCTCGCCCGGTTCGACCTCGCGGACGAACGACGCGCCGACGATGTCCAGGCCCGCCGTCTCGCTCGAGACGACCCAGCCGCGCTCGAGCCGGCCGAGCACCAGCGGGTGCACGCCGTGCGGGTCACGCGCCGCGTAGAGCGTGCCCTCGTCGGAGAACACCAGGCAGAAGGCGCCCTTGAGGGTGGGCAGCAGCTCCATGGCCGCGGCCTCGATGCCCTTGTCGGCGGCGTTCGCCGCGAGCAGGCCGCAGATCAGGTCGGAGTCGCTGGACGAGCCGGTCAGGCCCGCGTGCGGCTTGAGCCCGGCGGCGATGGTGCGTTCGCGCAGCTCCGCCGTGTTGACCAGGTTGCCGTTGTGCGCGAACGAGATGCCGCTGCCGGTCTCGGTGGTGCGGAAGATCGGCTGGGCGTTCTCCCAGACGTCGGCGCCGGTGGTCGAGTACCGGCAGTGGCCGACGGCGATGTGGCCCTGCAGCGACTGCAGGATCTGCTCGTCGAACACCTGGCTGACCAGGCCGAGGTCCTTGAAGACCACGATCTGCGAGCCATCGGAGACGGAGATGCCGGCCGCCTCCTGGCCCCGGTGCTGCAGGGCGTAGAGGCCGTAGTAGGTCAGCTTCGCGACTTCTTCCCCGGGAGCCCAGACGCCGAAGACGCCACACTCCTCGCGGGGTTCCGGTTCGGGCTGGTCGGACACGAGCTGCGGGTCGGAAACCACCGAGGAGCTCCTGGGAAGACGTGGTCAGGCCGATTTCAGTGTAGACGGTGCAGACATGAGCGAAGCCCCGCCCGGCGTGGCACTGACCACTTCGGACGGGGCCTGCAAGCCTGCACGTCTAGCACGCATCCGGCAGCGCGAGGATCTCCGTCAGCACCTGCGCACCTTCCCCGCGGCGGCGCCACAGCCACCGCTCCGGCTCGAAGATGTTCTCCTCGGAGCCGGGCATCCTGGTCGCCACGACGTCGTCCTCGGCGTTGAGCCGGACCACGTCCACCACGTCGTCGTGCACCCGCACGCCGACGACCGCGAGGACCTCACCGCGTTCGTCGGCGGGGTGGACGAACTGGTAGCCGCGGGCCACCAGTTCCTGCAGTCCGGTTTCGATGTCCGAGACGGGGGCGACGGCCTCAGCCGAGGACATCGTCGAATTCACCGTCCTTCGCGCCCGCCAGGAACGCCGCCATCTCGGCCCGGGTGTACACGAGCGCCGGGCCGGTCGGGAACCGCGAGTTGCGCATCGCGATCTCCCCGTTGGACAGCGGCGCCACCTCGACGCAGTTGCCGTTGAAGTTGCTGTAGCTCGCCTTGCGCCATTCGACACCGGTCAGCCGATCAGCCGGGACGCCGTTCTCGAATCGCTCAGCCATGATCCCACCTCTCGAAGCAGAAAAGCCTTCCGGACGATGCATCTGCATGTGCATTTGCCCGCGTATCCGAGGCTAGCACGTGTGCCTGCAGCGGTAAATGCACGTGCAGAATTTCTTGCAAAGTTCTCGGACGGTAAAGAATTAGCCGGTCGGCGTTACCCTGTCAGGTGATAGGAACTCGCCCTAATGGGTTAACCGCTACGCCAAGTTACCGGTCGCCGGACGGCCGCCGGCACCGCCGAATCGGGTACGGGCCAGGGTTTTCTAGATCTCCTGGCGGCGCTTCGCGAGCATCGCCCGGCTGCGCTCCGGAGTCTCCGCGTCGACCGCCAGCATGTCCAGCGCGCGGCTGTACTTTTCGATCTCTTCGCGCTTCTCGATGTAGTGCGCGCCGGTCAGGTACTCGACGTAGGCGATGTTCGGCAGCTCCGGCTCACCGAATCGCAACAGCGAAAAGGCGTGTTCCGCCGACAACCCGCTGCTCGCGTACGGCAGCACCTGGACCGACACGTGCGGCAACGCGCTCATCTCGAGCAGGAATTCGATCTGCTGCTTGAGCACCTTCGGGCCCCCGATCGGGCGGTGCAGCACCGACTCGTCGAGCACCATCCACACGCGGGGCGCGTCCGGCCTGCTGAACATCTTCTGCCGCCGCATCCGCAGCGCGACCAGCTGGTCGACCCGCTCGTCGGCCATCTCCGGACGGCCGTGGCTGAAGATCGCCCGCGCGTACGGCTCGACCTGCAGGAGGCCCGACACGTAGACCGGCTCCCAGATCTGGATTCGCGCGGCGGCTTCTTCGAGACCGACGAGGTCGGTGAACCAGTTCGGCATGGTGTCGCCGAAGCGCCGCCACCAGCCCGGCTCGTTCGATTGCTTGACCATGTCGAGGAACGCCTTGCGCTCCGTCGGGTCGTCGACGCCGTACATCGTCAGCAGGTCGGTGACGTCGCGTTCCTTGAAGCCGACCCGGCCCAGCTCCAGCCGGCTGATCTTCGACTCGGACCCGCGGATGTTGTAACCGGCCTGCTGACGGGTGATGCCGGCCTCTTCGCGGAGCCGGCGCAGCTGCGACCCCAGGATCATGCGGCGCGCCGTCGGGCCGATGTTCTGTTCACCTGCGGACGCGTTCACCGCGTTCATTCCCGGCCCTTCCGCGCTCACGTCACCAGGGGGTTCTAGCCCGACTACCGAAAGTACACGTTGGGCCGTCCTGCGCAAAGAGGTGACCCGGTTTACCGCATGCGTGTGGAGTCCTACTCTACGTAGAGTACGAGACTTTCGACACAGAACTTGCGAGGTTCAAGATGCCCGACGCCGCGACCCGCACCGAACGAGTTCCCGTGGGGGTCGACCCGACCCGAGCAAGCATCGCGCGCGTGTACGACGCCTTCCTGCTCGGGAAGGACAACTACGAGATCGACCGGGAGGTCCTGCACAAGGTGCAGAAGGCCGCCCCGGAGGCGCAGGACCTCGCGTTCGAAAACCGCGGCTTCCTGATCCGCGCCTGCCGCTTCCTCGCCAGCCAGACCGGCATCACCCAGTTCCTCGACTGCGGCTCCGGCCTGCCGACCGCCGAGAACACCCACCAGGTCGTCCAGCGGATCAACCCGGAGATCAAGGTCGTCTACGTCGACAACGACCCGGTGGTGCTGGCCCACGGCCGCGCCCTCCTCGAAGAGAACGAGAACACCCACTTCGTCGCCGAGGACATCTTCGAACCGCAGCGGATCCTCGAGCACGAGGTCGTCCGGCAGCACATCGACTTCTCGCAGCCGGTCGCGTTCCTCCAGCTGGGCACGCTGCACCACTTCAACGGCTCGGCCGAACGGCCGGCGGAGATCATGAAGGAGTACGTCGCCGCGCTGCCGTCCGGCTCGTTCGTGGCGATCTCGCACTTCTTCGACCCGGAGAACGAGGACTCCGCGACCGCCCGCAAGATGGAGGACTTCTTCCTGCACAGCCCGATGGGCTCGGGCACCTTCCGGACGCAGAAGCAGATCGAGGACCTGTTCGCCGGTCTCGAAATGGTGCCCCCGGGCGTGGTCCGCTGCGCCGACTGGTGGCCGGACGGCCCGCGGCTCAAGGACCTCAACGTGGCCCAGCGGACCATCGCGGGCGGGATAGGCCGCAAGCCGTAAGCACCACCGGTCCCCACCGGCACAGCCCTTCAGACACGCAGCAGCGGGAGCCAGTGCGACAGGTCGGCCCGCGAGCCCGACGCGGAGACCCGGCCGTCGGTCACGGCCGTGGTCCAGTCCAGTCGCCCGGTGGCCAGCTCGAGCCACGTGCGCGGGTCGGTCTCGATCACGTTCGGCGGGGTGCCGCGCGTGTGCCGCGGCCCCTCCACGCACTGCACCGCGGCGAAGGGCGGCACCCGCACCTCGACCGTCCGGCCCGGTGCGTCGGCCGCCAGCGCGCGCAGGGACAGGCGCACCGCCGCGGCCAGCTCCGGGCGCGCCGGATCGGGCGCATCGCCCTGCAACCACGGGGAAATCGCCAGCACCGCCGCACGTAACTGTCCGGGGTCGACCGAACGCGAAGAGGCCATGGGCAAACAGTAGAGTGGCGCACCAAGACTTGGCAGGCACACCCGAGAACATGGGGATGACGATGGCGCAGCGGGACGAGGCGGATCGGATGGTTTCGCAGCAGCCCACCGGAAGCGGAGCCGATCGCCCCGGCAGGCACGGCAAGCACAACCGGGCCGCGCGGCGCGAAGGCCAGCAGGCACGCCGCACCGGCAAGCACGGCACGCCCGAGATCACCGCGGAGATGCGCGCGAACGCTCGCGCCAACCCGAACAGCTGGCTCTACGTCATCGACGAGGCCTTCGACCCGAACGGCCCGGTGCCGTCGTGGGCGGTCGTCGGCGCGTACCCGGTGAACGGTGCCGGCGACGTCGTCGCCGACTTCCACCCCAACGACCGGTACCGGCCCTCGCCCAAGGCGCTCGGCTTCCCGGACCCGGCCAACGACCTCGAGCACCTGCTGCAGCTGGTCCGCACCGAGCACCGCCCGCCGTCGGACCTGCCGAAGGTCGTCCTCGACGCGACGCTGTTCGTCTACGCGATGTCGCCGGTGCAGCGGACCGTGATCGGCTTCCACAACGCCGACGGCCGGGTCATGGTGCCCGCCTACACCCGCAAGTCGCTGGTGCCGCGCGAGTGGCCGCACGCGCGGGCCGTGGTCGGCCGCGACATCGTCGACCTGCTCGGCGGGCACCCGGTCGCGATCAACCCGCACGACCTCATCACGGCGGTCGTGCCGGCCGAGCACCTGCTGAAGGCCATCGCCGACGAGCGGCGCTGAGCGACGCTGACCTGCGGGTCCCACCCCATCGAGTGATCATCGACTCGCCGATCCGGCGACGCCGGTGCATGGTGAGACTGAAGAAGTCTCACGAGATCGGTGGGGAGCAAGAGGGTGAAACGACGTTCGCTGCCCTTCGCCGCCGTCCTCACGTCCGTCCTGCTCGTGGCCGGGCAGGCGCCGGCGAAGGCCGCCGACCCCTACGCGGGTGCGGAGGACCACTACGCGGGTTCGCAGATCGCCGAGGTCGAGGGCGTCGGCGAAGCTCCCGACGTGCTGTACGGCGGAGCGGACCAGCAGCTCGGGCACGACGTCAGCGGGCACCAGGGCCCGGTCGACTGGGCCGGCGCCGCGGGGGCGGGCGCCAAGTTCGTCTACGTCAAGGCGACCGAGGGCACCGGCTTCGTGAACCCGCAGTTCGCGCAGCAGTACAACGGCTCGTACCAGGCGGGCCTGATCCGCGGCGCCTACCACTTCGCGCGGCCGGACATCTCCGACGGCGCGTCGCAGGCGCGGTACTTCCTGGCCCACGGCGGCGGCTGGTCGAAGGACGGCAAGACCCTGCCCGGCGCGCTCGACGCGGAGTACAACCCCTACGGCGAAACGTGTTACGGCAAGGACGCCGCGGGCATGGTCGCCTGGATCCGCGCCTTCTCCGACGCCTACCGCGCGGCGACCGGCCGCTCCCCGACGATCTACACGTCGACGAACTGGTGGAAGCGGTGCACCGCGAACAACGGCGGGTTCGGCGACAGCCCGCTCTGGATCGCGCGCTACAACACCTTCATCGGCGAGCTGCCGTCCGGCTGGAGCACGCACACGATCTGGCAGTTCGCCGACCGCGGCACCCTGCCCGGCGACCAGAACTGGTTCAACGGCTCGGCGGACCGGCTGCTGGCCCTGGCGCTCGGCTGAACGGCGCAACTGTCCAATAATAGGTGTTAACTCGTCACCAATTAACGATCTTCTTCCCGGGAAAATCACCCACACGTATACCCAATTTCACGGAACTGAGTGACAAACGCCACTTCGTCCTCAACAATCGTGCTCGGGCGGCTACCTGCAGTAAGTCGTCCATCGCGAGGGTTTCCGTGAAGGGATTCAACGATGTCCACCTCCCGAAGAGGGCGGCTGTTCGCTGCCCTGGTCGTCCCGGCCACGCTGCTCCTGCTCGGCAGCACGGCGCAGGCGACGACCTTCTCCCCCGAAGTCGACCCCGTGGCCGCGATCAACGCGGACATCGCACAGAACAACCACGAACTGGGGTCGCAGATCCGGCGCGTCGAAGGCGACAAGTCGACTCCGGAATCGCAGCAGGCGGCGCAGCAGCCGCAACCCGGCCAGGCCATCCCCGGCCAGGTGCTGGCCACCGTGGCCGGCATGGACGTCGCCAGCTACCAAGGCAACGTCGACTGGGCGAACTGGTGGAACCAGGGCAAGCGGTTCGTCTGGACCAAGGCCACGGAGAGCACCAACTACACCAACCCGTACTTCGCCCAGCAGTACAACGGCTCCTACAACCAGGGCTTCATCCGCGGCGCCTACCACTTCGCCACCCCGAACACCTCGAGCGGCGCGGCCCAGGCCCGGTACTTCGTCGCCCACGGCGGCGGCTGGTCCAAGGACGGCAAGACCCTGCCCGGCGCGCTGGACATGGAGTACAACCCGTACGGCGCCACCTGCTACGGGCTGAGCAAGGCGGGGATGACGTCGTGGATCCTCGACTTCCACGACACCTACCACGCCCTGACCGGCCGGTACCCGGTGATCTACACGTCGGCGAGCTGGTGGGGCAGCTGCGTGAGCGGTGACTTCTCCAGCACGGCCCCGCTGTGGGTCGCGCGGTACGCGTCGTCGGTCGGCACCCTGCCCTACAACTGGGGCTTCTACACCGTCTGGCAGTACACCTCGAGCCCGCTCGACCAGGACACCTTCAACGGTGCCTACGACCGGCTCCAGGCCCTCGCCAACGGCTGACCCACCCCCCGCCCGGCTCCTGGATCGTGACGGCTTCGCGTCGTCACGATCCAGGAGCCGGTTTCATGCCGTACCGTCCGAGCTTGCAGAATGCTGCAGCCACGTCCCTGGGGGAACCGCACGCCGCCACCGGACGTCGGAAGCGCACGAAGACCAGCGCCCGGAAGGCATGACAGATGACCTACCCGCCTCAGCCGGGCCAGCCCGGCCAGCCCGACCCGTACGGCCAGCCCAACCCGTACGGTCAGCAGCCACCGTCCGGCGGCTTCCCGCAGCAGGGTGGGTGGGACCCCAACCAGCAGCAACAGCCGTACCCGACGCAGCAGTACCCGCAGGGCTGGGACCCCGGCCAGCAGCAGGGCTACCCGCCGGCGTCGGGCGGTTTCCCGGCCAACCCGCAGCCGGGCTGGGGTGACCCGTACGCACAACAGCAGCAGTCGGCGTGGGCGGATCCGAACGCGCAGCAGTACGGCCAGCAGGCCTGGGACCCGAACGCGGCCGGCCAGGTGTCCGGCTGGGACCCGGCGACCGGCGGCTACTCGCAGGGCTTCGGCGGGCCGCCCGCGC
>NZ_MUMI01000060.1 GCF_002155975.1 Amycolatopsis kentuckyensis
CGGCGCCGGCGCCGACGTGGTCACCGGATCGTCGTAGTACGTCTCGAGGTTGTTCGGGTCCGGCCCTTCGCAGCCCGTGAGGCCGACCAACGCGACCGCGGCCAACGCGATCGCCTGCCGATGACGCACCGCGGCTCCTGTCATCCGGTTCTCGTGCTTGCGCAGAGTAGTGCAGCGCCTCAGTCCCACCGCAACGAGGACCGGTGTCGCCAGTACTGCTCCGGATCCTCCGCCAGGGCCCCGAGTGCTGCCTCCTCTTCCGCGCTCGGCGAGAGCTGGGCACCCCGCAGGTTCGCCGCCAGCTGCGCCGGGCTCGCCGGGCCGATGACCACCCGGTCCACCCAGTCGTTGGCCAGCACCGCGGCCACCGCGACCGCGTCCGGCCCGGTCCCGTGCGCGGCCGCGATCTCGCGCACCGCGGCCGGCGCTTCCACCGCCAGCCTGCCGTTGGCCAGGGTTTCCTTGACCAGCACCCGGTTCCCGGCCGCGTGCGCGGCGGCCAGGGCCGGCCCCGCGGACGGTTCCAGGACGTTCCACGTCGACTGCACCGCCGAAAACACCGGCCGCCCGGCCACTTCCAGCGCGAACGCCCGCTCGATCGCGGCCGCCTGAGCCGGCCCGGACGTCGAAAACCCGACCGCGACCCCGTTCGCGGACAGCTCCGCGAGCGCTTCGAGCAACGGCTCGTCGGTGAACAGCGGACTGTCCACAGTGAGCGAATGGACCTGGTAGAGCCCGACCCGATCCCCCAGCAGCGCCAGGGTTTCCGGCCACTGGGCCGCGAACCGCGCCGCCGAGTGCTCCTTCACCTCGTGGACGTCGGCGTCGAGCCGCCACTCCCCGACGTAGGAGTAGCCCCACTTGCTGGAGATCTCGATCCCCCGGTGGCCGCGCTCGGCGAGCCAGCCGGCCAGGAACTCCTCGGAGCGCCCGTAGGAGCGGGCGACGTCGACGTGCCGGATGCCCGCGGCGTACGCGTCGTCGAGCACCGCGAACGTCGCCGCGCGCATCGAAGCGACGTCCCGCACCGGCGGCAACGCCCCTTCGCTGCCCAGGTTGATGTACGCGGGGCGGCCCAGTGCCGCCAGGCCGAGCGCGATGCGGTCCACGCTCATGCCGTCTGCTTGTGCCGCAGGATGGCCAGCCACTGACCCGCGGTCTGCGCCTGGCGGTGCAGCTTCTCGAGGCGCGCCGCCGGGGCCCGCACGTAGCCCTTGCCGAAGACGGGCGCGATCTGACGCAGGCTCGCGCCGCCTTCGCGGGCCGCGAGCAGCAGCCAGTCCGAGGCGTCGGCGCAGGCCGCGGACGCGCGGCGCAGCTCGCCGAGCAGGTCGATGAGTTCCTGGGCGCCCACCTCCCCCGCTTCGACGGCGGCGGCCGTCGTCTCCAGCCAGGCCAGGACGTCGGCTTCGGTGATCGGTGCGCGGGGCCGGGTTTCTTCGGTCACGACCACGAGTATAGGTCGTTATACGCGCGGCGCCGGGGTGTACACGCCGGGAGCGGTTATGCTGATCTCGAAGCTCATGACCACACACACCGAACCCGGATCCGACGTCGAGCAGCTGCTCGACGTGTTCAAGGCGCTCGCGAACCCGGTGCGGCTGCAGGTGCTGCGGTGGCTGCGGGAGCCGGTGCGGCACTTCCCGGTCGAGCGGGCGATCGCCGATCCGGTCGAGGTCGGCGTGTGCGTGACGCACATCCAGGAGAAGACCGGGCTCGCACAGTCGACGGTCTCGGCGTACATGGCCGAGCTGCAGCGCGCCGGGCTGGTCCGGGCGACGCGCGTCGGCAAGTGGACGCACTACAAGCGGGACGAAGCCCGGATCGCCGAGCTCGTCGCCACCCTCGGCCACACCCTCTGACCAGCCCCTCCCCCGGCACAGCCACCCCCGCCACCCCTTCATATCGAAAATCTGCGATACTTCGATTTATGGGTATGATCGAGAACATGCGGCTCGGCCGCTACGGGATCTGGACGTTCGACTTCGAGGGCCAGCCGGCCGCCCTGATCCGGGACTCGGTGCAGGAGCTGGAAGAACTCGGCTGGCCGGCGATCTGGATCCCGGAGACCGAGGGACGGGAGGCCCTGACGCACGCCGGATTCCTGCTCTCCGCCACCGAACGCCTCACCGTCGTCAACGGCATCGCGCAGATCTGGTCCCGCGAGGCCCGGTGGACCCACGCAGCGGCCCTGCTGCTGGCCGACGCCTACCCGGACCGCCACCTGCTGGGCCTGGGGTTCGGCGCCGGAAAGCCCGGCGCGAAGCCGCTCCGGGCGATGAACGACTACCTCGACGCCCTGGACGCCGCCCCGAAGGTCGCCCCGGCACCCTCCTCACCGATGCGACGGCTGCTCGCGGCGTACGGCCCGAAGATGCTGGAGCTGGCCCGCGACCGGTCGGCGGGCGCGCACACCTACCACGTGACGCCGGAGCACACGGCCCAGGCGCGGGAAATCCTCGGAGCGGAACCGTTCCTCGGCGTCGAGCACGCGGTGCTGTTCGAGACGGACGCGGCCCAGGCGCGCGAGATCGCCCGCAAGCACCTGCACCCGTACCTCACCACGCCGTACAACATCGCGAAGTTCCTCCGGCTCGGCTATTCGCCAGAAGAGATCGACGGTGCCGGCGACCGGCTCGTCGACGACCTCGTGTTCTGGGGCGACCTCGAGACGATCACGGCGAAGCTGCAGGCGCACCTCGACGCGGGCGCCGACCACGTCGGCGTCCAGGTCATCGGCGTCGAGCCGGGCACCTCGGCCATGCCGCACTGGCGCCGGCTGGCCGAGGCGCTGCTACCCGCGTAGGCCGAACCGCGCGGTGCAGTGCCACACCCGCTTGAGCACCTGGGGGTCGTGCCGGCCGGCGCGGACGGCGTCCCCGATGACGCGGGCGTCCAGCCACCCGTCCTCGGCGATGTCTTCGCCGGCCCGCACGGCGTCCTCGCCGCGGTAGTCCGCGTGCTCGGCGAGCGTCGTCACGGAGAGCCGGAACCCGTGGTGCCAGAAGGTCGGGAAGCGGAACTCCGCGGCCGCCGCTTCGACGTCGGTGCCCCGGAAGGAGGGGTCCAGCACCAGGGCCGCGACGTCGCCCGGCAGCCGGAGCGGGCCGTGGACGTGGGCTTCGATGTAGTCGTCGAGTTCGTCGGGCGCGTCCGCTTCGACGAGGGGGATCAGCGGCATGTGCGCGAGCGTGCCGAAGTGCGCCGGCTCCGCGAAGCTGTCCGGGTAGCAGAAGGTCGTGCGGGCCAGCACCTCGCGCTTGAGCCGGAAGTGCGCCGAACCGAACCGCACCGAGCCCCCGGCCGCCCGGCGGCGGTGGTCGAGCGAGCCGTACTTCGGGCGGGCGGACGGCGGCAGCTCGTCGTAGACACCGCCGAACATCCGGTGCTCCCAGCGCCACCGGTCCCCGCCCGGGTGCGCGGTCAGGCCGCCGTTGCCCGTGCCCGTCTCGAACTGGGAGCGGTAGACCCCGTCGGTCAGCCAGTGCCGCAGCAGCGGCACCGACCCGACCAGCCGATCCGGATGGAAGTGGATCGTGACCTCCAGCCCCTCCGGCAGCGGCGGCCCCTCGGCCCGGGCCGCGACGTAGTCGACCGCTGCCTGCCATTCCCGTCCCATGGTATAGGTCGTTATACACAACACGGCGTCGGAAAACCACTGGCTTCGCGGCCCGTCCGCCGGTTTGACTGCGGCCATGCGACTGGCGGAGTTCGGGGTCACGGTGCGGTTCGCGCTGCTGGCGATCGTGTGGGGTGCGAGTTTCCTGTTCATCAAGGTGGGGCTCGGCGGGCTCTCCCCCGGCCAGGTGGCGCTCGCCCGCGTCGCGCTGGGGGCGCTGGCGCTGGCCGTGCTCCTGGTGGTGCGCCGGCGGCCGCTCCCGCGTGATCCGGTGCTGTGGGGGCACCTCGCGGTCGTGTCGGTGCTGCTGTGCGTCGTTCCGTTCCTGCTGTTCTCGTGGGCGGAACAGTACATTTCGTCCGGGCTGGCGAGCATCTTCAACGCGACGACGCCGCTGGTCACGATGCTGCTGGCGGCCGCCGCGCTGCCCGAGGAGCGGTTCACGCCGCCGCGGGTGCTCGGGCTGCTGCTCGGGTTCGCCGGGGTGCTCACGATCGTCGGGGTGTGGCACGGCATCGACGTGTCCCACCAGCTGACGGCCCAGCTCGCCTGCCTCGGCGCGACGACGTGCTACGGCGCGTGTTTCGTCTACCTGCGCCGGTTCGTCTCACCCCGTGGGACGGATCCGGTGGTCGTCGCGTTCGGGCAGACGGCGTCGGCGACGGTGATCCTCGGCCTGCTGACCCCGGTGATCGCGGCGACACCGGTGCACCTCGACCCGGCGGTGGTGGCGAGCATGGTCGCCCTCGGCGTCTTCGGCACCGGTATCGCGTACGCCTGGAACACCCGGATCATCGCGGCGTGGGGCGCGGCCAACGCCTCCGCGGTGACGTACCTGACGCCGGTGGTGGGCGTGCTGCTCGGCGTGCTCGTGCTGGGTGAGCCGGTGAGCTGGAACCAGCCGGCCGGGGCGCTGCTCGTCGTGCTGGGGATCCTCGCCGCCCACGGGCGGGTGCGCCTGCGCAGGAGAGAACCCGAGCTCGTCCGGAGCTAGACACGCCGGTGGGGCGGCCACCGAAGTGACCGCCCCACCGCGTGTTCGGGTTACAGGTACTGACCGGTGTTCGTGGCGGTGTCGATCGCCCGCCCCGAGTCCTGGTTCTTGCCGGTGACGAGCGTGCGGATGTAGACGATCCGCTCGCCCTTCTTGCCGGAGATCCGGGCCCAGTCGTCCGGGTTGGTGGTATTGGGCAGGTCCTCGTTCTCCGCGAACTCGTCGACGATCGCGTCGAGCAGGTGCTGCACGCGGAGACCCGGCTGCTTGGTCTCCAGCACCGACTTGATCGCCGACTTCTTCGCCCGGTCCACGATGTTCTGGATCATCGCGCCCGAGTTGAAGTCGCGGAAGTACAGGACTTCCTTGTCCCCGTTGGCGTAGGTCACCTCGAGGAACCGGTTCTCGTCGCTCTCCTCGTACATCCGCTCGACGGTGTGCTGGATCATCGCGTCGAACGTCGCCTTCGGGTCCCCGCCGAACTCGGCGAGGTCGTCGGCGTGGATCGGCAGGCCTTCGGCCAGGTACTTGGAGAAGATGTCCTTCGCGCCTTCGGCGTCCGGACGCTCGATCTTGATCTTGACGTCGAGCCGGCCCGGCCGCAGGATCGCCGGGTCGATCATGTCTTCGCGGTTGGAGGCGCCGATGACGATGACGTTCTCCAGGCCTTCGACACCGTCGATCTCCGACAGCAGCTGCGGCACGATCGTGGTCTCCACGTCGGACGACACGCCCGACCCACGGGTCCGGAAGATCGAGTCCATCTCGTCGAAGAACACGATCACCGGGGTGCCCTCGGAGGCCTTCTCCCGCGCCCGCTGGAAGATCAGGCGGATGTGCCGCTCGGTCTCCCCGACGAACTTGTTGAGCAGCTCGGGACCCTTGATGTTCAGGAAGTAGGACTTCCCGTCCTCGTTGTCGCCCCGTGCCGCCGCCACCTTCTTGGCCAGCGAGTTCGCCACCGCCTTGGCGATGAGCGTCTTGCCGCAGCCCGGCGGGCCGTAGAGCAGGACACCCTTGGGCGGCCGCAGCTGGTACTCCTGGTACAGGTCGGCGTGCAGGAACGGCAGCTCGACCGCGTCCCTGATCTGCTCGATCTGCCGGGTGAGGCCACCGATGTCCTCGTAGCGGACGTCGGGCACCTCCTCCAGCACCAGGTCCTCGACCTCCGCCTTCGGCACGCGCTCGTACGCGTAGCCGGCCTTGGAGTCGACCAGCAGCGAGTCGCCCGGCTTGAGCGGCTGCTCGGCCAGCAGGTCGGAGAGCAGGACCACCCGCTCTTCGTCCGCGTGCCCGACCACCAGCGCACGGGGGCTGCCGCCCTCGACGTCGGCGGCGAGCACCTCACGCAGCGCGCACACCTCACCGGTGCGTTCGAAACCGCCGCCCTCGACCACGGTGAGCGCCTCGTTGAGCCGCAGCGCCTGGCCGCGGCGCAGGGACGAGATCTCGACCGCGGGCGAAACCGACACCCGCATCTTCCGGCCGGCCGTGAAGACGTCCACCGTGTTGTCCTCGTAGGCCTCGACGAAGACGCCGTACCCGGACGGTGGCTGGGCCAGCCTGTCGACCTCTTCGCGGAGAGCGAGGAGCTGTCCTCGCGCTTCGCGCAGGGTTTCGACCAGTTTCGTGTTGCGCTCGGTGAGCTGGCTCACCCTTTCCGAGGCCTCGGCGAGCCGCTGTTCGAGAACGCGGTTCTGCCGTGGCGAGTCCGTCAGTTTGCGGCGCAGCAGCGCCACTTCTTCCTCGAGAAAACGGATCTGCCGAGCCTGCTCGTCCGCCGTCGTCCCAGCTCCGGATGTTGCTGAAGGGTCGGCCTCCTCGCGCCGACCTCCGGGAAGGTCATGATGCATCGGGCACCTCCTCGGAGTGCTTTTCATTCCACGGTACCGGCGATCACCGACAAGAAAAGGCCTTTCCGGATCACAAGATCGGCGCGTCGCGGTTCGCCCACCCCCTCCAGCACGGACATTCCCGCAGCGCAAGCGGCCATTTCGGTGCCGTGGCGCCGGTGTGTCGCGGGTTCGTCCGGGCCGGGACGAAGCAAGCACGTCGGGAGTACCCCGCCCGCGAGACGGCCAACCACCGCCCGGGATCCGGGCAATTCCGACCAGTTCCGCCCTAACCGCGCGGCGGCCCGGCCCGGTGGCTAGCATCGGGCGACGCTGTACCGGCCGCGACGGCCGGGCGCCACCGAAGACCGCTAGGGGGCACCACTCATGACCTACCCGCCGCAGCAACCGGGCGGCTACGGCCAGCAGCCCGGGCCGTACGGCCAGCCCCAGCAGGGCGGCTACCCCCAGAGCGGCCCCCAGCCCCAGCCCGGCTACGGCGGGACCCAGCAGTACGGCCAGCCCGGCGGGTACGACGGCACGCAGCAGTACGGGCAGCCCGGCGGGTACGACGGCACGCAGCAGTACGGCCAGCCCGGCGGAACCCAGCAGTACGGGCAGGGCGGCTACGACGGCACCCAGCAGTACGGGCAGGGCGGCTACCAGCCCCAGACCGGCCCTCAGCCCCAGCAGGGCTACCCGCAGTATGGCCAGCAGGACCAGTGGGGCCAGCAGCAGCCTCAGTCCTTCGGCGGCTACGACTCCTACGGCGGCTTCGGCGAAGCGCCCCCGCCCCCGAAGAAGAAAACCGGCCTGATCGTCGGCATCGCCGTGGCCGCGGTGGTGCTCGTCGGCGGCGGCGTGACCGCGGTGGTCCTCATGAACCGCGACGACCAGCAGACCGCCGCACCGCCCGCGAGCAGCAGCTCGGCGGCGCCGACCGCGCCCTCGACGGTGCCGAAGGCGTCCACCCCGAAGCCCCGGAGCACCACGCCGACGAGCCCGACGTCGAAGAGCAGCAAGCCCGCGGGCGGGCCCGCGCCCGGCGGCAAGGCCAGCTCCCAGGAGCTGTTCGACTCGACCATCTCGGCCTACAACGCCAGCGACGAGACCGCACTCGGCGACACGATCTGCCGCAGCGTCTACGAGGGCACCACGGGCGACATCCCGAAGGTCACGGTGAAGCTGACCGGCACCCCGGAGGAAACCGGCGACAAGGCCACGGTCCGCTACTCCGCCACCGACGGCAGCAAGACCAAGGTCGGCACGATGACGGCGCAGAAGGAATCCGGGCTCTGGTGCCTGTCCAACGTCAAGGCGGACGGCTCGTGAGCACCCGGCGGCGGTGAACCGCGCGTTCGCCGCCGGGCTGGTCCTGCTCGGCGTGGCCGGGGCGGGCGTGGTCCTGGGGCTGCTGCTGGTGGCCCCGGCCGGCTCCCCGCCGCCGGCTTCGGCCACGCCGTCGCCGCCGACCCGCCCGACGGTGCCTCCGGCCCCGGACGAAGGCGACACGGCAGCGGTCGCGGTCCTGGCCCGGGCGATCGTCGACGCGATCGCCCGGCACGACTCGGCGGCGTTCGGGAAGCTCACCTGCCGCCCGCAGACCGCGGAGGCCCTCGCCGGCCTCCAGCGGATGTGGGACGCGGCCGGCCCGGTCACGGCCGAGCTGATGGCGCCCCCGGAGCTGCGCGGCGAGTCGGCGACGGCGAAGGTGCACGTCGAAGCGGCGGGCGGGGTCAAGGACACGCCCTTCCCGCTGCACAAGGAGAACGGCCGGTGGTGCGTGCCGGGCTAGGCGGGCGGGGTGAAGCCACCGGGCCAGCGCGTGGCCGAGTCGGTGCGCACCCCGGTCAGGTCCGCGTCCGCCAGGTCGGCCGTGGTGAGGTCGGCCCCGCGCAGATCCGCGTCCCGGAGGAGCGCGCCGGTCAGGGTCGCGCCGTCGAGGTGCGCGTTCCGCAGCACCGCACCCTCCAGGTTCGCCCCCGCGAAACAGATCCGCGGGATGGCCAGGCCGGTCAGGTCGGCGCCCCGCAGGTCCACCCGCTCGAGCTCGGACGCCGCGCCCGGTTCGATCATCCCGCCGCGGCCCAGCGCGGCGAGCGCGGCCGCGACGTCGTCGGCCGGACCGCCTTCGCGGCGCCGGGTCCCGGGCGGCCAGGGCGCCCGGGTGCAGATGAACGACGTGAGCAGCGCGTGGACGTGCCCGCGGTACCGGGGATCGAGCTCCGCGAGCTGTTCCAGCGCGTAGACGGCGCCCTGCCGGGTGGGCTCCTGCTCCGCGCCGAGCTGGTCGATCGCCTTGGTGAACAGGTCGATCGACCGGCTCTCGCGGTTGAGCAGCAGCTGCCGGGAGGTGAGGACGGCACCCAGCCCGACCCCGGCCAGCGCCAGGAGGCCGCCGAGCGCCTGCAGCAGCGTGGCGCGGACGTCGTTCACGGCCTTCAGCCGGTCCGCCGCGCCGAGCCCGGGTGCGTGACCGACCAGCCAGGACGGCGCGAAGCCCACGCACAGCACGATCAGGACGGCGACGGCGACCGCCGCCACCGCGAAGCCGGCCTTCCGGCGCGGCGGCACTCCCTCAGCCCTTGCCCTTGGACGGCCTGCGGGACACCCGCGGGGACACGGTCCCGTCCGCCAGCCGGCGCGCCGTGAGCAGGAACGCCGTGTGCGCCACCATCCGGTGGTCGGGGCGGACCGCCAGGCCCACCACGTGCCACGGGCGCATCAGCGTCTCCCACGACTCGGGCTCGGTCCAGCACTGCTGCTCGCGCAGCGACTCCGTGACGCGCGACAGCTGGGTCACCGTCGCCACGTAGACCGTCAGCACGCCGCCCGGCACCAGGTGGGCGGCCACGTTCGGCAGCTGGTCCCAGGGCGCCAGCATGTCCAGCACGACCCGGTCGACCTCGCCCTCGTGCGAGGCCAGGTCGGCCACGGTGAGCGACCAGTTGGCCGGCTTCTCGCCGAAGAACTTCTCGACGTTGCGCTCGGCGTGCTCGGCGTGGTCGTCGCGGATCTCGTAGGAGTGCACGCGACCGGCCGGGCCGACCGCGCGCAGCAGCGAGCAGGTCAGCGCGCCGGAGCCGGCCCCCGCTTCGAGCACGCGCGCGCCGGGGAAGATGTCGCCCCACATCACGATCTGCGCGGCGTCCTTCGGGTAGATCACCTGCGCGCCGCGGGGCATCGAGAGCACGTAGTCCGGCAGCAGCGGGCGCAGCGCGAGGTAGGTCGACCCGCCCGCGGAGGTCACCACCGAGCCTTCGGGACGGCCGATCAGGTCGTCGTGGGCCAGGGCACCGCGGTGGGTGTGGTACTCACCACCGGCGGCCAGCGTCAGGGTGTAGTGCCGCCCCTTCGAGTCGGTCAACTGCACCCGATCACCCGCGCGAAACGGTCCGCTGACCGACAACACTTCCTCCTGTAACCCGTTTGGCCGACGCCAGATCTTCGCAGGCCGCGCGGGCGCGGGGCTCAGCGGGTACGGCGGTTCAGCGCGGCCCGCAGGTCGTCCCGGCGCAGCACGCCCGCCGGGCGGCCCTCGTCGTCGACGACGAGGAACTGCCACGCCGCGGTTTCGCGGACCCGCTCGACGACGTCCTCCCCCGGCTCCGAGGCCAGCAGCACGGTCTCGGCCCGGATCGGCTCGGCGGCGAACTCGGCCGGCGCGTGCGGCGAGGAGCTCGCGAGCCGCTCCGCCGCGCCCACGTCCAGGAGCCCGGCCGCCACGCCGTCGGCGCGGACCAGGACCACACCCCGGCCGGCCGACGCGGCCAGCGCGTCGGACACCGGGCTTTCCGCGGGCAGCTGCAGCACCGGCCGGACCAATTCGCCGAGGACCAGGCCTTCGGGCCAGGTGCGGCGGGCTTCGGCGGCCAGCTCGGAGCGCGCGCCGAGGATCACGAACCACGCCGTCACGACGCAGACTCCGAGCCGCAGCCAGCGGTCCGGGCTCGCGGTCGCCAGGCCCCACAGGGCCCAGACCAGCAGCCCCGCCGCGACGACCGCGCCGCCGGCGACCGCCGCGCGCGTGCCCTTGGCGCGGATGCCGGTGGCCGCCCAGACACCGGCGCGGACCAGCCGGCCGCCGTCCAGCGGCAGCCCGGGCAGCAGGTTGAAGACGCCGACGGCGAGGTTGGCCACCGCGCACTCGGCGACCAGCAGCCAGACCGCACCGTCCGGCGGGACGGCGAACATCAGCAGGCCGCAGAAGCCGCCGAGCAGCAGCGACACCGCGGGCCCGGCCGCGGCGACCAGGCCTTCGTCGCTGGGGCGCTTGGGGGTGCGGGCCACTTCGGACAGGCCGCCGAGGAGGAACAGGCGCAGCCGCCGCACCGGGATCCCCAGCCGCAGGGCGACCAGGCAGTGCCCGAGTTCGTGGGCGAGCACGGACAGGCCCAGCAGCAGCGCGAAGGCCCCGGCCAGCAGCCACGACGTCGTGGTGGAGGCATCCGGCAGCAGCCGCCCGACCAGCGGCGCGTACAGCACGACGACGATCAGCGAGCCGACCCACCAGGACGGCGCGAGCAGCACCGGCACCCCGGCGACCCGGAACAGCACGAGGCCGCCGTCCGGGAGGACGGCCTGCCGGGTGCCCCCGGTGCCCTGCTCACTGGTCGCGGCCATGCGCAGAGCCTAGAGCCCCGGGTGTGGGTACCGGGTGATCCGGCCCCCACCGGTGTGGCCGCCCGGTCGTGGCGGCCCGGCCCGGTCCGGGGCGGCGGGCGTTGCGGTCGCCGGAACTGTCGTACCCCGGCGTTACGCTCTGCCCATGCCCGACGCCGACACCGTCACCACCGACACCCCAGCCGCCGCCGTCGCCACCGAGGTGCGGCGGCGGCCCGCGCTGTCGCCGTCGAGGGCCAGCGACTTCAAGCAGTGCCCGCTGCTCTACCGGTTCCGCGCGGTCGACCGGCTGCCGGAGGTCCCGACCAAGGCCCAGCTGCGCGGCACGCTCGTCCACTCGGTCCTGGAGCGGCTCTTCGCCCTCCCGGCCGCCGAGCGCGTCCCGGCCCAGGCGCGCGAGCTCCTCGGCCCGGCGTGGACGGACCTCTCCGCGGACCGTCCGGAGTGGACCGAGCTGTTCGACGGCGAAAAACCGGAAGAACACGCGGACTGGCTCCGATCGGCCGAAAAGCTCCTCGACGCCTACTTCGAGCTGGAAGACCCGCGACGGCTCGAACCGGAGGCCTGCGAGCTGCACGTCGAGATCGAGCTCGGCTCCGGCGTCCTGCTGCGCGGCTACATCGACCGGCTCGACGTCGCGCCGACCGGCGAGATCCGGGTCGTCGACTACAAGACCGGCGCCGCGCCGCGCGAGATCGGCGAGGCCAAGGCGATGTTCCAGATGAAGTTCTACGCCGTGGTGCTGTGGCGGCTGCGCGGAATCGTCCCGCGCCAGCTGAAACTCATGTACCTCACCGACGGCCAGTCGCTCGCCTACACGCCCGACGAAGCCGAGCTGCTGCGCTTCGAGCGCACCCTGGAAGCCATCTGGCAGGCCATCCTCAAGGCGGGCAGGACCGGCGACTTCCGGGCGAACAAGAGCAAGCTGTGCAACTGGTGCGACCACCAGGCGCACTGCCCCGAGTACGGCGGCACGCCACCCGAATACCCCGGCTGGCCGGAGCCCGACGCGGGCGACGAGACACCCCTGGACCGGGCCGACTGATGGCCGACGCCTTCTACGCCCCGCTCGGCGACGGCCGGTTCTCCGCGACCGGGCACACGGCCGGCCCGTGGACCCCGGACGCCCAGCACTTCGGCCCGCCGTCGGCCTTGCTCGTCCGGGCCCTCGAAAACGTCGAATCCGCGCACCCGGCGGAGCTCGCGCGGGTGACCGTGGAAATCCTCGGCCCGGCACCGGTCGCCGAGCTCACCGTGCGAGCCCGGATCGAACGGCCCGGCCGGTCGGTCGAGCTGCTGCAGGCCGAGCTGGCCGGCGCCGAACGGGTCGTGGCGCGGGCGACGGCGTGGCGCATCGCGACCTCGGACACGGCGGAGGTCGCCACCGACGACGGCCCGCGGCTGCCCGGCCCCGGAAGCGTCGAAGAGTCGCCGTGGCCGGAGGGCTGGCAGGGCGGCTACCTGGACGCGGTCGAATGGCGGGCGGTGCGGGGCGGCATGGACGTCCCGGGGCCGGCGGCCGTGTGGGCCCGCCAGCGCGTCCCGCTGGTCGACGGCGAGGAGCCGAGCGGCCTGCAGCGGCTGTTCGCCGTCGCCGACTCCGGCAACGGCGTGTCGAACTACCTCGACCCGCGCCAGTGGTGGTTCATCAACTCCGAGCTGACCGTGCACCTGCGGCGGGTGCCGCAGGGCGAGTGGATCGGCCTCGACGCGGTGACGCTGGTGGGGCGGCACGGCGTCGGCACGGCGACGAGCATCCTGCACGACGACGGCGGCCCGGTGGCCACCGGCGCGCAGGCGCTGATGGTCCGGCCGCGACAGGCCGGGGGCGGATAGCCACCCACAACGGGCCCGCATCCAATAACCTTCGCGGAACGACCGACTTGAGGAGCGCTCCGGCATGCAGATCACCTCGGTGGTCAACCAGAAAGGCGGGGTCGGGAAGACCTCACTGAGCGTCGGCACCGCGGCCGCACTGGCCGAGCGGGGCCGCCGGGTGCTCCTGGTCGACCTCGACCCGCAGGGCCACGCGACGACCGAGATGCTCGGCTTGTCCGAGGTCCCCGCGGACCAGCCGAGCCTGGCGAAGGCGCTGGCCAAGACGTGGAAGGGCCCGATCGAGGAGCTCGTCGTCCCGCACCCGCGCAGCAACCTCGGCAAGGGTGGCGCGCTCGACGTCGTGCCGACGTCGCCGGGGATGTTCGACCTGATCCGGCGGCTCGACTCGTTCCGCGTCCCCGGCTGGCAGCTCGCGCGGGTCATCCAGTTCGCCAACTACGACCACTGCGTCATCGACTGCCCGCCGGCGCTGGACGTGCTGACGAACAACGCGCTGGCGGCCTCGCACGGCATCCTGGTCCCGGTCCAGCCGGACAAGACGAGCATCCGCGCGCTGCGGCTGCTGGCCGACCAGGTCCGGTACGTCGAGCAGACCGTCGGGCGGCAGCCGCTGTCCTGGTTCGGCCTGGTGCCGAGCCTGTACCGGCGCCCGATCTCGCACTACGCGGCCGCGGCGCTGCAGGAGATGTACGACTTCGGCATCCCGATGCTGTCGCACCTGCCGCTCGGTGTGGTGATGAACGAGGCGGCGGCGCACGGCGTCCCGGTGACGACGTACGCACCGGAGACGTTGCAGGCGCTGTCCTTCCGGGAGATCGCCGACAAGCTCGACAGCTACCTGGAGCAGAACGCGGCCCCGGCGGTGGTCCCGGCCGACGAGGAGTTCGTCTTCGAGGACTTCATCTCCGAGGTCGCGGTGGCCCGCAACGTCAACGACAACGGCGCCCGCAAGGGCCTCTACGACCTGCTGCCCAAGAAGCCCCACCGCCCACGCTGAACGGCGGTGCCCGATTCGTTCCCGGCGCCGGACGCCGGGAACGAGTTCGGGTGGGCCGTGGGTCAGAGGCGGCAGGAGCGGATGTCGGAGGCCAGGATCGCCTTCGCGCCGACCTCGGCCAGCTCGTCCATGATGAGGTTGACCTTCTTGCGCGACACCATCGCGCGCACGGCCACCCAGTCGTCGTCGGCGAGCGGCGCCACCGTCGGCGACTCCAGGCCCGGCGTGATCGCGATCGCGCGCTCCACCAGGGTCCGCGGGCAGTCGTAGTCCAGCATCATGTACTGCTGCGCGAACACGACCCCGCGCAGCCGCGCGGCCAGCTGCGACTTCGCCTTGCTCTCCTCGGTCCCGCGGCGCTGCAGCAGCACGGCTTCCGAGACGCAGATCGGGTCGCCGAAGGCCACCAGGTTGTTCTGCCGCAGCGACCGGCCCGACTCGACGACGTCCGCGATCGCGTCCGCCACGCCGAGCTGGATCGAGATCTCCACCGCGCCGTCGAGCCGGATCACCTCGGCCTCGACACCGTGGCGGGCGAGGTCGTCGCGGACCAGCCGCGGGTACGACGTCGCCAGCCGCTTGCCGTGCAGGTCCGCCGGCTTCCAGTCCCGGCCGGCCGGGGCCGCGTAGCGGAACGTCGAACCGCCGAAGCCCAGCGCCTGGATCTCCTCGACCGGGGCGCCGGAGTCGAGCGCGAGGTCGCGGCCGGTGATGCCGAGGTCGAGATCACCGGACCCGACGTAGATCGCGATGTCCTTGGGGCGGAGGAAGAAGAACTCGACCTCGTTGACCGGGTCGAGCACGGTCAGGTCGCGCTGCTCATGCCGCTTCCGGTAGCCCGCCTCGCCGAGCATCTCCGTCGCCGCGGCGGCGAGGGCTCCCTTGTTCGGCACGGCAACACGCAGCATTTCGCTCTTCTCCTCGTTCTTCGGGTTCTTCGGGGACCACCCGTCACAGGTAGCGGTAGACGTCCTCGGTCGACAGGCCGCGGCCGAGCATCAGCACCTGCACCCGGTACAGCAGCTGGGAGATCTCCTCGGCGAGGCGCTCGTCGGACTCGTGCTCGGCGGCGATCCACACCTCACCGGCTTCTTCCAGCACCTTCTTGCCCTGGGCGTGCACCCCGGCGTCGAGGGCGACAACGGTGCCGGACCCGTCGGGACGGGTACGCGCGCGCTCGGCAAGCTCCGCGAACAGCTCATCGAAGGTCTTCACGGTCCGGGATCCTTCCATCCCGGACCCCGCGGCGGCGCCCCGCCCCGCCGCGGATGCCGCCCATCTCACACGGCCGTGGACCTCCGTTCCCACGGGCTGGGATCAGAAGAGCGCGCCCTGCTCGAAGTCCAGCAGGTACCGCTTGCGCTCGAGCCCGCCGCCGTAGCCGGTGAGCGAGCCGGTCGAGCCGACCACCCGGTGGCACGGAACGATGATGCCGATGGGGTTCTTGCCGTTGGCCAGTCCGACCGCCCGCGACGCGGCGGGTTTGCCGAGCCGGTCGGCGAGCTGGCCGTAGGAGATCGTCGTGCCGTACGGGATCTTCCGCAGCTCGGCCCAGACCAGCTGCTGGAACGGCGTGCCCGCGAACTCCTGCCGCTGGCCGGCGAAGTACTCCTTCAGCTCGGTCTCGGCGCGGTCGAAGATCTCCGCGCCCGGGTCGTGCGCGCCGAAGGTCAGCTCGTGCGGGCGGTGGCGCTGGTCGACCATGTAGAGGCCGCAGAGCGCGTCACCTTCGGCGACCAGCGTCAACGGGCCGCAGGGGCTGTCGACGACGGCGTGGGTGCGCATGGGTTCTCCTGTCGGTTTCATGCCGCGGGCATCCGGTTGATCGCGTGGTCGCCGGTGGCCCACAGGTGCTGGGTGGCGTAGGCGCGCCAGGGGCGCCACGCCGCGGACCGGGCGACGACGGCCGCCTGGCCGCCGAGGCCGAGGGTTTCCGCCGCGTACTTGATGCCGAGGTCGGTGGGGAGGAAGGCGTCCGGGTCGCCGAGGGCTCGCATCGCGATGCTCTCGACCGTCCACGGCCCGAAGCCGGGCAACGCGCTCAGCGCGGCCCGCGCCGCCTCCCAGTCGCTGCCCGCGCTGAGGTCCAGCCCGTCCGTCAGCGCCGAGACCAGCCCGAGCAGCGTGCGACGGCGGCTGCGCGGCATGGCCAAGGTCTCCGGGTCCAGCGAAGCGAGCGCCGACGGCGACGGGAACAGGTGGGTCAGGCCGCCTTCGGGGTCGTCGACCGGCTCGCCGTGCGCGACCACGAGCCGGGCCGCGTGGGTGCGGGCCGCCGCCGTGGAGACCTGCTGGCCCAGCACCGCCCGCACGGCGAACTCGGCGCCGTCGGCGGTGCGCGGGACCCGGCGGCCGGGTGCCGCCGCGACGAGCGGGGCGAGCAGCGGGTCGGTGGCGAGCTGGTCGTCGACGGCGACCGGGTCGGCGTCGAGGTCCAGCAACCGGCGGCACCGGCTGGTGGCGGCCGGCAGGTCCCGGAGGTCGGCGAGGGTGAGCCGGCAGGCGATGTGGCCGTCTTCGGGCCGCAGCGCGACGACGCCGTGGCCGTGCGGCAGCCGCAGCGTCCGGCGGTACGCGCCGTCCCGCCACTCCTCCACACCCGGCACGCCGGTCGCCACGAGGTGCCCGAAGAGGTTGTCCGGGCACAGCGGCTTCCGGTAGGGCAGCCGCAGGACGAGCGCGCCGGGAGCCGCGGTGGGCCGGCCCTTCGCGCGCTGCCGCAGTTCGGTCGGCGAGAGGGCGAACACCTCGCGGACGGTGTCGTTGAACGTCCGGATGCTGCCGAACCCGGCGGCCAGGGCCAGCTCGGTCATCGGCAGCGTGGTCGTCTCGATCAGGGTGCGCGCGGTCTGCGCGCGCTGCGCCCGGGCCAGCGCCAGGGGGCCCGCGCCGAGTTCGGCGAACACCTGCCGCTCGACCTGCCGGACGCTGTAGCCGAGGCGGGCGGCGAGCCCGCGGACGCCTTCGGTGTCGACGATCCCGTCCGCGATCAGCCGCATCGCCCGCGCCACCAGGTCGGCGCGTTCGTTCCACAGCGGCGAGCCGGGACTGGCGTCGGGACGGCAGCGCTTGCAGGCCCGGAACCCGGCCTGCTGCGCGGCCGCGGCGCTCGGGTAGAAGCTCATGTTCTGCCGCTTGGGCGGCACGACCGGGCAGCTGGGCCGGCAGTAGATCCGGGTGGTCAGCACCGCGCAGTAGAACCACCCGTCGAACCGGGCGTCCTTCGCCTGCACGGCCCGCACGCACCGCTCGAAGTCCTCATGCACCGCTTCAGCATCGCGGAGCGGGCGAGCCGGATGCTAGCGGAAAAGCGACATGGTCGTGGTCAGCCGAGCAGGGCCGCCAGCGCCGGCACGTCGATGCCCACCAGGGAGTCGCGGAACACCCGCCGCTCCCCCGCCTCGACCGGGACGTCGTTCGGGATCACCAGCACCGTGCAGCCCGCCGCGACGGCGGACGCGGTGCCCGGCGGCGAATCCTCCACCGCGACACAGCGCGCCGGGTCGACACTGAGCAGCTCCGCCGCCTTGAGGTACGGGCGCGGGAGGGGCTTGTTCAGACCTTCGACCTCGTCGCCGCACACGGTGACGTCGAAGAAGTCCCGGCCGATCGTGTTCAGCGCCAGTTCGGTCAGGTCGCGTTCGGTGGAGGTCACCAGCGCCGAGCGCAGGCCCGCCTCGCGCACCGCCGTCAGCGCTTCGCGCGCGCCGGGGCGCCACGGCAGTTCGTCGTCGAACAGGCCCGCCGTGCGACGGCGGATCTCCGTACCGGTCGACGCGATCGCCTCGGGCGTCACCGGAAGACCGACCACTTCGAGCAGGTACGCCGAGGTGTCGTCCATGTTGGACCCGACGAGCGTCATCCGCTGCTGCTCGGAAAGCTTGCCGCCGAGCCACTCCGCCGTCTCGTAGAGGGCGACGTCCCACAGCTTCTCGGAATCGACCAGCGTGCCGTCCATGTCCCAGAGCACAGCGGCCAGTCCGTCCACAGTGGAGTCTCCTCAGGTGTTGAAGTACTTCGCTTCCGGGTGGTGGCAGACGATCGCGTCGGTCGACTGCTCGGGGTGCAGCTGGTACTCCTCGGACAGCTTCACGCCGATCCGGCCCGGTTCGAGGAGGGCGACGATCTTCGCCCGGTCTTCGAGGTCGGGACAGGCGCCATAGCCCAGGGAGAACCGCGCTCCACGGTAGCCGAGCTTGAAGAAGTCCTCGACGTCGTCCGGGTCCTCTGAGGCGACCGCCACACCGCCGGGGAAGGTCAGCTCCTGCCGGATGCGGCAGTGCCAGTACTCGGCCAGCGCCTCGGTCAGCTGGACGCCGAGGCCGTGGACCTCCAGGTAGTCGCGGTAGGCATTGGCCGCGAAGAGCTCGTTCGCGTAGTCGGCGATGGGCTGGCCCATGGTGACGACGGTGAACGGCACGACGTCGACCTCACCGGCCTCGCGGGGCCGGTAGAAGTCGGCCAGGCAGAGCCGCCGGTCGCGGCGCTGCCGCGGGAAGGTGAAGCGCACCCGCTCCGGCGCGCCGGGCGAAGGCTCGGTGAGCACGACCAGGTCGTCGCCCTCGGCGACGCAGGGGAAGTAGCCGTAGACGACGGCCGCGTGGGCCAGGACGCCGTCGGCGGTGAGCCGGTCGAGCCAGTACCGCAGCCGCGGCCGGCCTTCGGACTCGACCAGTTCGTCGTACGTCGGCCCGGCGCCGCCGCGGGCGCCCTTGAGCCCCCACTGGCCCATGAAGGTGGCGCGCTCGTCGAGCATCGCGGCGTAGTCGGCGAGCGTGACGCCCTTGACCACCCGCGAACCCCAGAACGGCGGGGTGGGCAGCGGCACGTCGGTGGCGACGTCCGAGCGTGCGGGCGGCGGCCCTTCGAGGGCTTCCTCTTCGGCTTTGCGGGCTTTGCGCGCCTCGGCGATCCGCAGCGAGCGTTCGCGGCGTTCCTTGCGCTCCTGACGCTTTTTCTCCGCGTCGGCGTCCGCCGGCGGCGATTCACCGCGCTTGGCCGCCATGATCGCGTCCATCAGCCGCAGGCCCTCGAACGCGTCCCGCGCGTAGCGGACGTCGCCGAGGTACAGCTCGGTCAGGTCGTTCTCCACATAGGACCGGGTGAGCGCGGCGCCGCCGAGCAGCACCGGCCAGCGCGCGGAGACGCCCCGGGAGTTCATCTCCTGGAGGTTCTCCTTCATGATCACCGTGGACTTGACCAGCAGCCCGGACATCCCGATCGCGTCGGCGCCGTGCTCGGAGGCGGCGTCGAGGATGGTCGTGATGGGCTGCTTGATGCCGAGGTTGACGACCTCGTAGCCGTTGTTGGACAGGATGATGTCGACCAGGTTCTTGCCGATGTCGTGCACGTCGCCGCGCACGGTGGCCAGCACGATCCGGCCCTTGCCCGAGTCGTCGCCGGTCTCCATGTGCGGTTCGAGGTGCGCGACGGCGGCCTTCATCACCTCGGCGGACTGGAGCACGAACGGCAGCTGCATCTGCCCGGAGCCGAACAGCTCGCCGACGGTCTTCATGCCGGACAGCAGCGTGTCGTTGATGATCTGCAGGGCGGGCCGCTGTTCCAGGGCCGCGTCGAGGTCGTCGGCGAGGCCGTTGCGCTCACCGTCGACGATCCGGCGTTCGAGGCGTTCGAACAGCGGCAGCGCGGCCAGCTCTTCGGCCCGCGACGCCTTGGACGACGCGGCGCTGACCCCCTCGAAGAGGGCCATCAGCTCCTGCAGCGGGTCGTAGCCCTCGCGGCGGCGGTCGTAGACGAGGTCGAGGGCGATCGCGCGCTGGTCGTCCGGGATGCGGGCCATCGGCAGGATCTTGGACGCGTGCACGATGGCGGTGTCGAGCCCGGCTTGGACGCACTCGTGCAGGAACACCGAGTTGAGGACCTGCCGCGCGGCCGGGTTGAGGCCGAAGGAGATGTTCGACAACCCGAGGGTGGTCTGGACCTCGGGGTGGCGGCGTTTGATCTCGCGGATGGCTTCGATCGTTTCGATGCCGTCGCGGCGTGACTCCTCCTGGCCGGTGGCGATGGTGAAGGTCAGCGCGTCGATGATGACGTCGGAGGTCCGCAGCCCCCAGTTCCCGGTGATGTCCTCGATCAGCCGCGTGGCGATGTCGGCCTTCTTCTGCGCGGTCCGCGCCTGGCCTTCCTCGTCGATCGTCAGCGCGACGACGGCGGCGCCGTACTCGCTGACCAGCTGCATGACCTGGGTGAACCGGGATTCCGGCCCGTCGCCGTCCTCGTAGTTGACGGAGTTGACCGCGCAGCGGCCGCCGAGCCGCTGCAGCCCCGCCTTCAGCACGGGAACCTCGGTGGAGTCGAGCATGATCGGCAAGGTCGACGCCGTGGCCAGGCGCCCGGCCAGCTCGGCCATGTCCGCCGTGCCGTCGCGGCCGACGTAGTCGACGCACAGGTCGAGCAGGTGGGCGCCGTCGCGGGTCTGTTCGCGGGCGATCTCGACGCAGTCGTCCCAGCGGCCTTCCAGCATCGCGGTGCGGAAGGCCTTCGAGCCGTTGGCGTTGGTCCGCTCGCCGATCATCAGCACGCTGGCGTCCTGCTTGAACGGCACCGCCTGGTAGAGCGACGACACGCCCGGCTCGGGCCGCGGGCGCCGCGGGACCGGTGCGGTGCCCGCGACGGCGGCGGCCAGCTGCCGGATGTGCTCGTCGGTGGTGCCGCAGCAGCCGCCGACCAGGCCGGCGCCGAACTCGCGGACGAACCCGGTCAGCGCCTCGACCAGGGCTTCCGGGCCGAGCGGGTAGACCGCACCGTCCGGGCCGAGCTCGGGCAGGCCGGCGTTCGGCATCACCGACAGCGGCACCCGGGCGTGCTTGGCCAGCTGCCGCAGGTGCTCGCTCATCTCGGCCGGCCCGGTGGCGCAGTTGAGCCCGATGACGTCGATGCCGAGCGGCTCGAGCGCGGCCAGCGCCGCGCCGACCTCGGTGCCGAGCAGCATGGTGCCGGTCGTTTCGACGGTGATCGAAACGAGGATCGGCACGTGCCGGCCCTCCGCGGCCATCGCCCGCTTGGCGCCGATGACCGACGCCTTCGTCTGGAGGATGTCCTGGGTGGTTTCGACGATCACCGCGTCGGCGCCGCCGGCCAGCAGGCCGCGGACCTCCTCGCGGTAGGCGTCACGCAGCGTGGTGAACGGCGCGTGCCCGAGCGTCGGGAGCTTGGTGCCCGGGCCCACCGAGCCCAGGACGAAGCGGGGGCGGTCCGGCGTCGCGAACTCGTCGGCGGTCTCCCGGGCCAGCCGGGCCCCGGCCTCGGCGAGCTCGAAGATCCGCTCGGTGATGTCGTACTCGGCGAAATTGGCGAAATTGGCCCCGAAAGTGTTGGTCTCGACGGCGTCCGCGCCCGCCTCCAGGTACCCCCGGTGCACCGAGCGGACCACGTCCGGCCGGGTGACGTTGAGAATCTCGTTGCACCCTTCGAGCCCGGCGAAGTCGTCCAGGCTGAGGTCGTGGGCCTGCAGCGCGGTGCCCATCGCCCCGTCGGCCACCAGGACGCGCGAGCGGAGGGCATCGAGAAACGGTGACGACAGGCGGTCGGACATGCTGAACAGGGTAAGGCCGGTGGTCGTAGGCTGGTCCGGTGAGTGAGCCCGTCGACGAGACCCCGCGGCCGCCTGGCGGCCGCCCCGAACCGACCCGGCCTTTGATGGTCGTCGCCTTCGAAGGCTGGAACGACGCAGGTGACGCGGCCAGCCGGGCGGTCGAGCACCTGCAGCTGAACTGGGACGCCACCCCGCTGGCGGAACTGGAGCCCGACGACTACTACGACTTCCAGGTCAGCCGCCCGACCGTCCGGATGGTGGACGGCGTCACTCGACGGGTGGACTGGCCGACGACGCGGCTGTCCGTGTGCCGCCCCGACGGCTTCGACCGGGACGTGGTCCTCGTGCAGGGACCCGAGCCGAACATGCGCTGGCGCGCGTTCTGCGCCGAGTTGCTGGAGCACATCCAGCAGCTCGACGTCGCAACGGTGGTGACGCTGGGCGCGCTGCTCGCCGACACCGCGCACACCCGGCCCGTCCCGGTCACCGGAACGGCGTACGACAAGGACACGGCGTCGCTCTACGGCCTCGACCTGAACAACTACCAGGGCCCGACCGGCATCGTCGGCATCCTGCAGGACTACTGCGTGCAGGCGGGCATCCCGGCCGTCTCGATCTGGGCCGCGGTGCCGCACTACGTCTCGCACCCGCCGTCCCCGAAGGCGACGCTGGCGCTGTTGCACAAGCTGGAGGACATCCTCGACGTCGAGATCCCGCTGGGCGCGCTGCCCGAGCAGTCCGAGGAGTGGCAGCGCACGGTCAGCGAGATGGCCGACGAGGACGAAGAGATCAGCGAGTACGTCCGCAGCCTCGAGGAGCGCGGGGACGCCCAGAGCGAGGTCGCGGAGCAGGACGTGAGCGGCGACAAGATCGCCGCCGAGTTCGAGCGCTACCTGCGCCGCCGTGGCCGCGGGGGCGGACAGGAAGGCTTCGGCCTGCGCTGAGTCGCTCTCACCCCGGCCAGCTGGTGGCGAACGCCCGTGCGGGGTTCGCCACCAGCATGGCCGTGACGACGTCGCCGCCCAGCAGCTTGGTCAGCCGCGGCGCGAGGGTGGTGAGCAGGTGGGCCGCGCCCGGCTGGTGGCGGGCGGCCGCGGTGGTCGTGTCGCCGCCGAGCAGGATCTGCCCGCCGTGGCCGGCCTCGACGAGCGCTTCGAGGCCGTCGAAGAGCCGCCAGTCGGTGGCGTGGTTGGCCCGCGACGGGCCGTCGAAACCGAGGAACACGCCGGTCTCGGCGATCTCCCGCTGCAGCTGCCGGTCCGGGTTCCGGTTGAGGTGCCCGAGGATCACCTTTTCGGGTGGAACATCGAGCTTGCCGCAGAGCAGGTCGACCGTCTCCAGGCCGGCGGTGCCGAGTTCGAGGTGCACGGCGATCGGCGCGCCGGTCTGCTCGTGGGCGACCGCGGCGGCGGTCATCGTCAGCCGGGCGTGGGAGTCGATCGTGTGGAAGGCGCCGGCCACCTTGACCAGCCCGGCGCGCGGGCCGGTCCGCGGCTCGTCGGGCAGGTCGGCGGGCTGGGTCCCCTCGGTCAGGTCGGCGACGAACTCCTTGACCAGGTCGTCGATGACCCGGCTGAGGAGCACCGGGGCGTAGTGCTCCGCGCGGTGCAGCCCGGTGGCCGCGACCACGTGCACGCCGATCTCCTCCGACAGCCAGGCCAGCTCCCGGGTCCGCCGGGTCAGCCCGTACGGCGTCCATTGGACGAAGGCCGCGCCGCCCCGCACCTTGAAGTCGAGGAGCGCTTCGCCGGCCGCGGCCGGGTCGTCCAGCTCTTGGCCGGGCAGCAGCTTCGAGGCGAAGAAGAGGTGGTCGTGCGAGTTCGTCACGCCCAGTTCGGCCGGATCGATGTCGCCCAGCACCGTGCGGACCTTGGGTTCCCCAGTCACGATCGCCAGTGTAACGCCTCAACCGTTACAATGGCGAGGTGTCCGAAGACTTCCGCCTCGACATGGGCGCACCCTGGTTGAACCTCCTGGCCACCCGCGGCCGCCACTTCGGGGCGCAGCCGGTCGAGCGGATCCCGACGGCGGAGCGGCTGCGCGACTGGCTCGCCCGGGTCGAGCTGACCCCGCTCGCCCCCGTCACCCACGCCGACGTGCGCGCGGCCCACCAGCTCCGCGAGGCGCTCCGCGAACTCGCGCTGGGCGCCCTCGACGGAGTTCCGCCTCACGCTGACCAGGTGAGCCCGCTGCGGCCCTTCCTGCAGACCGAGCCGGTCCACCTCGCCGCGCTCGACCGGCTCCGGCGGAGCGCCCCCGCGACCACCGCCGACGCGCTCGGCCGGCTCGCCCACCAGGCGGCGGACTGGCTCACCGGCCCCCTGCGGCACGACCTGCGGGCCTGCCCCGAGCAGGACTGCCGGGGAGTGTTCGCCGACCCGGGCGGCCGGCGGCGCTGGTGCCCGTCCCCGGCGTGCGCCAGCCGCGGCCGGGTCCGCGCCCTCAGGGAGCGGCGGCGCGAGGAGTCGTGACGGCCCGGCCGCCGAGCTCCCGATCGGGCGGGAGGCTCAGGACGGCCACAGGATCCGGCGCATCGGCACCGCACCCCGCGCCCGCTTCCGCCACTCGCGCGGGTAGCCCAGCGACACCTCTTCGAACCGCACCCCGTCGGCCTCCGTGCTGCGCGGGATGTGCAAGTGCCCGTACACCGCGATCTCCGCGCGGTAGCGGACGTGCCAGTCCTCGGTCTTCGTCGTCCCGCACCACAAGGCGAACTCCGGCCAGTAGAGCGGCGCCGTCGGGTGGCGGTGCAGCGGCCAGTGGGACATCAGGATCGTGCCGTGGTCCCCGGGGATCGCGTCGAGGCGTTCGGTGCTGATCTTCAGCCGGTCCTCGCACCACGCCTGGCGGCTGGGGTACGGGTCCGGGTACAGGAAGTACTCGTCCGTGCAGACCACGCCGGCCTCGCGGGCCTGGCGCAGGGCCTCCTCCAGGGACTTGCCCGCCGCCTCCGGGGTCCGCCAGCTGTAGTCGTAGAGCAGGAACAGCGGCGCGATCGTCAGCGGCCGCGGGCCGTGCCGCCAGACCGGGAACTCGTCCTCCGGCGTCAGGACGCCGATCTCGCGGCACTGCTCCACCAGGTACTCGTACCGGGCCTGGCCGCGCAGCTGGCAGTCGTCGTTCTTCGTCGTCCACAGCTCGTGGTTGCCCGGCACCCACACGACCTTCGCGAACCGGCTGCGCAGGGTCTTCAGCGTCCCGATGGTGGCTTCGGCCAGCTCGGCGACGTCGCCGGCGACGAGCAGCCAGTCTTCGGGGGTTTCCGGGACGACCGAGTCGAGGATCGGGCCGTTGCCCTCGTGGGTCACGTGGAGGTCGCTGGTGGCGAAGAGGTGCGGCACCCCTCCACCGTAGCCACCGCGGCCGGGGAAGCTTCGCGAAACCTGCGGATCGCTTCGCGCTGGGCCGGGCTCAGGCGGTCCGGTCTCGCCGTGACGGTGACCGTCCCGGCGCCGCGCAGTTCGAGGGGATCGGCGATCGCCGGACGACGCCGGAGCGCGTCCAGGGCGGCCTCCGCCCGGGCGCGGGGCCAGCCGAGCGCGGCCGCCAGTTCGTCCACGGCCGACGGCCGCCCGGCGTGGACGAGGGCCGCGACCACGGTCAGGGCGTCGCCCGCGGTGGCCTCCGCGACGGTGCTGCCGCCCATCTGCTCGCTGAGCCGCCCGAAGAACCGGCCCATCCGGGCGAGCCGGGCGCCGGCGGTGGTGTCCGGGCCGAAGAGCTCGCTGCCCTCCCGCGCGGCGGCGGCCAGCCGGCCGTGGGCGCCGGTGTCGGCCTGCCACGCCCGGAGCCAGACGTCGTCGTCGATCCGGTAGCGCTCGCTGCGGCCGCCGGGGTCCGGCCCGCGCGCGACCAGCTCCATCGCTTCGAGGGCGCCGACGGACTTGGACACCGAAGCCGGGCTGACCCGCAGCAACCGGACCAGGTCGGCCGAGGTCAGGCCGCCGGCCTCGGCGGTGAGCAGGCAGGTGAACACCCGGGCGGTCATCCGCGGCAGGCCGGTGGCGGCCAGCAGGGCCGCGAACTCGGCCACGAAGCCGCGCGCGGCGTCCGCCGGTTCGCCGCCGGGCCGGGACGGGCGGCGCCGGCGGGCGCGGTGGGTGGCGGCTTCCTGCGCGTGGCCGGGCCGGTACCGGCCGGACGCGCTGTTGCGCGCCACTTCCCGGCTGATCGTGGACGTCGGGCGGCCGAGCCGCCGTCCGATCTCGGCGTACCCGAGCCCGGCGTCGAGCCAGCCCGCGATGCGACGGCGGTCCTCGAGGCTCAGCCTGCGTGCGTTCATCGACACTCCAGTGCAACGGCTCGTTGCGTTCGTCGTCAGTACGGTCGCAACGATTTGTCGGTTTACCAGGTATTATGCACGTCCGTCCGTTGGGCCCGTTGAAAACGCAACGTAGCTTTTCCCCATGAGGAAAGCGAAGACGCACGTGCTGGCCATCTCGGCCGTCTCGGACGAAGGCGAGTTCTGGAACGGCCTGAAGAAGGCCCACGGCCGCCTTCCCGCGGGCGCGGAGTGGAAGCTGGCGGTCGCGAGCCAGGACGGCACCCGGGCGGTGAACGTCATCGCCCACGACTCCGTCGACGGGGTCCGGGAGTTCTTCGAGACCCACGCCGGCACCTACGCCACGACGGAGTACTTCGAAGCGGACGCCGCGAACGCGGTCGGGCTCCCCCGATGACGATCCAGGATCGGATCTCCGCCCTGCTGGCGGAATACGGCATCCCGAGCGCCGCGATCGGCGTGCTCTCGGGCGGCGAGATCAGCGAGTTCGCCGTCGGCGTCAAGAACGCCGAAACCGGCGAACCGGCCACGACCGACACCGTCTACCAGCTCGGTTCCATGACGAAGACGTGGACCGCGCTGGCCTTCCTGCAGCTGGTCGACGAGGGCAAGGCCGGCCTGGACGAGCCGATCCGGACCTTCTTGCCGGAGTTCGCGGTGGCCGATCCGGAGACGACCGCGAAGGTCACCGCCCGCCACCTGCTCAACCACACCAACGGCATCGAAGAAGCCTTCGGCGATCCGGGCGAAGGCGACGACATCCACGAGCGCGTGGTCGAGAACATCGCCGGTGCGCCGCAGGTCTTCCCGCTGGGCCACACCCACGGCTACAGCGCAGCGCTGGGGTACGCGCTCCTCGCGCGGATCATGGAGGTCCTGGACGGCAAGCGCTGGGACGACGTGCTGCGCGACCGGCTCTTCGTTCCGCTCGGCCTGAAGAGCACGAACAGCCGCCGCGAGCAGGTGGACGAAACCCGGGCCGCGACCGGGCACCTGATCCGCTCCCTCGCCGAAGGCCCCATCGTCACGCCGATCGACCACCTGCCGAGGGTGTTCGGCGCCGGCGGCGGCATCACGTCGACGGTCCGCGACGTGCTCACGTTCGCGCACGTCCTGCTCCGCGCCGGTCTCGCGCCCGACGGCCGGCGGATCGTGTCGGCCCGGAGCGTCCGGGAGATGATGCGGTCCCGCGTGCCGATCCCGGACCCGTACATGTTCGGGCCCGAATGGGCGCTCGGCCTGATCGTCGGCGACTGGCCCGGCCGGACCGCGTACGCGACCGACGGCAGCACGATCGGCCAGAACGCCCGGCTGCGGCTCCTGCCGGACTCGGACACCGCCGTTGTCGTGCTGACGAACGGCGGCCCGCGGGAAAGCTTCGCCCGCGAGGTGTTCCGCGAGCTCCTGGGTGCCGTCCCGGAGCTGCCGGAGCCGGACCCGGCGCTGAAGCTCGACCTGCCGAGGTACGAGGGCGTGTACGAACGGCCCGGCACCCGGTTCGAGGTGGCCGCCGACGGCGGGACCCTGCACCTGACGCTGGACCTCGACCCGGCGCACGCGGCGTTCCTGGGGAAGCCCGATCGCCTGCGGTACGAGCTGCTCCCGGTGAGCCGGACGCACTTCCTCATGCCGCCGGCGGACCCCCTGGAAGACACCCGGACGGTGGCGCTCTACGACTTCGCCGACGGGGCCGCCCGGTACCTCCACACGAACTGCCGGGTCCACCCGCGGCGCGGGAGCAGCATCAGCAGCCCGGCGAAGACGTAGACGCCGGCCTGGACGTTCAGCAGCACGGCGGGCCCGGTCGTCGCGACGAGCGTGCCCGCCAGCAGCGCGCCGGCGGTCGTGCCGGCGGCCACGGCGGCGAACGTCGTGCTCAGCACCCGCCCGGCGCGCTCGGGCGCCACCGCGCTCTGGATCTCCGACAGCACGCCGGCGCCGACGACCACGCCCGGCGCGCCGACCACGACGAACAACCCGACGTACAGCCCCAGCGCCGTCGTGACCAGCGAGAGGTTCCAGATCACCGCGGACACCAGCCCCAGCGCGAGGGACCCCCAGCCGAGCAGGGCGGCCGGCGCGACCCGCCGCGCCACGGTGGCCAGGGCGAACCCGGCGGCCAGCCCGCCGAGCGCCTGCACGCCCCGCAGCAGGCCGGCGTCGGCTTCGCTGCCGCCGAGCACGTCCAGGACGTAGACCACGAACAGCACCAAGAACATGCCCTGCGCCAGCGAGGTGAACACCAGCGCGACGCCGGTGCGCCGCAGCCGGGGGTTGCGCGTCAGCTCGCGCAGGCCGTCCAGCCAGGCGCGCACCACCGGTTCCCGCGCCGCCACCGGCGCCGGCGCGGCGACCCGGCGGAACGGCTTGGCCAGCAGGGCCGCGGCCACCACGAGAACGGCCAGGTAGCCGGTGACGACGTCGGCGAGGCCGCCGAAGCCCAGCAGGGCACCTCCGGCCCAGCCACCGGCCAGCCGGGCGACGCTGCCGTTCACGCTCATCAGCCCGTTGGCCGCGGTCACCTCCGCGACACCGACCAGCTCCGGCACGAGCGCGTTGCGCGCGGGTTCGAACACCGACGCCAGCGCCGCCTGGGCGGCCATCACCGCGTACACCACGGTGACGCCGGGCTCGGCCAGCAGCGGCAGGGCCACGACGGCGAGCCCGGCGCAGACGCCGAAGAGCACCGCGCGGCGGTTCCACCGGTCGGCGACGACGCCGGCCACCGGGCTCAGCAGCACCGCGGGCAGCAGGCCGAGCACGATGCTCAGCGCCGTCGTCGCGGCGGAGCCGGTGCGCTGGAACACGTAAACCGGCAGCGCCACCTGCAGCATCCACTCGGCCGTCTCGCCGAAGAAGGCGGCCACCCACAGCCTGGCGAACGCCGGCACCCCCAGCAGCTGCTTCACGCCTCCGCCTTCCCCGAGTGCTCGATGCGCGGGAACGCCCGCAGGCCGACGTGCACCGAGCGCGCGCCGGCGGGGGCGTCGGTCCGGATGGCGCCGACGTAGGGACGGACCAGGGCGTCGATCGCCTCGGTCAGCTCGGTCAGCTCCGCCGGTGTGACGCGCAGGGCGTAGGTCGACAGCCCGGTCGCGGCGCGCCAGGCCGGGTCGAGCTCGTCGAGGGAATCGAGGTAGCGCTGGGTCAGCTCCTGTTCGTGGGTCAGCTGCGCGCCGACCACGCCCAGCTGCGCGGCCCGGTGGGCCGGGTCGTCGGCCAGCTCCCCCATCTCGAGGCCGACCTGCCGGGCGCGCCACGGCCGTTCGCGGCCGTCCTCGGCGTCGGCCCGCTCGACCAGGCCGTACTGGGCGAGCTGCCGCAGGTGCCAGCTGCAGTTGGACGCCGTCGAGCCGACCGCCTCGGCGCACTCGCTCGCGGTGCGCGGACCGACGGCGGTGAGGTGGTTCAGCAGCGCCGACCGCAGCGGGTGCGCCAGCGCACGCAGCAGCTCGACGTCCTCGATCCGCTTGCGCGGCGGCAGCCCGGCCATCGGTCGTCCAATCTGAAAGAATCATTTCGAAAGACTTCTTTCATAGTTGGTCCCGCCTGCGGGTTTGTCAAGCGGCTCCGCTATCGTTCGCGGGGCAGTGACTGCACCGGGCAGTGACTGCGTCGTCACGGACCTGGGATGGACGTTGCCCGACCAGCGCGAACTCGCCACCGCCGCCGCCCTCGCCCTCCCCCGGTTCGTGGGGTCGACCGCGCTCTTCCACGCCGCGGTCGCCGAGCGGATGGGCGTCACACCGACCGAGCTGCACTGCCTGCACCTGCTCCACGGCGGCGTCAGCGACTCCCCGTCCGAACTCGCCCGGCTGCTCGGGATGAGCACGGGCGCGTTCACCCGGCTGCTCGACCGGATGGAACGGCACCGGCTCGCCGAGCGCGCCCCCGATCCCGCGGACCGCCGCCGGCTCGTCGTCCGGCCCCTGCCCGACCGGATGGCCGAGCTCGCCGAGCTGTACGCGCCGATGGCCCGGTTCGTCGGCGAACGCCTCGCCCGCTTCGACCGCCGTCAGCTGACCGCCCTGCTCGAATTCCTGACCGACGGCACCACGGCGGCCGAACGGTCGACCGAAGGCCTGCCCGATGTGACCCAGGTCATAACCCGTTGACTAACTCTACGGTTGTTGCGTTAACCTGGGTCCACTATGAGGAACTGAACCGCGCCCATCCCGCCTGAGGCGGCACCGGTCGAGCCGACGCTCCCGCGTGCCACGACGCCCGGCGAGGATTTCCGCTTTCTTCCCCCAGGGCTCGGTGATCGCACATGTCTCCCGTTTTTCCGTTGCAGGCCAAGGACGTCGTCTTCGGCTACGGCACCCGCGTCGTCCTCGACGGCGTTTCGCTCACCGCGTCGGCCGGGCAGCGGCTCGGCCTGGTCGGCGAGAACGGCACCGGCAAGTCCACCCTGCTGCGCCTGCTCGCCGGGCTCGAAGAACCGCGCTCCGGCGAGGTGCTGCGCGGCCCGGACGTCGGGTTCCTGCTGCAGGAACTGCCACATCCGCTGGACGCGACCTTCGCCGACGTGCTCGACGACGCGCTCGCCGAGATCCGCACCGCCGCGGCCCGGCTCGACGAGCTGACCACCGCCATGGCCGAGCGGCCCGACGACCCCGGCGTGCTCGAGGAGTACGGCCGGGTCCTGGAATGGGCCCAGGCCCACGACCTCTGGGACGCCGACCGCCGCGCCAAGCTCGTCTGCGACGGGCTCGGCCTCGGCGGCGTCGAACCGGACCGGCGGCTCGGCACGCTCTCGGGCGGGCAGCGGTCCCGGCTCGGCCTGGCCGCGCTGCTGATCCGGCAGCCGGAGACGCTGCTGCTCGACGAGCCGACCAACCACCTCGACGACACCGCGATGGCGTTCCTGGAACGGCATCTCACCGAGCTGACCGGGATCGTGGTGCTGTCCTCGCACGACCGGGTGTTCCTCGACGCCGTCTGCACCGACATCGTCGACCTCGACCCGGCGGCGGCCGACCGGCAGGCCGGTGGCGCGGTCCGCTACGGCGGCAGCTACACCGACTACCTCGGCCACAAGAAGGCCGAGCGGGCACGCTGGGAACAGCGCTACGCCGAGGAGCAGGAGGAACTGAAGGAGCTGCGGGAAACGGTCGCGGTCACGGCGCGGAACGTCGCCTACGGCCGCGGCCCGCGCGACAACGACAAGTTCATCCACGCCTTCAAGGGCGCCCGCGTCCAGAAGACGATCTCGCGGCGGGTGCGCGACGCCGAGCAGCGCCTGGAGCACCTGGAACGCGACCAGGTGCGCAAACCCCCGGCACCACTGCGGTTCCGGGCCGAGCTCACCGGCCGCGCGACCGGCGACGGCCCGGCGATCTCGGTGCGGTCACTGGAAGTCCCGGGGCGGCTGTCGCTGCCGCGGCTGGACGTCGACGGTTCGGCGCGGCTGCTCGTCACCGGCGGGAACGGCGCCGGGAAGTCGACGCTGCTGTCGGTGCTGGCCGGCCGGCTCACGCCGGCGGCCGGGACGGTCCACTCCGGACCCGGCGTCCGGGTGGGCTTGCTGGAGCAGGACGTCGTGTTCGCCGAGCCGGAACGGACCGCGGCCCGGGTGTACCGGGACGCGCTCGGCGAGGACGCTCCCCCGCTCAGCCGGCTGGGTTTGCTGGCCTCCCGGGACCTGCGGCAGCCGGTGGGCGCGCTGTCGGTCGGCCAGCGGCGACGGCTGGCGCTGGCGATCCTGCTCGCCGACCCGCCGGACGTCCTCCTGCTGGACGAGCCCACGAACCACATTTCGCTGACCCTGGCGGAAGAACTGTTCGCGGCGCTGGAAACGGCGCCGGGCGCGGTCGTCATCGCGTCCCACGACCGGTGGCTGCGCCGAGACTGGGCGGGTGACCGCCTCGAACTGGCCGACGGCCACCCCGCCGTGGGCGTCACTCTCCCGGGGAAAGTGACGCCCACCGAACTTTCCTAGGGAAAGTCCGGACCCGGAAGCCGGGTCAGAGGGTGATGCCGAGCAGGGCGTCGACGGCGTCGCGGATCAGGCCGGGCGCCGTCGGGTCGGTGCCGTCGCGGCGCAGGGCCTCGTTCGCCCACGCGTCGATCGCCGCCAGGGCCTTCGGCGTGTCGAGGTCGTCGGACAGGTGGTCGCGCAGCCGCGTGACGGTGTCCTCCGCCGCCGGTCCGGTGGACAGGGAGACGGCTTCGCGCCAGCGCGCGAGCCGGGCTTCGGCGTCGGCCAGCAGCCGGGCCGTCCACGGACGGTCTTCGCGGTAGTGGCCGGCGAACAGCGCGAGCCGGATCGCGCCCGGGTCGACCTTGTCGGCGCGCAGCCGCGAGACGAACACGAGGTTCCCGCGCGACTTCGACATCTTCTCGCCGTCGAGGCCGATCATCCCGGCGTGCACGTAGTGGCGGGCGAACGGGCCGTCCTTGGCGACCGCCTCGGCGTGCGCCGCGCTGTACTCGTGGTGCGGGAAGATCAGGTCCGACCCGCCGCCCTGGAGGTCGAACCCGAGGCCCAGCCGGTTGACCGCGATCGCGCTGCACTCGATGTGCCAGCCCGGGCGGCCGGGGCCGAGCTCGGACTCCCAGGACGGCTCGCCTTCGCGGGCCACGCGCCACAGCAGCGCGTCCAGCGGGTGGCGCTTGCCGGCGCGGTCGGGGTCGCCGCCGCGCTCGGCGAAGTACTTCGCCATGGTCTCGGCGTCGTAGTTCGACTCGTAGCCGAACTTCCCGGTCGCGGTGTGGTCGAAGTAGATGTCGGGGGACTCCGGGTCGTCCGCCCGGTACGCGGCGCCGTTGGCCAGCAGCTTCGCGATGACCTCGACGATCTCCGGGATGCTCTCGACCGCGCCGACGAACTGCTTCGGCGGCAATACACGCAGGGCAACCATGTCCTCGCGGAACAGCGCCGTCTCGCGCATGCCGAGCACGACCCAGTCGTCCTGGTCGCGCGCGGCGCGCTCCAGCAGCGGCTCGTCGATGTCGGTGACGTTCTGCACGTAGTGGACGTCGTGCCCGTTGTCCCGCCAGATGCGGTTCACCAGGTCGAAGGCGAGGTACGTCGCGGCGTGCCCCAGATGCGTCGCGTCGTAGGGCGTGATGCCGCAGACGTACATCCGGGCGGTGGCGCCGGGCGCGGTGGGGCGGATCTGCCCGGTGGCCGTGTCGTGGAGCCGCAGCGGGCGGGGGGTGCCGGCGATGCGGGGCACGTCGACCGATGACCAAGTCTGCATACCTCGACTGTAAGGGCTGGTGGGTCACCGCTTCCCGAGCGGTGGGACGAGCCTCACGCGCGCGTACGCTTCGATCGCCCGTGCCAGCCACGCCGGGAGCGCGGGATCGGCCTGCTCGGCCAGGGCCCGCTGGCGGGGATCGGTGACGTACAGCCCGCCCATCGCCGCGTAGGCCGCGGCCGTCGGCGGCCAGAAGTGGCTCACGGACGCGTGGTGCTCGGCGACGGCGTCGAGCGCGGCGGGGTCTTCCGGCGCCGCACCGGAGCGCATGACGGCGGCCAGCCGCCGGAACAGTGCCGCGCTGCGGGCGGCGGCGTGCTCGTAGTCGGCGGCGGTGAACTGCTCCTGGGCGGCCTGGGCGGTGTCGAAGGCCGCGGCGGCACCCTCGCCGAACGTCTCACGGTAGCTCTGCCGCATGGCGGCGCCGTCCTTGCGCAGCCCGGCGAAGAACCGGTCCGGGTCGCCGATCCGGGCGCGGCCGAGGTCGGTGATCGTCTCCTCGACGGTGGCGATGACCCGGTCGAGGCGGCGCCGCTCCTGTTCGAGCTGGGCCAGGTGCCCGCGCAGCGCGGCGGCCTCGTCGACCTGGTCGCCCAGCACGGCCCCGATCTCGGCCAGGCCGAGCCCGAGCCGGCGCAGCAGCAGGATGCGCTGCAGGCGCAGCAGTTCGGGCCGGCCGTACCAGCGGTAGCCGTTCGCCGCCACCGAAGCCGGGGTGAGCAGGCCGATCGCGTCGTAGTGGCGCAGCATCCGCGCCGAGACACCGGACGCCTTCGCGACCTGGCTGATCGAGTACTGCATCCCTTCAGCTTGAAGTTGACCTTGACACGATGTCAACTTTTACCGTGGCCGGGGTGACCACGACCATCACCGGCGCCCGCGTCTTCGACGGCGAGCGCCTCACCGACCACACCGCGGTCCGCATCGCGGACGGCCGCATCGCCGCGGTCGGCGCCGACACGCTGCGCCGGCCCGGCGACGAGCACGTCGACGCCCGCGGCGGCACCCTGCTGCCCGGCCTGATCGACGCCCACGTGCACCTGCTGCCCGGCGCGCTCCGGCAGGCGCTCACCTTCGGCGTCACGACCGTGCTGGACATGTTCAGCAAGCCGGACACGGTCCGGGACGCCCTGGCCCGCGCCGCGCAACCGGACTGCGCCGACGTGCGGTCCTCCAGCGTCGGGGCCACGGCGCCCGGCGGGCACCCGAGCCTGATGTACGCGCCCTTCCCGGCCGTGACCGGACCGCGGGACGCCGAGCGGTTCGTCGCCGACCGCGTCGCCGAAGGCGCGGCGCACCTCAAGGTCCTCTACGACGACGGCACCGGCGGCGGGCCGATGCCGATGCCGTCACTGGACGTGCCGACGATCGCCGCGCTGACCGAAGCCGCGCACGCGGCCGGCCTGGTCGTCGCCGCCCACGTGCCGACCGCGCGCGGGGCCCTGGACCTGCTGCCCACCGGGGTGGACGTGCTGGCCCACGTCCCGTTCGACGCGCTGGCCCCGCACCAGGTCGACGCGATCGCCGCGGCGGGTGTCGCGGTGATCTCGACGCTGTCGATCGCCGACGGCTTCCCCGGCGGTTCGCTGCTCGACGAACCCGCGCTGGTCTCCCGGCTGGGGCTCGCGTGGTGTGCCGTCCTCGAACGGCAGGCGCAGCGGTGGCTGCCGCCGCGGCTGCCGGACTTCGCGGCCGCGCGCGGCAACGCCCGGCTGCTGCACGACGCCGGCGTGCCGGTGCTGGCCGGGACGGACGCGCCGAACCCGGGCACCGTGCACGGCGCGAGCCTGCACCGGGAGCTGGGGTACCTGGTGGCCGCCGGGCTGCCCCCGGCCGCCGCGCTCGCCGCCGCGACCGCCCGCCCCGCCGCCGTGTTCGGGCTGGCCGACCGCGGCCGGATCCGGGCGGGGCTGCGCGCGGACCTCGTCCTGGTCCCGGGACGTCCCGACGAGGACATCGCCGCGACGCAGCAGGTCGCGGCCGTCTGGAAGCGAGGCGCCCGGGCGGACCCGACGGGCTACCCCGGCTCGGCCGACGAGCGAGCGGGCTTGGACGCGTTGCGGGCCCAGACCGCCAAGGTGATCGCCGCCGTCCGCGACCGGCTGGGCGTGCGGCGGTGAGCCCGATCGAGATCCGGCACGAGGAGAACGGCGAGCTCCTCGGCCACCTCCGGCGATCCCCTGGCCGGGCAGCCCGAGCACGGCCGGTGGATCGCCCCCGGCCGTGCGCATCCGGCGCCGGTGAGACCGGGCGATCAGGCTTGCGCGGCGTCGTCCTCGCCGTCGGCGGCGGCGGGTTCGGCGGCGGCAGGTTCATCTTCGGCCGATGCCCCGCCGGCCTGTTCGTACGGCGTCCAGGCGATCTGCACCTCGCTGACGCCCGCCTCGCGGACCAACGTCCCGAAACCGGTCGGCTTCGGCGCCTGGGCGACGGACCCCCAGCGGCCTTCGCCGTTCATCAGCAACGCCGCGGCACCACCTTCGGCGAGGGCGGTCAGCACGGGATCGGCGCTGTGCGGCTCGGCGGCCACCACGAGGTGCAGGCCGAGCTCGTGCGCGTCCGGGATCAGCTCGGCCAGCGGCTCGAGGAGGTTGTCCGGCCCGCGGACGAAGTCGAAGTCGTCGATGACGAGCACCAGCTCCGGGCCGGGCCAGTGCCCGCCGTGCCGCTTGCGCATCGAGAGGACCACTTCCTCCAGCATCGAGGTCACCTGCGTCGCGTTCACGCCGTAGCCGAGCAGGTGGTCCCCGGTGAGGAAGCCCAGCAGGGTCCGCCGGAAGTCGAAGAGCATGATCAGCAGCTCCTTGGCCGACCACCGCTCGGCCAGCCCGCCGACGACCGCGCGCAGCACGTTCGTCTTGCCCGCCCCGACGTCCCCGAGCACCACCAGGTGCTGGTCGGTGAAGAAGTCCAGGTACGCCGGCAGGGCGCCGTCGACGTGGTAGCCGATCGGGACCCAGCGCGGGTTGGGCTGCAGGTGCGCCGGCGGCAGGTGCCGCTTGTGCAGGTGCTTCGCCCGGGCCGTGACGGTCCGCGCCGGGGCCACCGCGACGTTCTTCGCGAGCGCCAGCTGCTCGGCGGTCTCGGTGTTGCGCTGCTGCGGTTTGGGCAGGCCCGCGGCGGTGTGGGCCTGGAGCAGGGCCCGGTAGGCCTCGCTGAGGGTGATCACGTCGCCGCCGCCGGGGATCCCGCGGCGCAGCAACGACAGCAGCTCACCGGTGAACGCCGTGTGCTCCGCGTCGGCCGGGGCGATCGACGGCCGGTTCGCCGGGGAGGACGTCATCGTGTACGTCCCGGCGATCGCGATCTGGGACGCGCCGACCGACGACGGGTCGGCCATCGTTTCGATGGCCAAGCCGGAGAAGCAGCAATCGAGCAGCAGCACGCGGTTGCGCGCCGGGCTGCCGGCGATGGCCCGGCGGACCCACTCGAACGGCAACGACGTGAACACCGGGTGGTCCGGGTTCGTCCCGCCCAGCCCGAGGTGCAGTTCGCCGCGCTCGTCGACCAGGCCGTGCCCGGCGTAGTAGACGATCAGGGTGTCTTCCGCCGCCGCGGCCTCCTCGGCGAGGGTGACACCCACCCGGCTCGGGTCGGCGGAGTCGGCGATGGTGGTGCTGTGCTCCGGCAGGCACACGCCGATCGCCGGGTCGGTCAGCACGGACCGCAGCGCGGCCAGGTTGTTGCCCACCGCGGGCAGGTCGTGCAGCCGCGGGTCGGCGTAGGCGGCCGTGCCGATCAGGATGAGCCGGGTCCCGGCCGGGTCCGGCAGCCGGGGTCCGTCGATCATGCCGGGACCGGTGTCGACCCGCATCGCCCGTCCTCCCCTCGGCCGCGGCCGATCCTACCGCCGGGTGCGCAGGTAGTCCCCCACCACCGCCGCGCCCAGGCCGTCCAGGTCCGGCGCGATCACCCGGCCGCCGGAGCGGCGGGCGATCAGGTCGACGAAGGACGTCAGCCGCGGGTCGTCGCCGAGGCGGAACACCGAGATCGACGCGCCGAGCTTGGCCAGGCGGTCCACTTCGGACAGTGTCTTGAGGAGGGTCCGGGGCTGCGGCGGGTAGTCGAAGACCGCCTCGCCGTCGGGTTCCAGGTGGGCCGTCGGCTCGCCGTCGGTGACCATCAGGACCACCGGCTGGGCGTCCGGGTGCCGCCGCAGGTGCTGCCCGGCGAGCAGCAGCCCGTGGTGGGCGTTCGTGCCCTGTTCCCACGCTCCCTCCAGGCCGACCAGCTCCGGCAGCTCCACCGACTGGGCGTAGCGGCCGAACGTGATCAGCTGCAGGGCGTCGTTGCGGAAGCGGGTGCTGATCAGCTGGTGCAGCGCGAGCGCCGTGCGCTTCATCGGCAGCCAGCGGTTTTCCTGCACCATCGACCACGACGTGTCGACGAGCAGCGCCACCGCCGCGCGCGTCCGGTGCTCGGTCTCGACCACTTCGACGTCCTCGACGTCGAGCCGCACCTGCCGCTCCCCCACCGAAACCGACCGGAGCACGGCGTTGCGGATGGTCCGCGGCACGTCCCAGGGCTGCATGTCCCCGAACCGCCACGGCCGGGACGCGCCGGTGGGCTCGCCGGCCGCGCCGGCCGACTCCGTTTCGCGCTCGCCGGTCTTGCCGCGCAGGGCGTTCACGATGTCGGACAGCGCCGTCTCGCCGAGGCGCCGCAACGCCTTGGGCGACAACCGGAGCGAGCCGTCGGCGGCGCGTTCGAACAGGCCCTGGCGGCGCAGTTCGCGCTCCAGCTCGGCCAGCCGCCGGGCGTCGACGCCGGCGTCCTTGCCGAGCTGGCGTTCGAGCGATTCCAGGTCGATGTCCTCCAGCCGCGCGCCCGGGTAGGACTGGCTGAGCTGCTCGGCCAGCGCGTCGAGCTCGGCGAGGTCCGCCATCGCCTGGGCGCCTTCCCCCATGCCCAGGGGGTTCTTGCCGCGGAAGCGCGCCGACCCCGTCCAGTCCTCGCCCGGCCGCGCCGCCTGCAGCTGACCGTCCAACCGGGACAGTTGCTGGGCCAGGCGCGGGTCGCCGAAGGCCTGCTGGGTCAGCTCCGCGAGTTCCGCGCGCTGCTCGGCGGACATCGAGTTGAGCATCCGCTGCGCGGCCGCCGACCGCTCGGCCAGCGCGTCGATCAGCTCTTCGACGTTGCGCGGGTTCTCCGGGAAGAACTCGCCGTGCTTGCCCATGAAGTCTTCGAAACGCTGCTGGATGTCCTCCGCGCCCTGGGCGTGCGCGGCGAGCAGGTCGTTGAGGTCGGAGAGCATCTCGTTGATCCGCTCGACGTCCTCCGGCCCGGCGTTCTGCAGCGCCTGCTTCATGCCCTGGAACCGGGACTCCATCAGCTCCTGGCCCAGCAGGTCCCGGATCTGCTGGTAGTTCTCCCGGCCCTGCTCGGACCGCCAGTCGTAGTTCGCGAGCTCGGTGACGGCCGCGGCCGTGCCCGGTGGCAGCGCGTCGAGCTGGGCCTCCCGGAACCGGGCGTCGTCGTCCGGGTCCGGGAACAGCTCGCGGCGTTCGGCGTCGAGGGCCTCCTGCAGCAGGCGCTGGACCTCCTGCAGGGTGCCGTCGAGGTTGTTGCGCCGCTGGATCTGCGACCGGCGCTGCCAGAGCCGCCGGGTCAGCTCGTCGAGGCCCGCGGTGCGGTGCGTGCCGCGCCGCAGCATTTCCTCCAGCGCGGCCCTCGGCGAGGCCCCGGCCATGACGTCCTGGCCGATCTCGTCGAGCGCGTCGCGCAGGTCGGCCGGCGGCGCGAGGGGATCCGGCCCGTCGTGCCACGGGCCGTAGGAGTAGCCGTCGGGAAGCGGGATGGCGGTCATCGGCCGTAGACGGTCGTCGCGTCGTCGGAGTCCTTGGCGAGCCTTCGCGACAGGAACAGCGATTCGAGGGCGAGTTCGACGGCGGCCGCGATCCGCCCGGCGGGCTCGTCGGCGGCGACACCGGCGCGCCGGGCGACCTCGTGCAGCACCGGCAGTTCGGGCAGGGCTTCGAGGACGTCCTTGCCCGGGACGCGCTCGCCGGTGGCGACCAGGTGGCCGTCGGCGACCGCGTCGGCCAGTGGCCGCAGGTCGAGGCCGGCGAACCGGTCGCGCGCGGTCTCGGCGATCGCGAGGCGCAGCAGGTGCACGAGGTGCTCGATCTCGCGGCCTTCTTCGCCGGGTTCGAACTCGATCTTGCCGCGCAGCACCGACGGGACGGCGTCGAGGTCGACCGGGCGCGCCACGGCGGGCTCCTCCCCGGTCAGCGCCGAGCGCCGCAGGGCCGCGGCCGCCACGGTTTCCGCCGCGGCGACGGCGAACCGCGCCGAGACGCCGGAGCGCTGGTCGATCACCGTGGACTCGCGGAGGTTCCGGACGAACCGGGCGAGGACTTCGAGCAGCGGCTCGCCGACTTCGGCGACGAGGTTCGCCTCCTGCCGGACGACGGCGACCTCCGACTCGACGTCGAGGGGGTAGTGGGTGCGGATCTCGGCGCCGAAGCGGTCCTTCAGCGGGGTGATGATCCGGCCGCGGTTGGTGTAGTCCTCGGGGTTCGCGGTGGCGACGAGCAGGACGTCGAGGGGCAGCCGCAGCGTGTAGCCGCGGACCTGGATGTCGCGCTCCTCCATCACGTTGAGCAGCGCGACCTGGATGCGCTCGGCGAGGTCGGGCAGCTCGTTGATGGCGACGATGCCGCGGTGGGCACGCGGGACGAGACCGAAGTGGATGGTCTCGGGGTCGCCCAGGCTGCGGCCTTCGGCGACCTTCACCGGGTCGACGTCGCCGATCAGGTCACCGACCGAGGTGTCCGGCGTGGCGAGCTTTTCGGTGTAGCGCTCGGAGCGGTGGCGCCAGGCCACCGGCAGGTCGTCGCCGAGTTCGGCGGCGCGCCGGATCGACGCGGGCGTGATCGGCTGCAGCGGGTGTTCGCCCAGCTCGGAGCCCTCGATGACGGGTGTCCACTCGTCGAGCAGGCCGGCCAGGGTGCGCAGCAGGCGCGTCTTGCCCTGGCCGCGTTCGCCGAGCAGGACGACGTCGTGCCCGGCCAGCAGCGCGCGTTCCAGCTGCGGCAGCACGGTGCGGGAGAACCCGACGATGCCGGGCCAGGCGTCCTCGCCGTTCTTGAGGGCGGTCAGCAGGTTGTCGTGGATCTCTCGGGCGATCGTGCGCGGCTCGTACCCGGCCGCGCGCAGGGCCCCGGCGGTGCGGGGAAGAGCGTCTGGAACAGCGTTCACCTCCTCGACGCTACTGCCGGATCGGCGGTGCGTCGATGTGGAGCGGCTCCAGCGTGGGCGCGCTCCCGGCACCGCGAGCGAGCCGGTAAAATAGGGCGTCGTGTGCCGTCCCAGTGCGACTTTCGCCGTCTGGTCGAGCGCGTGGCTCAACGGGGCCGCCGCGTCCGACGATGTCCTCGATGCCCTGCTCGCGTGGGGTGAGGCCCATGACGTCGTGGCCGCCGACGCGGCCGCGGCCGAGGCGTTCGCGCTCCCGCTGGCGTTCAACCGGGCGGCCACCCCGGTGCAGCTGCTGATGGCGCTGCGTTCGCAGGGAGCGAAATCGCTGCACCTGGTGCTCCCGGTCCCGGGCGACGTCCGCGGCCTGGGTGGCGGCGGCCCGTTCACCGAAGCGGCCCTGCGCTCGGGCGACGCGCTGGT
>NZ_MUMI01000600.1:0-276 GCF_002155975.1 Amycolatopsis kentuckyensis
CCGGCCCGCCCGGCGCCGGCCGCACCGCCGGGCCACTCGGCGCCGGCCGCCCCAGCGCCGCCCGCACCGCCCGGCCACCCCGGCTCGCCCACCTCGGCGGGCGCTCCCACCAGCGTCGCTCCGGGACGGGACACCGGCCGCGTCCGGGCGTCCGCCGGTGGGGCCGGGGCGGTTGCCGAATTCAGGCCCGCGATCACCCGGGGCGTCAAGTGCAGCACCGGCACCCCGGACCGCTCCAGCCAGCCCGATCCGTACACCACCGTCGCCGCCGCGGCG
>NZ_MUMI01000600.1:357-2074 GCF_002155975.1 Amycolatopsis kentuckyensis
GCGTAGACGTCGGCCGCCGGGCTCAGGGCGTTGCCCATGGCCTGCTCCGGGGCGATGTACGCCGGGGTTCCGAGGATCTCGCCACCGTGCGTCACCAGCGTCGCACCCTCGCTGATCACCCGGGCGATGCCGAAGTCCGCCACCTTCACCACGCCCTGCGTGCTGAACAGCAGGTTCCGCGGCTTGACGTCGAGGTGCAGCACCCCCGCCCGGTGCGCCGCGTGCAGCCCGGCCAGCATCGCCAGCCCGATCGCGCACGCCTGCTCGCCGCTGACACCGCCGCCGTGGAAGCGGCTGTGCACCGTCCCGCCGTCGAGCCGCTCCATCACCAGCAGGTGCTCGCGGCCCGTTCGGACGTAGTCGTACACCGGGACGATGTGCGGGTGGTCCAAGCTCGCCAGCACCCGCGCCTCGCGGTCGAAGAGCTCGCTGCTCGCCGCGTGGTTGAGCACGTCCCACGGCAACTGCTTGATCGCGACGCTGCGGCCCAGCGTCCGGTGCACGCCGGCGAACACGACACCCATGCCGCCCTCGCCGATCGACTCCCCGATGTCGTACTGCGGCAGGGCGGCGACCAGCTCGGCCGGTGCGCTCATCGGGTGAATTCCTGGGTCGACGGGAGCGGGAGCTGCACCGTCTTGTCACTTTCGGTCACCGCGGGCGGCGCCGGGTGCGGGGTCAGGTAGCCGAGCAGGAACGCGATCGCCGCCGCGCCGAGCACCACCGGGATCTCGACCGCCGGCTCGGGCGGGACCAGGCGCAGCACCGACAGGCTGATCACCGCGACCAGGCCGGTACCGAACCCGGCGGGCAGGAACCGCACGCCGCGGCGCCAGCGGTTGGGCGCCAGCCGGTGCCGGGCCAGCGCCAGCAGCGCGGTCAGCCAGGCGAGGATGGTCAGCACGAGCATCGCCAGGCCGAAGACGCCGTAGACCGACCAGAAGGACCCGCGGACGTCGGCGACCGTCGTCGCCTCACCCAGCGTGACGCGCCCGGAGTCGAGCAGCTCGACCGACGACGGCAGCAGCCCGGTCGCCTGCCCGGCCAGGTCACCGAGGTCGAGGACGAACGTCCGGGACACCGACCCGCGGGCCGGCACCTCGAAGGGCGCGGTCGTGTCGTAGGCGAAGAAGGTCAGCGCGAGCGCGACGCCCGACAGCCGCACGCTGCGGACCTTCACCGGCGCGGCCCCGGGGTTGGTCGCCACGACCTGCAGCTCGACCTGGTTCGCCGGATCGATCGGGACGGTGGCGTCCTCGATCGGCCGCTGGTCGATCGACACCTGGAGCCGCAGCGACGCGGACTCCGCGGAGGCGGGTGGCGCGCCCAGCAGCACCGCGCACAAACCCAACGCAACCCCCGCCGCGATGACACGTCCCATTGGGCATCCCCTACTTGCTTTACCGACTGGCCTGGAATGCTACAGCGAGCACACACCGGGGAGGGACGTCCCAATGCGATTCGTGGTTCGGCTGTTTTTCGGCGCCGTGGCCGGAACGTTGCTTCTGCTCACCGCGGCAGGCACCGCCAATGCACAAGTTCCGCCGTCGGTTGGTTTGAAACCGTCGAGCGGCCCGGCGGGCAGTTCGTTCACCATTTCCTGGAATGGTTTTCCGACCTGCCGGATCATCAATTTCTCCTGGGCCGGCTCGGCGCTCGGCCAGAAAGTGGCCCCGGCGTACAGCGGGCAGTTCGCCACCGCCGTCCCCGCCTCCGC
>NZ_MUMI01000601.1 GCF_002155975.1 Amycolatopsis kentuckyensis
AATCACGCGAGTTCCGCCTCCAATCACGCGAGTTCCGCCTTCAATCACGCGAGTGCGGCTTCCGATCACGCGTGCTGGCCCTCCGAACACACCGCGGGAGGCTCAGAACAGCGTCGGCTCGTCCGCCAGCGCGCCTTCGATCACGAGCATCCGGCGTTTCGTCCCGACGCCGCCCCGCGCCGAGAACCCGCCGTCCTTCCCGCCGGCCGCCAGCACGCGGTGGCACGGCACGATGATCGGGAACGGGTTGTGCCCCATCGCCTGCCCGACGGCCTGCGCCGATCCCGGCTGCCCGAGCCGGTGCGCGATGTCGCCGTACGTCAGCGTCTTGCCCGGCGGGATCGTCCGCGCGACCTCGTACGCGCGCCGGTTGAACTCCGGCACGCCCGAGAAATCCAGCGCCACCGAAGCCAGGTCCTGACGCGCGCCGCCGAGCAGCGCCACGATCCCGGCCACCGCCTCCCGCACCGGCGCCGGCGGAGTCCCCTCGACGGCGTCCGGGAAGCGCCGGACCAGCCAGGCCCGCGTCCGCGAAGCACTGCCTTCGGGCAGCGACGTCCCGATCACGACGTCGTCGCGCCAGGCGAGCCCGCACGCGCCGATCGCCGTGTCGAACACCGTGAACCCCGTCGTCATGGCGTCCAGCCTACGACCGAAGAGGGGTACCGCCCCGCCGCAAATGATCGCTAAGTTCGGTTTGGGCGAATTCGAGGAGGACGCGTGCGGCGAATCATCCTGGCGACAGCGCTCTTGCTGGGCCTGATCGCGACTCCGGCGGCCGCCGACCCGCTGGTCATGCCGCACGTCGTCGTCACGCACCACACGGGGTGGGCCGAGCTCGTCATCAAGAAGGCCGGTGGCACGGTCGTCGCCAGCTACCCGCAGATCGGCGTCGTCGTCGCGTACACCGCGAAGGACGACTTCGCCGCGAAGGTCCGGAACACACCGGGCATCGACGCCGTCGGCGCGACGCGCACCGCGAAGATCCCGAAGGAGTTCTTCGCGTCCCGCAAGGACCTCCGCTACACCGGGCCGAACTCGCCGAACTCCGGCCTGGTCCCGCCGGAGGGCACCGCATGGGACGTCCCGGCGCTGCACCTCCCGGAGGCCCACGCGGTCACCGAAGGCAGCAAGCGCACGGTCGTCGGCGTCCTCGACGTCGGCGTCGACGACACCCACCCGGAGCTGAACGCCGCGTTCGACCGCAAGAACTCCGTCTCCTGCCTGTCCGGCTGGCCCGACCGCGGCCCCGGCGCCTGGCGCCCCACCCTGGACGGCCACGGCACGCACGTCGCGGGCACGATCGCCGCGGCCCGCAACGGCACCGGCGTCGTCGGCGTCGCGCCGGGCATCCGCATCGCCGCCGTCAAACTCGCCGAACTCGACGACACCGAGACGGCCGAGAGCATGGTCTGCGGCTTCGTCTGGGCCGCCGAGCACGGGTTCGCCGTGGCCAGCAACAGCTACCGCTCGATCCCGTGGCGCTACAACTGCGACGACCAGCCGGACCAGGCCGCCGCGAAGCTCGCCGTCGGCCGCGCGGTCGCGTACGCGCAACGCCGGAACGTCCTCGTCGTCGCCTCCGCCGGCAACGCCGGAATCAACCTCGACACCCGATCGGTGGACAAGGAGAGCCCGGCCGACAGCACGCCGGTGGAGCGCCGGATCGACCCGACCTGCACCCGGCTCCCGCACGAGCTCCCCGGCGTCGTCGGCACCGGCGCGCTCGACGAAAAGCTCGTCAAAGCCACCTTCTCCAACTACTCGGCGACCCGGATCAGCGTCGCCGCGCCCGGCGCGCGCGTCTGGTCGACCTGGCCGAACGGCGAATACCGGTCCGCGAACGGGACGTCGATGGCCGCGCCGCACGCGAGCGGCGTCGCCGCCCTGATCGCGAGCGAGCACCCGCACTGGAGCGCCGAACGCATCAAGCGCGCCCTCTTCGCCACGGCGACGCCACTGTCCTGCCCGGACAGCACCTGCGCAACCACGAAGCAGGGAACGACCTACTACGGCCACGGGATGGTCGATGCGGCGAGGGCCGTCGGCGCGGGATGATGGCGCTCGTGCTCGATCACCTCGTCTACGCCGGACCGGACCTCGCCGACGCCGTCGCCCGGGTCGCCGCCCTCACCGGGGTCACGCCCGCGCCCGGCGGCCGCCACGTCGGCATCGGCACCGCCAACCACCTCGCCGACCTCGGCGCGGGCATGTACCTGGAGGTCATCGGCCCCGACCCGGACCAGCCGGACCCCGGGGCACCCCGGCCGTTCGGCATCGACGACCTGACCGAGCCCGCGCTGGTCGCCTGGGCGGTCCGCACGACGGACCTCGACGCGACGGTCGCGAAAGCCCGCGCCCACGGCTTCGACCCGGGCGACCCGAGGGAGATGTCCCGCGAAACCGGCGACGGCGCAACGCTGAGCTGGCGCCTGACCCCGCCGAGCGTCCCGGGCACCCTCCACCCGTTCCTCATCGACTGGGGCAGCACCCCGCACCCGACGACGCGGGACCTGCCGTCCCTGCCGCTGCTGATGGTCACCGGCACCCACCCGGACCCGGATTCGGTGCTGGCGGTGACCGACGCGCTCGGCCTGGAACTGCTGGTCCGCCGCGCGGACAAAGCCGGCCTGACGGCGGCCCTCCGCACTCCGGAAGGCCGCCAGGTCGCGTTGAGCTAGGCCTTGCCCTCGCGCCACAGGTTGGTCATCGGCAGCCGGCGGTCCCGTCCGAACGCCTTGAACGTGATCTTCGTGCCCGGCGGGTACTGGCGCCGCTTGTACTCGGCCTTGTCGACCATCCGCACCACGCGGTCGATGGTCTCCGGGTCGAAGCCCGCGGACACCAGGTCGGCGTACCCGCGGTCGCCCTCGACGTAGTCGTCGAGGATGTCGTCCAGCAGTTCGTAGTCCGGCAGCGAGTCGGTGTCCACCTGGCCCGGCCGCAGCTCGGCCGACGGCGGCTTGGTGATGGAGTTCTCCGGGATCGGCGGGGTCTCGCCGTTCTTCGCCGCCTCGGCGTTGCGCCACCGCGCCAGCTGCCACACGTGCGTCTTGAAGACGTCCTTGATCGGGGCGAACGCGCCGACCGCGTCGCCGTAGATCGTCGAGTACCCGACGGCGAGCTCGGTCTTGTTGCCGGTGGCGAGCACCAGGTGACCGTCCAGGTTGGACAGTGCCATCAGCAGCATGCCCCGCGTCCGCGCCTGGATGTTCTCTTCGGCCAGGCCGGTCAGGGAAAGCTGGTCGACGTACACCCGGACCATGTCCTCGACCGGCTCGACCCGGTAGTGCGCGCCGATCCGCCGCGCCAGGTCGGCGGCGTCGTCCTTCGAGTGCCCCGACGAGTACTTCGACGGCATCGAGACGCCGTAGACGTTGTCGCCGCCCAGCGCGTCCGCCGCCAGCGCCGCGCAGACCGCCGAGTCGATGCCGCCGGAGAACCCGAAGATCACCGACGAGAAGCCGTTCTTGTGCACGTAGTCCCGCAGCCCGACGACGAGCGCGTGCCACACCTCGGCCTCGTCCGACAGCGGCTCGCTGATCACCGGTTCGGCGGTCGCCGGGTACGCCGGCAGCGGGTCCGCGCTCAGCACCCGGCGCCGGACGTGCAGGCCTTCGAGTTCGCCGTCGGCGGCGTGCCCGCCCGCGGCGAGGTCCACGTCCAGCACGAGCAGGTGCTCGACGAACTGCGGCGCGCGGGCCAGCAGCGTGCCGTCCGCGCCGACGACGAGCGAGTCGCCGTCGAAGACCAGGTCGTCCTGCCCGCCGATCTGGTTGGTGTAGACCAGCGGCGCCCCGGCTTCGGCGGCGCGCCGGGCGATCAGCGGCAGCCGCTGCTCGTCCTTCGACCGCTCGTAGGGGGACGCGTTCGGCGCCACGACGAGGTCGACGCCGGCGCGGCCCAGCGCCGAGATCGGCCCGCCGTCCTGCCAGACGTCCTCGCAGATGACCATGCCGATGTCGAGCCCGTGGAAGCGGACGACGTCGAGCGTGGTGCCCGGCTTGTACCAGCGGTGCTCGTCGAAGACGCCGTAGTTGGGCAGGTGGTGCTTGAACTGCCGGGCGACGACCTCGCCGCGGTACAGCGCCGCGGCGGCGTCGCGCGGGCCGATTTCGTCGAGGTCGAGGTAGCCGATGTAGGTGAGCACCTCGCCGCAGCCGGCCTCGTCGAGCCGGCGCGCCAGCGACTCGACGCCCTGCCGAGAGGCGGCGGCGAAGGTCTTGCGGAGCGAGAGGTCCTCGATGGGGTAGCCGGTCAGGGACATCTCGGGGAAGACGACGACGTGCGCGCCGGCTTCGGCGGCCCGCCGCGTCCACTCGACGTGCAGCTCGGCGTTGCCGTCGAGGTCGCCGACGGTGGGGTTGACCTGGGCGAGCGCGATGCGCAGTTGCGGCATGCCGTCATTCTGGCTCACCGTCACCCGGAAGGCCGAGCGAATGTGGGCGAAATGCCACGCTCAGGCCGAGCCACGGCGTCCCGGTGCTTGAGCTTCGCCATCCGCCCGTCCGGGTGGTGTCTGACGACGCCTTCGGACTCCGGGTGCGCCCGCAACCACGTCATCGGGCCGTCGAAGTCGCGAGGGACGTCGCAGCCGGTGCATGCCAGGCGCTCCGGAGCGCCGTTGACCTTCGGCCCGCATCGCGCCGCGCCCACCAGTGACTCGCCGGAGGTCTTCGAGATCGCGCCGGAACAGGGCCGGAACCTTGCTCATGTTCGCCGGCCCGGCAAACGAAAGGCCCCCACCCGGCGAACCGGACGGGGGCCTCCCGCGGAAAAGCTACTTCCGCTTGATCATGCTCCGGACCTTCTTGATGGTCTGCTCGAAGTCCGAGTCGAACGGGTTGTCGTGCACGAGGTACGTCCACGTCGTGTTCGCGCGCCGGACGCCCGCGTCGCCGAGGTCGATGCCCTCGTCGGTCAGCTCCGCCTCTTCGAGCGTCTTCGCCGCCCGCGAGTCGGCCTCGGCGATGATCTTGTGGAACTCCGGGATCGCCGCGCGGTGGAACTCGTCCAGCGGCGTCTCCCGGGCCAGCGCCCGCAGGTGGATGCTTTCGCGGACGTCGGTCAGGTACGCCAGGTGGTCGGACCACAGCTGGTCGATGTGGAACAGCAGCACCTCGCGGCACATCTGCTCCAGCTTGTCCTGGTCGTCCAGCTTTTCCTTCAGCTCGCCGAACTTCTCCGGGTGCGCCTTCTCCAACTGCTCCGCCGCGTACGCGGTGCGAAGCACCTTGTCGCGGTGCACCAGCAGGTCCCGCCGCTGCCGCTCGATCAGCCGCGTGTAGCGCCAGGTGTTGCGGTGGATCTCCAGGTCGACGCCCTCGGCGACGCGTTGGGCGTGGTTGAGCTGCCGCAGCGCCGCCGGGTCCTTGATCTCGCCGGTCTCCTCGTCGTCGACGATGCCTTCGGGCACGTCCGGCGCGTTCGACAGCACGAGCTCGTCGTTCAGGCTCGCGAAGAAGATCGCGCTGCCCGGGTCGCCCTGCCGGCCGGAACGGCCGCGCAGCTGGCCGTCGAGGCGGCTCGACGGGTACCGCGCGGTGCCGATGACGTGCAGCCCGCCCAGCTCGACGACCTCTTCGCGGGTCGCGCCGTCGGTGCCGCCCAGCCGGATGTCGGTACCGCGGCCGGCCATCTGCGTGGACACGGTGACCGCGCCCTTCTTGCCGGCCTCGGCGATGATCGCGGCCTCTTCGGCGTCGTTGCGCGCGTTGAGCACGACGCACTCGAGGTCGACCTTCGCGAGCTTCTCGGCCAGCTCTTCGGACTCGGCGACGTCCTGGGTGCCGACGAGGATCGGCCGCCCGGTCTCGTGCACCGTGCGGATCTCCTCCTCGATCGCCCGCAGCTTCTGCGACGGCGACGCGAAGACGCGGTCCTCGAGGTCCTCGCGGATGTTCGGCGTGTTCGGCGGGATGACCGCGACCTCGAGCTCGTAGAACTCGCGCAGCTGCTCGGCGACGGCGACCGCGGTCCCGGTCATGCCGGCGACCTCCGGGTAGCGCGCCAGCAGCGCCTGGACGGTGATCGAGTCCAGGATCTCGCCGCGGTCGGTCGCGGTGACCTGCTCCTTCGCCTCGACGGCGGCCTGGAGGCCGTCCGGCCAGCGCTGGAGCTCGGCGACGCGGCCGCGGGCGGCGTTGATGAGCTGGACCTTGCCGTCGCGGACCAGGTAGTCGACGTCGCGGGTGAGCAGCGCGTGGGCGTGCAGGGCGACGTTCACCGCGGGCAGCCGGTCGGAGGCGGTCTCGCCGTAGAGGTCGTCGACCTCCAGGCCGAGCGACTTCGCGACGACGGACGCGCCGGCGTCGGTCAGCCAGGCGTTGCGGCCTTCGCTGTCGGTCTCGTAGTGCAGGCCGAGGCGCAGCCGCCGGACGACCTTCGCGACCTCCTCGTCGGCGTCGGTGTGGTCGATCGAGCCGGCCATCACCAGCGGGACGCGGGCCTCGTCGACCAGGACGGAGTCCGCCTCGTCGACGATCGCGACCTCGGGGTCGGGCTGGACCAGGTCGTCGACCGACGTGACCAGCCTGTCCCGCAGGACGTCGAAGCCGATCTCGGCCACGGCGCCGTACGTGACGTCCTTGGCGTAGGCCTCGCGCCGCTCCTCCCGCGAGTGCGCGGGCTCGACCCAGCCGACCGACACGCCGAGCAGCGCGTACACCGGGCCCATCCATTCCGCGTCGCGGCGGGCCAGGTAGTCGTTGACCGTGACGACGTGAACGCGCTTTCCGCGGATCGCGTACCCGGCCGCGGCCAGCGCACCCGCGAGGGTCTTGCCCTCACCGGTCTCCATCTGCACGACGTGCTTGGTGAGCAGGCCCATCGTGCCCAGCACCTGCACGTCGAACGCGCGCTCGCCCAGCGCCCGCCGGGCGGCTTCGCGGCCCAGCGCGCACACCTCGATGAGCTGGCTGTCGCCGAACGCGGTGTCCTTCAGCGTCTCGCGAAGCTTGCTGGCCCGCTCGGTCAGCTCCTCGTCGGAGAGCTTTTCGAGCTCGGGTTCGAGCTTCTCGACCGCGGGCAGCAGTGCTTCGTAGCGGGTCAGCTCGACGCTGCCCGGCCGCTGGATGATCCGGCGGAGCTTCTTGCCCATCCGGCTGATCAGTGCTGCCACCCCTGGTCTCCCGTTCTCTCTCGCTCGACCGGCCTCCACCACCCAACGCGACGGTGGTGCGTTCGAGTTCCGCGGCCGGATGGGACGATCCAACCGTGTTCCCACATCCCAGCGCCAGGTCCCATCGTCGCCGGATCACCGCGATCGCGACGTCCGTGCTGCTCGCGGCCTCGCTGGCCGCGTGCACGTCCTCCGGCAAGACCGAGCCGCCCGCGCCGACGACCGAGTCGCACCCGCCGTCCGGGCCGGTGCCCGCCGGGCTGGAGCGGTTCTACGGCCAGAGCCTGAGCTGGGCCGACTGCGCACCTTACGCGACGTCGGAGGACTCGCGGTCGGCCTTCCAGGCGAAAGACGTCCAGTGTGCCCGCCTGACCGTGCCGCTGGACTACGCGAAGCCGGCCGGGGACACGATCACCCTGGGCCTGCTCCGCCGCAAGGCCACCGGCGAGCGGATCGGGGCGCTCGTGGTCAACCCGGGTGGTCCGGGCGCGTCGGGCATGGTCGCGGCCGCGGGGCTGGCCAAGCCGGCGGCCGGCACCGGGCTCGGCAAGCGCTTCGACCTGGTCGGCTTCGACCCGCGGGGGATCGGGGCCAGCCAGCCCGCCATCCACTGCCTGACCGACGCCGAACGCGACGCCGACCGCGCCGACGACAGCGAAACCGACGGCTCATCGGCCGGCGTGCTCAAGCAGGAATCGCAGGAAAAGGACTTCGCCGCCAAGTGCGCCCAGCGCACCGACGACGGCACCGGGATGCTGGCCAACGTCGGCACCCGCGACGTCGTGAAGGACCTGGACGTCCTCCGCTCGGTCCTCGGCGACGAAAAGCTCACCTATTTGGGCTACTCCTACGGCACCCGGATCGGGTCGGCGTACGCCGAGGCGTTCCCGAGGAACGTCCGCGCGATGGTCCTCGACGGCGCGGTCGACCCCGAGCAGGACGCGGTGGAGTCCCTCGTCGCGCAGGGCCAGGGCTTCGGGACGGCGTTCACGCAGTTCGCGAAGTGGTGCACGGCCCAGCAGGACTGCGCGCTCGGCGCGGACGCCGGCGGCGCGGTCAAGGCGTTCCAGGACCTCGTCCGGCCGCTGATCGACTTCCCGGTGCCGGTCGGCGACGGCCGCAAGCTCTCCTACGAGGACGCCACCACCGGCGTCATCCAGGCGCTCTACCAGGAAAGCCTCTGGGACACCCTGAACACGGGTCTCAACGAGCTGAAGCAGCAGCGCGGCGCGACGCTCGAGAAGCTCGCCGACATCTACAACGAGCGCGACTCCGACGGCAGGTACGGCACCACCCAGGACGCCTTCACGGCGATCCGCTGCGTCGACGACCCGCGCGTCACCGACCCGGCCGTCATCCTCAAGGCGCAGGAGGAGTACGTGAAGGTGGCGCCGTTCCTCGACGACGGCCGCCCGGCTTCGGCGGCCCGCGACGCCTGCGCGTTCTGGCCGGTGCCCAACACGTCCGAACCGCACGTGCCGAACGTCGAAGGCCTGGCGAAGACGCTGGTCATCTCGACGACCAACGACCCGGCGACGCCGTACCAGGCCGGCGTCAACCTCGCGAAGGGCCTGAAGGGCGCGCTGCTCACCTACGAGGGCACCCAGCACACGGTGTTCCTGCAGGGCGTGAAGTGCGTGGACGAGGCGGGCACGGACTACTTGGTCGACGGCACGCTGCCGCCGGACGGGAAGCGCTGCTCGGGTAGCTAGGCCTGCTCGGTCAGCGACAGCTCGATCATCACCGGGCTGAGGTGGTCGCCGGCCGGCGGGACCTGCACCCACAGGCGCACGAAGCGCCGTGGCCCGCCGTCGTCGGCGACCCAGACCTTGACGTTGAGGTCGGCGTCGATCGGCGCGAGCACGCTGTGCGCGACGGCGGCGGGCACCCGGCCGGCGACCCGCAGCGCGGGTGCGCCGTCGACGTTCTCGCGGCCTTCGGTCTCGGCGTCGGTCACTCCGTCGAGCAGCCGCTTGAGCCCACCGGCCGGGCCGAGGAAAGCGCTGACCCGGTACGGGCCCTCGCTGTCGTGCACGGTGAAGGGGAACTTGGAATGCCCGTCACCGTCCTGGACGTCGGCCGTGCCGGTCGCGGTGCCGCCGTCCGCGAGGGTCGCGTCGCCCTCGATCTGGCGGAGCGGGAAGCCCGGCAGCACGCCGTTCACGCCGGCCGCGAAGTGCACGCTCCGCACCGAAGCGAACGCCGTCGCGGCCTCGTGGACCAGGTCGGCGCCCGCCGGGAAGGGGCCTCGCGTGTCGGGCGAGCCCGTGCAACCGGCCGTCAGGAGGAGCGCGAGCAGGAGGGCGAGGCGGGGCATGGCGTGAGCCTACTGTTGGCCTGAATCTTGCGGATGATGTCCTTCCGGCCACTTCCGCCGTCACGCGCACGCGGTGAGACTGCCTGGGTGACCGTTGAGACCCGTCCCGCCCCGAAGCTGCACCGCGCCTGGCTGATCGCCGGTGCCGCCTTCGTCGCGCTGCTCGCCTCCGCCGGCTTCCGCGCCGCCCCCGGCGTCCTGATCGACCCGCTGCACGAAGAGTTCGGCTGGTCCCGCACCACCATCAGCTCGGCCGTGTCGGTCAACCTCGTGCTCTTCGGCCTCTTCGCGCCCTTCGCGGCCGCGTTGATGGAGCGCTTCGGCATCCGGCGCGTCTCGGCGGCGGCGTTGACCGTCATCGCCGCCGGGGCGGGCGGCACGGTGTTCATGACCGCGAGCTGGCAGCTCGTCCTGTGCTGGGGCGTGCTGGTCGGCCTGGGCACGGGCTCGATGGCCATGGGCTTCGCCGCGATGGTCGCGACCCGGTGGTTCGTCCGCAGCCGCGGCGTCGTCACCGGCGTCCTGACCGCGGCGGGCGCCACCGGGCAGCTGATCTTCCTGCCACTCATCGCGAACCTGGCGGTGAACTCGGGGTGGCGCACGGCGTCACTGGTGATCGCGATCGCCGCGCTCGCCGTCGTCCCGGTGGTCCTGCTGGTGATCCGCGACCACCCGGCCGACGTCGGCACCACGGCCTACGGCGCTCCGGCGGACGCCGAGGTCGCGCGCCCGGCGGCGAAGACCGGATCGGTCCGCCGCGCCCTCTCCGTGCTGGGCCAGGCCGCCCGCACCCGGACGTTCTGGCTGCTCGCCGTCGGCTTCGCGATCTGCGGCGCGACGACCAACGGCCTGGTCGGCACCCACTTCGTCCCGGCCGCGCACGACCACGGCATGCCGCAGACGACCGCGGCGAGCCTGCTGGCCCTGGTCGGCGTCTTCGACGTCGTCGGCACGATCTTCTCCGGCTGGCTCACCGACCGGATCGACCCGCGGATCCTGCTCGGCGTCTACTACGCCCTGCGCGGCCTCTCGCTGGCGCTGCTGCCGCAGCTGTTCACCGACAGCGTCCAGCCGAGCATGTGGGCGTTCATCCTGTTCTACGGCCTCGACTGGGTGGCCACGGTCCCGCCGACGGTCGCGCTCTGCATCCGCGCGTTCGGGGACGCCGGCCCGATCGTGTTCGGCTGGGTCTTCGCCTCCCACCAGCTCGGGGCCGCGTTCGCCGCGTCGGCCGCCGGCCTGGTCCGCGACCAGCTCGGGAACTACACCCTGGCCTGGTATGCCGCCGCTGTCCTGGCGGTCATCGCGTCGGTCGCGTCGCTGGCCATCACCCGCGCGAAGAAACCCGTTGCGGTGCTCGCGACGTGACTTCGGCGGCGTCGGCGCGTCGCGAAACATGCCGTTAACACGCTGTGGTTAGGGTGCGGCCATGGATCGCCAGCAGGAATTCGTGCTCCGCACGCTCGAGGAGCGCGACATCCGTTTCGTCCGTCTCTGGTTCACCGATGTGCTGGGGTTCCTCAAGTCCGTCGCGGTCGCGCCGGCGGAACTCGAAGGCGCGTTCAACGACGGGATCGGCTTCGACGGCTCGGCCATCGAGGGCTTCGCCCGCGTCTACGAATCCGACATGGTCGCCAAGCCGGACCCGTCCACCTTCCAGGTGCTGCCGTGGGAGACCCCGGAGGGCGGCCCGTACTCGGCACGCATGTTCTGCGACATCGCGATGCCGGACGGCTCCCCGTCGTGGGCCGACCCGCGGCACGTCCTGCGCCGCCAGCTGTCGAAGGCCGCCGAAGCGGGCTTCACCTGCTACGTCCACCCCGAGATCGAGTTCTTCCTGCTCTCGACCATGCCGGACGACGGCAGCGAGCCGGAGCCGGCGGACAACGGCGGCTACTTCGACCAGGCCAGCCACGCCACGGCGACGCACTTCCGGCGGCACGCCATCGAGACCCTGGAAGCGATGGGCATCTCGGTCGAGTTCAGCCACCACGAAGGGGCACCGGGCCAGCAGGAGATCGACCTCCGCTACGCCGATGCGCTGACGATGGCCGACAACGTGATGACGTTCCGCTACGTCGTCAAGGAGGTCGCGCTGACCCAGGGCGTGCGCGCGACGTTCATGCCGAAACCGTTCACCGACCAGCCCGGCTCGGGGATGCACACGCACGTCAGCCTGTTCGAAGGCGACCGCAACGCGTTCTACGACGCCGAAGACCCGCACGAGCTGTCGGAGACCGGCAAGGCCTTCGTCGCCGGGGTGCTCCACCACGCCAAGGAGATCTCCGCGGTCACCAACCAGTGGGTGAACTCCTACAAACGCCTGATCAGCGGCAGTGAGGCGCCGACGACGGTGTCGTGGGGCCGCGCGAACCGCTCCGCGCTCGTCCGCGTCCCGATGTATTCACCCGGAAAGGCGTCATCCCGCCGGGTGGAGATCCGTACGCTGGACTCGGCGTGCAACCCGTACCTGGCGTACTCGGTCATCCTGGCCGCCGGGCTCAAGGGGATCGAGAAGGGCTACGAGCTGCCGCCACCCGCCGAGGACAACATCTGGCAGCTCAGCGACGCCGAGCGGCGTGCCGCCGGGTACTCGCAGCTGCCGCAGAACCTGGGGGAGGCGCTGGCCGAGATGGAGAAGTCGGAGCTCCTGCCGGAAGCGCTCGGCGAGCACGTCTACGACTTCTTCCTCCGCAACAAGCGCGTGGAGTGGGACAACTACCGCAGCGCGGTCACCCCGTACGAACTCCGAACCCTGTTGCCGGTGCTCTGATGGGGCGGCGGCCGGTGTTCCTCGCGATCCTGGCCGCCGCACTCGTGCTCGTCCCCGCCGCGCCGGTCGCGGCCTCGCCGGCCCCTGAGCGGTTCGACCTCGACTCGGCCGACATCCCGGCGCTGCAGGCGCGGATGGCGTCCGGCCGGCTCACCGCGGTCGGCCTGACCAGCACCTACCTCGACCGGATCCGCCGGATCGACGGCAAGGTCAACGCGGTACTGGCGGTCAACCCCTCGGCGCTCGGCCAGGCCGCGTCGAGTGATGCCCGGCGTCGCGCGCATCGCCTGCGCGGACCGCTCGACGGCATCCCGGTGCTGGTCAAGGACAACGTCGACACCCGCGACCAGTGGACGACGGCCGGCTCGCGGGCGTTGCGCAGTCACCCCGCCGCGGACGCGACCCTGATCACCCGGTTGCGGGACGCCGGAGCGGTGATCCTCGGCAAGGCGAACCTCTCCGAATGGGCGAACTTCCGCGCCGCGAAGCCGACGTCCGGCTGGTCGGGCGTGGGTGGGCAGACGAACAACCCGTACGTGCTGGACCGCAACCCGTGCGGGTCGTCCGCGGGCTCGGCGGCCGCCGTGGCGGCGTCGTTGGCCCAGGTGGCGATCGGCTCGGAGACCGACGGCTCGATCGTGTGTCCCGCGGGGATGACGGCGACGGTCGGGCACAAACCGAGCCTGGGCCTGGTCAGCCGCACCGGCGTGGTGCCGATCTCCGCCGAGCAGGACACCGCGGGCCCGATCGCCCGCAACGTCGTCGACGTGGCCCTGACGCTGTCGGTCCTGCAGGGTCGCGACCCGCGCGACCCGGCGACCCTGACCTACCCGCGCACGCAGCCGACGGACTACGCGAAGTTGCTCCGGCCGGGTGCCCTGCGCGGCACCCGCATCGGCCTCTGGCGCCTGCCGGTCCTCGGCCCGGCGACCGACGCGATCCTGACGTCCGCGCGGAATTCCCTGGTCAAGGCGGGTGCGACGGTCATCGAAGTGACGTTGCCGTACCAGGACCGGCTGCTCGAGCTGGAGTTCCCGGCGCTCCTGACGGAGTTCCACCGGGACATCGACGCCTACCTGGCGACCCGCCCGCGCGGGCCGCGGAACCTGGCGGAGCTGATCGCGTACAACCGCGCGGACCCGCTGGAGCGGACGTGCTTCGCCGGGCAGGAGCTGTTCGAGCAGGCACTGGCCGCGCCTCCGCCGTCGGACCCGGGCTACCGGGCCGGCCGGGCGGAGCTGTCCGACCTCGCCCGCCGGTCCCTGGACGAGACGCTGGCCGCGTACCGCCTGGACGCGATCGCGTCGCCGACCAACCCACCGGCGTGGAAGACGGACTGCGCGGTGGGGGACAACGACGTGATCCCGTCCTCGACACCGGCCGCGGTCGCGGGCTACCCGGACGTGACGGTGCCGGCCGGCTTCGCGGGCCCGCTCCCGGTGGGGCTCTCGTTCATGGGCGCGCGGTGGTCCGACGCCCGGGTGCTGGCGCTGGCGGCGGACTTTTCCCGGGTCGCTCCGGTGCGGGTCCCGCCCCGGTATCTGCCGACGTTGCCGGGGTAGCGGTCTGCCGGCATTGCCGAGGTTGCCGACCTAGCGTTCCGCCGGCGTTGTCGGCGCAGCGGTGGCCCGGCCGATCCGTGCCCGCCGGCCCGTGCCGCCGCACAGCCTCTCGTAGCCCTCTGTGAGCACTCTGACCTGCGGCAATGCCGTTAAGTGACCCCCCTGTTCGGGGCCCGTTCCGGGCCATGTAATCTTCTCTTCGTCGCCAGGAACACCGGGTCACACCGGGGCCGAAAGCCCCGGAGACCAGGCCGGGACGAGCGGGTTGACACCGCGGATCGGACCGGGTAATGTTCAGCGTCGGCCCACGAGCGGCCGCCGACCCCCTACGACTAAACCCGTAGGATTAGGCATGCTCGACCAAAAGCTTGTGAATATCGCTTGGAACAACTGCCGAGGATTTACCCGCGGATAACGCGGATGGATTCAGAGTGTGTTGCTTGAGAACTC
>NZ_MUMI01000602.1 GCF_002155975.1 Amycolatopsis kentuckyensis
GCGGGTGATCCGGCGGCCGCGCCGGTCGCGGAAGCCGCCTTCCCGCTGCGGCGCCAGGTGCTCGCCGAGGTCGACGCCGAGTTCGTCGAGGCAGCGCAGGGCGTTCGGCCAGAGGGAGATGCCGGCGCCGACGTCGCCGAACTCGGGTGCTTTTTCCAGGACGGTGACCGTCCAGCCGACCCGGTGCAGCCCCGCGGCTGCCGCCAGGCCGCCGATGCCGCCGCCGACCACGATCGCGTGCATGTCGCCTCCTCTACAGGTGTAGAGGACTCTACACCTGTAGAGTGGGTTTCGTGGAACGGGTTGATGTGATCGCCGACGCGGCGATCTCGGTGATCGCGGCGGAGGGGATGCGCGGCCTGACCCATCGGGCGGTGGATCGCGAGGCGGGCCTGCCGGTGGGATCGACGTCGTACTACGCGCGCACGCGGGCGGCGCTGCTGGAGCTGACGATCGCGCGGATCGTGGTCCTGGACCAGGCGCTGCCACGGTCGTCGGGGTCGTTGGCGGAGTTCATCGCGGGATATGCCTTCGAGGCGATCACTTCGGGTCGGACGCGGATGCTGGCGCGGTACGAGTTCGCGCTGGAGGCGACGCGGCGCCCGGAGCTGCGCGCGGTGTACGACGAGGGCGGTTTGCAGATCCGCCGCCTCGCGGCTTCGGTCCTGGAGGCGGCCGGGTCGTCATCCGCCGAGCGGCACGCGAGGATCGTGGTGGACTGGATGGAGGGGACGATCTTCGGCGCGCTGGCGGGGACGGGATCGCTGGCGCCGCCCGGCTTGGCGGAGCTGGTGGCGAGCGCCCGGGAGATCCTGGCGGGGATCGGCGTGGAGTGACCTCGGGCCGGTTGTCCACATTCTTGCCGTGGTGTGGACAACCGGCCCGCGGTGGCCGCGATTTCCGGATTGTGCCGAGCAGCCCCGATAGACTGGACCCGGGGGGCGCCCCCGCGGCCACACCTGGGTTTCAGGAGTTGCTTCACTCCCTCACGAGATCGGGATCGCGCCGCTGAATGCACCGTTCGGGGTGCAGGCAATCAGGAAGCGGTTCGGCTGTCGCGGTGTCGAGGCGACGGTGCCCGCCGTGGCGTCCCGGTTCTGAGTCCGGTGGGTGGTCGCTGTGTCATGCGTTCGGCTGGGTGTGGACCGCGGAAGGCCCGGCTCGGCGGTCAGTTCGCCGGTCTTGCGGCGGGGCCGCCCGTGCGGCGGCCCCGCCCGTGCGCGGCGTTCGGCTGATACGTCTCGCCGGACTGCTGGTTGTGGCCCGGTTCGCGGCTGATCGTGGACACCGGAGGACCAGGCTCGGCAGCCCCCCGGTCAGCGAGCCGGATCCGTACATGCGGACAGCAGTGTTGCCACGACTCTGGGAGTGGCTTTCGATGTCAGGCGTCCCGGCGCCGCAACACCGCCGCGCCCGCCAGGAGCGCCCCCGTTGCCCATGCTGCGCAGATCAGCAGTCCCACCCAGGGCGCGTACGGTGCCACCGTCATCGTGATCGGGTTCGGCCGGCCCTCCTCGACCATGGCGTTCACGCCCGCGATGCCCGGGAAGTACGGCATCGCCTCCGGCAGGCCCAGCGAGGCCACGATCAGCGGCAGCGGGACCAGCAGCACGATCACCGACACCAGTGTCCCCGCCGCGCTGCGCAGTGCCCACGCCGTTCCCGTGCACAGCAAGCCGAGCAACGCGAAATAGCCGCCCATGCCCGATGCCGTTGTGAAGCCCGCTTCGAGGGACGTCGGCAGGCCGTGGTCGTTCATCACCACGGCGGCCAGGGCCATTCCCGCGCAGGACAGCAGCACTCCGTACGCGCACAGGACCGGCAGCACCACCGCCGCCTTCGCCAGGGCCACCCGGGAGCGGACCGGGGTCCACAGCAGCGTCGACCGGATTCCTCCTCCCGCGTACTCGCTCGTCACGAACAGCGTCGCCAGCGCGATCACCGCGAACTGGGCCAGGTAGAACCCACCGCCCAGGGCGATCGTGGGGGCTCCTTGCGGCTCGTCGCCGATGTTCTGGGCGATGGCCGACAGCGTGCTGTAGAACAACATCAGCGCCGTTCCGCCCGCCAGGCACCACCAGGTCGCGCGGACCGACCAGAACTTCGTCCACTCCGAAGCCACCGCGCCCGGCAGGCCGCCGCCGCGTACTTCCGCCGTTGCCGTCATGCCGACACCCCGTACTCCACCGAAGAAGCCGTCAGTTCCATGTACGCCTGCTCGAGCGAGGCCGTCCGCTCGGCGAGGCCGTGCACCCGGATCCCGAGCTCGTGCACGAGGTCGCCGACGCGGGTGACGTCGATGCCGTCCACCACCAGCTCGCCCGGGTCGCCCGGGTGGGTCAGCCCGCCCTCGGCGCGCAACCGGGCGTCCAGCGACGAGCGTTCGGCGTCGGCCGGGACGCGGACCGAGACCGTCGTGCGGGAATTGCCCGCGATGAACTCCGCCACCGGGGCGTCGGCCAGCAGCTTGCCCTTGCCGATCACCACGAGGTGGTCGGCCGTCAGCTGCATCTCGCTCATCAGGTGGCTGGAGACGAACACCGTGCGCCCCTCGGCCGCCAGTGATCGCATCAGCTGGCGGACCCAGCGGACGCCGTCCGGGTCGAGGCCGTTGACCGGCTCGTCGAACATCAGCACCCCGGGGTCGCCGAGCAGCGCGCCCGCGATGCCCAGCCGCTGGCCCATGCCGAGGGAGAACTGGCCGGCCCGCTTGCCGGCGACGTCGGACAGCCCGACGGTCGCCAGTACCTCTTCGACGCGGCTCGCCGCGATGCCGTTGCTGCGGGCCATGGACAACAGGTGCTTGCCGGCGCTGCGGCCGGGGTGCAGGGCCTTCGCGTCGAGCAGCGCGCCGACCTCGCGCAGCGGGTGCCGCAGCTCGGCGTACCGCTTCCCGCCGACCAGGGCTTCGCCCGCCTGGGGGTGGTCGAGCCCGACGGTCATCCGCATGGTCGTCGACTTCCCGGCGCCGTTGGGGCCGAGGAAGCCGGTCACCTGGCCCGGGGCGACGTCGCAGGTGAGCGCGTCGACGACGGTTTTCTCCCCGTAGCGCTTCGTGAGTCCTCTGAGTGCGATCATGCGTCGAAGTCTGCGGCCCGCGGGGGCGCGCGGGCATCGGACGACGGTCGCGGGCCACCCCCGACTTTCGTCAGGTGCGGCGGCGGGTGTGCCGGGTCGGGACGGCGCCCGCGGGGTCCTCCGGCCAGGGGTGCTTCGGGTAGCGGCCGCGCAGGTCGGCGCGGACGGCGGGGTAGCCGGACGTCCAGAACGACGCCAGGTCGGCGGTGATCGCGGCCGGCCGGCCGGCGGGG
>NZ_MUMI01000603.1 GCF_002155975.1 Amycolatopsis kentuckyensis
CGGGTGAGCGGCCGCCGCGGGAACCGCGGCGCTTGCGGTGCCCGGCCTGATCCGCCGGTTCGGGTATCACCGCGGTGATACCGCGATCGTGCAGATGCCCGCGGATCGCCCTCGAGGAGTAGGCCTTGTCGCCGCGGACACGGTCGGGCCTGGTGCGGGCTCGACCACGCCCGGCTCGACGGATGCACAGGTGCCGCATCAGGTGCGGGAACATCGGCGCGTCACCGACCTGCCCGGGACCGCCCAGAATCACCAGCGGCCGGCCGTTGCCGTCGACGAGGTGGTGCACTTTGGTGCTCCAGCCGCCGTGGGAGCGGCCGATGGCGTGGTCAGGCGGCTCGGCCAGCAGATCCGTGTAGCTCGACCCAGCCCCCTGTGCGGCGGGTGATGTTGGTGGCGTGCTGATGCGCCCGGGCGATCGTGGAATCGACCGACACCGACCAGTCGACCAAGCCGGCGGCGTCGGCAGCGGACGCGGCCGGCGGCCGGGATGCCGGCAAGTGCGGTGCCGGTGGCGTTCGCACGGCCGGAGGTGTCGATCGGAGCCCGCGCGTGACAGCCCTACCCGGCCGCCGGGGTGCGGCCCGAGCGCGCCGACCGCGCAGGACTAGGTCATCTCCCCCGTCGATCAAGGGATCGTCGCCGCTTCCCCGGCCTTCCCGGAAATAGCCGGGAATCCGCGCCGGGCGGGTCCATCTCCGTGGTGTGGGGGTAGTTCCCCCGCACGGAGGGAAACCATGACCACCACCTCGGACCACCTGCTGGCCGAAGCCAGGCCGCTCGTGGTGCGCTACTGCCGCGCCCGGCTGGACCCCGACTCCGCCGACGACGTCGCCCAAGACGTCTGCGTGGCCCTCATCCAAGCCCTGCCGCGGCGGCCGCCGGAACGTCCGCTGCCCGACTTCGTCTGCGACATCGCCCGCACCAAGGTCGCGGCCGCGCGGAAGGCCGCCGCGCGGACGGCCGAGCCGGTTGCCGAACTGCCCGATGCGCCCGACTCGTCGTCCGATCCCGAGCACCACGCGCTCCGGCGCGAACTTCGCGAGCGGATGGCGAACCTCCTGGGCGTGCTGCCGCGCAGGCAACGCGAAATCGTCGTGCTGCGCGTGGTCGTCGGCCTGTCCGCCGAGGAGACCGCCGCCGCGGTCGGCTCGACGCCGGGCGCCGTCCGGGTCGCCCAGCACCGGGCGCTCGGCCAGCTTCGCAAGGTCGTGACCAGCCCCTGAGCGCTACCCTGGCCTGGTGAGCGACAGCGAGAATTTCGAAGGACGCGACGTCGGGTCCGGAGTCTCGGTCATCCGCGAAAGCACGGACGTCGTCGGCTCCGGGCCGCGGCTGCACCGGCACCCCTACACCGAAACGTTCGTGATCATCCGCGGGCGGGCGCGGTTCACCGTCGGCGACGAGCAGCGTGACGGCGGGCCCGGGGACGTGCTCGTCGTCCCGGCCGGCACGCCGCACAAGTTCGCCGTGCTCGGCCCCGGGGTCTACGAGGCCGTGCACATCCACGAAAGCGACCACTTCATCACCGAATGGCTCGAGTGACGCCTAGAGCTCGCCGATCATGCCGCGCAGCTTCGTCAGGGCGCGGAACTGCGTGATGCGGACGTTGCCGGCGGAGATGCCCAGCGCCTCCGCCGTCTCGTTCGCCGACAGGCCCGCGACGATCCGCAGCGACAGGATGTCCTGGTGCAACGGGGGCAGCGCGGCCAGCAACCGGCCCAGCCGGGCGCCCAGGTCGAGCTCGAGGACGTGGTTCTCCGGCTCGTTGCCGCCCAGTGGCCGGTCCGGCAGCTCCGGCACCGGCTTCGACCGGTCCCTGGCCACCGAGCGGAACGCGTCGGCGACCTTGTTCGCCGCGATCGCGCGCACGAGGTACAGGAACGAGCCCCCGCGGTCCTGGTAGTTCGGCAGCACCTTCAGCACCGCCAGGCACACCTCCTGGGCGACGTCGTCGGCCGAAAGGTACGACAGGTCCCGCCCGCCGATCCGCGCCCGGCAGTAGCGCACCACCGTCGGCTTGATCAGCCGCAGCAGCGCCTGGAGCGCGTCCGGGTCGCCGTCGCGCGCCGCCGCCACCACCGGGTCGAGCCGCTCCTTGGCCAGGCCGCCCTCCGGCCTCGGCGAATCCTCCAGCACCGTGTAGCCGTCGACGGCCTCCGCCGCCTCCGCGATCATGGTTTCCACGCGCCCTCCTCGTGCCCGCCACCGGGAGGGTCCGTCCACAACGGACAGTGTGGTGCCTGGACGTCCCCGGTCCGACATATGGCGTAATCGAGGCGCTGACCAGCAACGTTGCAGAGTGCTGGTGGTTGTCCAGCTATTGTCCGTTAATCGTTCACGACCCGGCCGAAACGGCCGCCGAGCACCGGCGGGGCACGGGACAAACAGTGGACAGAAACCGGAAGATCAAGCCCAGCGGATTCCGTAGGCGAAGCCCGGGGCGAGGTCCCGGAACCGGACGTGCACCTCGCCGGCGTCGTCGGCCGACAGGGCCGCACCGATTCGCGACCGGTGGTCGGACGGTGAAACCTTTTCCTGACGCTCGATCCGCTTCGGCACGTGTTCACCGAACCGGACGTGCAGATCGAAAACATCGCACGGGTGCCGCGGCACGCAGAGGTAACGCGGTTCCCGGAGGTTCGCCCGGAATCGCAGCCCGACCTCGTGCCGCGCGCCGCGGCGCAACGGCTCCGGCAGCCGCAACTCCAGCCCGATCCGGTCGCTCGATTCCATCACCCGGTGCGTTAGCACGCCGCCGTGGAACACGTCGACTCCGAGATCGGACTCGTGTACCGAAACGCCCGATTCGCCGGTCACCGGCAACGTCAGCGCCAGGTCCAGCACGGCGATTTCGTCGGCGTCGGCGACCACCCGGCGGAATTCGAACGCCTCCGGCACCGGCTGATCGAGAGCCAGCGTGACGCGCAGTTCTTCGGTGTGCCAGCCGCGGCCCGGATAGTGCCGGGGCGCCGGCACGGCCGCCGCGACGGCCAGCGCGGCGATCTGCTCGATTCCCTCGTCGATCCGCCGCCGGACCGTCCGGTCGTCGCGGTCGAGCGTGATCGCCGCCCAGTGCACCCGTTCCTGGTAGAACGGTTTCCGCGCCCGCTCCTCGAGCGCGAATGCGGCGAGCAGAGCGATCTTCAGATCGTCCGGCAGCGACTCGACGAGCGGGCGCAATCGATCGGACAGCTTACGCCGCATCTCCACGGTTCCGTCATCTTCGACAATGCCGCAAGTGGAGCGCAATGCGGGGCCGATCCGGTCCGCGAGCGGTGTCGTGAAAATTGCCCTCCCTTTGCGCAGGACCTTGAGTTCGCCGACCACGTCCGCCGCACTGAGACTCACCGTTCCCCTCCCCTTCCACACACGGAGGTCAATGGTCGCCAGCGCCACCGCCGATGTCCAGTCGATCACGCTCCGGCAAACGGATCGTTATCCCGCGGTTTCCTTTTCCGCCATCCGGGTAATCGCCGAATCTTGTTGGCGTTGTGTTGACAACGACCGCATTGCGCCACAACGATTCCGGGCGAAAACTCACGCGACCGCCGCTGTCGAACGCGTCGAAATCACCGAAGCGCCCGCGCCGCCGCGGCGCGCTTTCCGGCGCGGGCACGTTCACCCGGGCGGCGCACCACCCCCGTGGGTGAACGTGACCGGGCCGTTGCCCGGGCACCGGTTGACGGCGGCCCGCCGCGGGTACTTGTTGATCATGAGCCCGAGGATGTGGCGCCTGCTGATTTCGGGGTCGCTGCGGCTGTTCCTGATCAGCGCCGTGCCGGCCGCCGCCAGTCCGGCGAGCACGGACAGGTGCGCGGCGG
>NZ_MUMI01000604.1 GCF_002155975.1 Amycolatopsis kentuckyensis
CACACCAGGGGTGCCCGCCGCCGGCGGGCCCCGCGGGGCGTGAGCAGCGCCGGGCCGCGGTTGGGGATCGAGCGCGTGTGCGCGGCCGTCGAGGCGAGGTCGAAGCGGCGCAGCACTTCCTGCGCGACAACCCGCATGGTCGGCGGTGCGAGCCCGCGGGCCGGGCAGGCGCGGTTCTGCGCGACACCGAACGGGATGAACTCCTCTTCGGCCGACTGCTCGGCGAAATCGGGGTAGCTGAAGCACAGCACCGTCCCGGCCGGGATGGTGAGGTGGTCCAGCTCGATGTCGGCGGTGGAGATCCGGTGCGCGATGCCGAACAGCGGGTACGCGCGCAGGCCGTCGTCGATGACGCCGTCGATCTCCGCCGGGTCGGCGGCGAGCCGCTGCTGGAGGCCGTCGTCCTGCGCGATGATCATCAGCAGGTGCGCCATCGCCTCCGACATCTGCACGACGGCGGTGGTGAAGAACGTGCCCTGCAGGTAGTAGGCCTGTTCTTCCGGGGTCAGGGACTCCGGGAGCGGGTGCGGGACGTCGGCGAGGCGCTGCCGGAGGTACTTCGTCAGCCGCGCCCGGCGGCGCATGTTCCGCGGCCGCACGCACTTCAGCGCCGAGGCGACGTCGTCGGCGTGCGCCACGATGAGCTCGCGGGCCCGCGGCGGGCACGGCTCGTCGAACACCAGCTCGTAGTACAGCTCGGCCCAGATCGGCATCATCTCGTCACGCAGCCGGACGAGCCCGGGGCGGACGCCGTCCAGGACGTGGCGGGCGACCCGCCGGGTCAGCTCTTCGGAGTCCTTTTTGGACTTGACCAGGATGTGGCGGGTGCACTTGGCGACCTCGTCGTAGCGCGGCCCGGCTTCGAGGTGTTCCTGGTGCACCTGCGGCCCCGGCGAAAGCCAGTACCAGAACAGGTCGGACAGCGCGGCGCCGCGGCTGCGGCCGTTCGCCGCCGGGTCGGCGTAGACGCGCCGGAAGTCGGCGACGCCGACCTGCGGACCCGGGATCGTCACCGCGTCCTGGCCGTTGACCAGCGCGAAGATCCGCATCCGCAGCGCGACGACGCGGGCGGGCAGCCAGGCGAGCGCGTTGCCGATCATCGCCGGACCTGGTCCGGGGTGAGGTCCGCCGGGTGCCGTCCGCCGCAGAGCGCGAGCGCCTGGTCGAAGTCGGCCCGCAGCATTTCCAGCACTTCCGAGACGCCTTCGCGGCCGCCCGCCGCCAGCCCCCACACCACCGGGCGGCCGACGCCGACCGCGTCCGCGCCCAGGGCGAGTGCCTTGACGACGTCGGTGCCGCGGCGGATCCCGCCGTCCAGCAGCACCGGCAGCGCGCCCCCGACGGCCGCCGCGATCTCCGGGAGCACGTCGATGGTCGCCGGCACGGTGTCGAGCTGGCGGCCGCCGTGGTTGGACACGACGAGGCCGGCGACGCCGTGGTGCACGGCCAGCCGCGCGTCTTCGGCGTGGAGGACACCCTTGATCAGCACCGGGAGCTTGGTCTTGCCCCGCAGCCACGCGATGTGGTCCCAGTTCAGCCCGGCCGACATGACGATCTCGCGGACATGGCTGGTGTTTCCGCCACTGCGGTTTTCGCCGAGGTTGCGCAGGTTCTCCACGGCCAGGCCGGGCGGCAGGTCGTGGAAGGCGTTGCGGTCGTCGCGTTCGCGGCGGCCGAGCACGGGCGAGTCGACGGTGACGACGAACGCCTTCACCCCCGCCGCTTCGGCGCGCCGCACGATCGCCTCGGAGAACTCCAGGTCCGGCTGCAGGTAGAGCTGGAACCACAGGCCCGGGTCGGGCGCGACCTCGCGGGCGGCCGCGGCGATGTCCTCGATGGCCGTGGTCGCGGCCATGCTGACGATCATGATCGTGCCCGCCCGCGCGGCCGCCCGCGCGGTGGCGAGCTCGCCGTCGGGGTGCGCGAGGCGGTGGAACGCCGTGGGCGCGACGAGGATCGGCATCGAGGACGGCGTCCCGAGCAGCTCGATGCTCAGGTCCCGTTTGTCGCTGCCGCGCAGCACCCGGGGGATCAGGCGCAGGCGTTTGTACGCTTCTTCGTTCTCCCGCAGGGTGATCTCGTCCTGCGCGCCGCCCGCGAAGTAGTCGTAGTGCGCCGGGTCGAGGCGCTCGCGGGCCGTGGCCTCGAGCTCGGCGATCGTCCGCATCAGAGCTCCCGGGTGAAGAACGCGGTCAGCGGCTCGACGTGCACCTCTTTGTCCCACTCGTTCTCGAGGTTCTCGGTGACGTGGTGGGTGGCGACCAGTTCGCCGCGGCGGTAGTGCCGGACGATCGGGTGCAGGTAGTGGCCTTCGCCGTGGTCGTTGGCCTTGTCCTGGGCAGCGCGGGCGACGAAGTCGAACGGGTCGATCTTGTCGTGGTCCGGGCCGTAGTCGAGGGTGACGACGTAGACGTCGGCCGGCGGGTCTTCGAGGACCCGGTCGACCGGCACCTCTTCGAGGTAGCGGGCGGTGTCGCCGTCCACGACGACGACGTCACCGAGGAAGCCGAACTGCTGGTACAGCGCGGAAGTCCGGTTGATCCGGGTGATGACGGCGTCGGTCAGCGCGTCCGGTTTGGCGGGCAGCTCGGTGTGCGGCCACGGGATGTCGTGGTAGCGCTCGTTCAGCACCTTCGCCAGCGCGCGGGCGCCGTAGCGGAAGCCGTGGATGAACGCGCTGGTGGCCTTCTTGAAGTCGCGGACCTGCGTGATCGTGCCGGCGAAGTAGAGGCCGGGCACGTTGACCGACTCCCAGCTCGGCGTCTGGGCGGGGAACCGGTCGTTGATGGTGAGCTGCGGACGGCAGTCCTCGTCGAACAGGTCGGCGTCGAACCGGAAGCCGGTGCAGCAGATGACGCGGTCGTAGCGGACTTCCTTGATGACCTCGTCGGCGCGGGCGAAGGCGAACTTGACGTGGTAGCCGTCGGCGTCCTTGCGGACTTCGCGGACGTCGCCGTCGAGGATCGCGTGCTGCAGCTTGAGCTGGTACATGTCGAGGATGCCCGCGTTGTAGGCGCGGAGGTGGCCGACGAAGTGCGTGCGCCAGGCGAGCTTGACCGGCCGCGGGCCGCCGACGTGCACGACCGCGGCCCGCTCGATCAGGTTGTCGGCGGTCTCGAAGGCGGAGTTCCCCTTGCCGAGGACGAGGACGCGCTGGTCGGTGAAGTTCTCCGGATCGACGTCGACGTCGACGTACTGGTCGATCAGCTCGACGCCGGGGAAGTCCGGGATGTACGGCTTGGTCACGCCGGTGGCCATGATCAGCCGGGTGGCTCGGAATTCTTCTTCGCCGGCGGTGAGGACGAAACTTTCGCCCTCGCGGCGGATGCGTGTCACCCGGGTGTCGTAACGGACGTTCAGGTCGTACTTCGCCGCGTAGTCGGCGAGGTAGCGGAGGAGGTCCTCGGCGTCCGGGAAGAGTTTTTCGCTGTAGTCGGTGAAGAGCACCGGGGCGTCGTCGCCGGCGGCGAGGATCGAGTTCCAGTCCATCCGCATCCGCAGCTCCGGGTCGGCGTACCCGGTGTGCTTCTTGTTGATGGAGATGAGGGTCCGGTGCCGCGGGAAGGTCTCGAAGAAGTGCCCGGGCGCGGAACCGGCCTCCAGCACGAGGTACCGGTGCCCGGCGTGGCCGAGGTGCTGCGCCAGCTGCAACCCGGCCGGCCCGGCCCCGACGACCAGATAATCGAGCACTTCCTCCGCCACGACGACCTCCTGGGGCTCGGCACCGACCGCATGATCGGCGCCGAGCCTGCTCCGGAGATCTCAGAAAAGCCTCAGAAGTAAGTTACCGCCCGGCCACGGCTCGTGACCGAAGCCGGAACTCGCGTGATCAGAGCCGTAAGCCGCGTGATCAGAGCCGGAACTCGCGTGA
>NZ_MUMI01000605.1 GCF_002155975.1 Amycolatopsis kentuckyensis
GCTCGCCGTAGCAGTCCATGGTCGGCAGTTCGACGTCGATGCCCGCGGTGAGCGCCTGCCGGGCGGCGTCGGCCCGGTCGGCCGCCACGCCGTGCAGGCGGTGCAGGAACGCCACCGAGAAGTAGTCGGCGACCACCGTGCCCTCGAACCCGTAGGTGTCCCGCAGCAGCTCCGTCAGCAGCGCCGGGTCGGCCGCTCCCGGCACGCCGTCGACGTCGGTGTAGGTGTTCATCACCGACCGGGCGCCGGCGCGCAGCGCGTGTTCGAACGGCGGGAGCAGCACGTCGGCGATCTCGCGCGGGCCGGCCGAAACCGGCGCCAGGTTGCGCCCGGCGCGGGAAGCGGAGTAGCCGACGAAGTGCTTCAGCGTCGCGACGACACCGGCGGATTCGAGCCCGGCGACGTACGCGCTGCCGATCGTCCCGACCAGGTAGGGGTCCTCGCCGATGGTTTCCTCGACCCGCCCCCAGCGCAGGTCGCGGGCCACGTCGAGGACGGGCGCGAGGCCTTGGTGCACCCCGAGCCCGCGCATGGTGCGCCCGATGCGCGCCGCCATCCGGCGCACCAGGTCCGGGTCGAAGGTGGCGCCCCACGACAGCGGGGCCGGGAAGATCGTCGCCTGCCACGCGGCCAGCCCGGTGAGGCATTCTTCGTGCACCACCGCGGGAATCCCGAACCGGCTGCTGGCGACGATCTGCCGCTGGGTGCGGGCGAGGCTGTGCGCACCGATCACCGGGTCGACCGGCCGGGTGCCGAACACGCGGGTCAGCTGCCCGATGCCGTGGCGGACCAGGTCGTCGAAGTCGACCGAGGCGTCGACGAAGTCGTGCTGGTGCGGTGCCATTTCGCCGCCGGAGTCGATGCCGACCCAGACCCCGTAGAGCTGGGCGAGCTTCTCGCGCAGGGTCATCCGGGCCATCAGGGCCCGGACGCGTTCGCCCGGGTCGGCCGCGGGGTCGCGCCACGGCTCTCCGGCCGTGGTGGGCTGCGTGGTCAAGGCTGGTCCGCCCTTCGTCTGGGGGAGGAGTGAGGAGGGGGAAACGGTTCAGGGGAGGGCGCGGGTGGAGTGCCGCACCACCAGGCCGGTGTCGAGCGTGACGTGGGTCCGCTCGACCTCGTCGCCGTTGATCAGCGCGATGAGCATGCGGATGGCCCGGTGCCCCATCTCGCGGATCGGCTGGTCCACTGTGGTCAGTGGCGGGCTGCAGAGCGCCGACTCGGGCACGTTGTCGAAGCCCACCACGGAAAGGTCGTCGGGCACGGCGAGCCCGAGCTCGCGGGCCGCGCCCACGGTCGCGATGGCCGAGATGTCGTTCGCGGCGAACACCGCGGTCGGCCGGTCCGGGCCGGTCAGCAGGGCGTGCGCCGAGGCCGCGGAGATCTCCGGGTCGTAGGCGCCGATCCGGATCAGGTCCTCGTCCGGCGTGATGCCCGCGGCGGTCAGGGCCCGCAGGTACCCGGTCTTCCGCAGCTCGGCCGACTGCAGGTCGGGCCGGCCGGAGAGGAAGGCGATCCGCCGGTGCCCCAGGTCGAGCAGGTGCTCGGTGGCCAGCTGGGCGCCGCGCAGGTTGTCGGAGTCGATGGTCGGCAGGTGCGACGGCCCGGTGTGCGGGTCGACGGCGACGACCGGGGTGCCCGGCACGGCTTCCAGCGAGACGGCGGGGGTGACCAGCACGGCGCCGTCGACCAGGGTGCCGCTCAGCCGGGAGAGGTAGCGCTTCTCCCAGCCCACCGGGTCTCCGGTGCGCCCGCCCGCGGAGTAGACGACCAGTTCGAAACCGCTGCCGCGGATGGCGTCCGCGGCTCCCTTGAGCAGCTCGGTCGAGAACGGCTCGAGGTCGGCGACCAGGATGCCGATGACGTTCGTCCGGTGGTTTCTCAGGCTCTGCGCCACCAAGCTCGCTTCGTAACCGAGCTCTTCGATCACGGCGCGGACTCGCGCGAGCGTCGCGGCGGAGACGCCGTAGCGCTCGTTGATCACCTTCGAAACCGTGGCCACCGAGACGCCGGCCCGGGCGGCGACGTCACGGATGGTCACCCTGGAACTGGGCTGCATCGGCTCAGACTAGCCATAGAAAACGTTATCGACAACGATTGACACGGCATTTGTCCCGGGAGCAGACTCTTCGCCAACCCGGGCGCAGAAGCCGCCCCGTCCAACTCGGCCGAAGTCGTCAGGAGTGGACCCACGATGTTTGTGAAACGCCGGATCACCGTTCTCGCCGCCTTGGCGGCCGCAGTCCCGCTCGCGCTGTCCGCGTGCAGCGGGGGGAACGAAACCCCCGCGCAGCCGACCGGCCCGGTCACCTTGACCTGGTGGCACAACGGCACCACCGATCCGATCAAGACGGTCTGGGAGAAGGTCGTCGCCGACTACCAGAAGGCGCACCCCGACGTCACGATCAAGGCGCAGCCGCTGCAGAACGAGGACTTCAGCACCAAGGTCCCGCTCGCGCTGCAGTCGGCCGAGCCACCGGACATCTACCAGTCCTGGGGCGCGGGCGACCTGGCCGGGCAGATCACCTCCGGCAAGGTCGCCGACATCACCGAAGACACCAAGTCGTGGATCGAACAGGCCACCGGCAAGTTCGGCGAGAAGTGGCAGGTCGACGGCAAGCAGTACGGCGTGCCGTTCACGCAGCACTTCGTCGGCTTCTGGTACCGCAAGGACCTGTTCCAGCAGGCGGGGATCACCACGCCGCCGAAGACCATGGACGAGCTGAACGCCGCCGTCACGGCGCTGAAGGCCAAGAGCATCGCGCCGATCTCGGTCGGCGGCAAGGACCGCTGGCCGGATGCCTTCTACTTCAACTACTTCGCCATCCGCGAGTGCTCGACCGCGGTGCTCCAGCAGTCGGTGAAGGCGGTCAAGCTCGAGGACCCGTGCTGGACGAAGGCCGGGCAGGACCTGAAGAACTTCCTGGCCACCGAACCGTTCCAGACCGGGTTCGCCGGCACGCCCGCCCAGCAGGGCGCGGGCAGCTCCGCCGGCCTCGTCGCCAACGGCAAGGCCGCGATGGAGCTGCAGGGCGACTGGGAGCCCGGCACGATGTCGTCGCTGACCGACGACAAGGACTTGGACTCGAAGATCGGCTGGTTCCCGTTCCCGACCGTGGCGGGTGGCCAGGGCGACCCGGCGGCCGCGCTCGGCGGCGGTGACGGCTACGCCTGCACGACCCGCGCGTACAAGGCCTGCACGGCCTTCCTGCAGTACCTGGTCAGCGAGCCGGTGCAGACCGAGCTCGCCGCGAAGGGGACCGGCCTGCCCGTGAACGCCGTGGCCGCGAAGTCGCTGAAGACCGACGTGCTCCGGCAGGTCAACGACTACGGCACGAAGGCGCCGTACGTGCAGATGTACTTCGACCGGGCGTTCCCGACGGCGGTCGGCGCCGCGCTGAACGACGCGGTGGCCAACATGTTCGCCGGCCAGGGCACCCCCGAAGGCATCGTGACCGCCGTCAACCAGGCCGCGGCGGGCAACAAGTGACCACGGCGACGACCCCGGTGCGGACGGCGGCGCGGCCGTCCGCACCGGCGGTCACCGCCCGGAAGCACCGCCCTGGCCTGCGCAAGCGGCTCGAGCTGACCCTGCTGCTCGGGCCGGCGCTGCTGCTGTTCTTCGGCTTCGTCCTGGTCCCGATCGGGATCGCGGCGTTCTACAGCGTCTTCAACTGGAACGGCTTCGGCCCGCTGGACGACTTCGTCGGCTTCAAGAACTACTCCGACGCGTTCGGCGGCTCGGTGTTCCAGAGCGCCATCGTGCACAACCTGATCATCGCCGGCCTGTCGATCGTGGTGCAGCTGCCGCTGTCGATCGGGCTGGCGCTGCTGCTCAACCGGAAGCTGAAGGGGCGCGCGGTGCTGCGCGCCCTGGTGTTCGCGCCGTACGTGCTCTCCGAGGCGATCACCGCGGTGATCTGGTCGCTCATGCTGCAGCCCAACGCGTTCGCCGACCAGGTGCTCAGGGGGGTCGGGCTCGGCGGGCTGGTCCACAACTGGCTGGCCGACCCGGGGATCGTGCTCTACACGATGTTCGCCGTGATCACCTGGAAGTACATCGGCTTCGGCATCATCCTGCTGCTGGCCGGCCTGCAGGGCGTGCCGGCCGAACTGCGCGAAGCCGCGGCGCTCGACGGCGCGTCCGCGTGGCAGACCACCCGCCACGTCGTGCTGCCCCTGCTCGGGCCGACCATCCGGATCTGGATCTTCCTGTCGGTGATCGGCTCGCTCCAGCTGTTCGACGTCGTCTGGATCATGACGACGGGCGGCCCGGCGAACGCTTCGACGACGATGGCGACCTACCTGATCGACCACGGTTTCAAGCGCTACGAGTTCGGGTTCGGCTCCGCGGTTGCGGTGATCCTGTTCGTCATCTGCTTCGTGTTCGCCCTGCTGTACCAGCGGTTCGCGCTCCGCCGCGACACCCAGGGGGCCCTGACGAGGATGGTGGGCTGATGCGCTCGGGCAAGTTCGGCCTGTCGATGGGCTACCTCGCGGCGATCGTGGTGGTCGGCGTGACCGTCGTGCCGCTGCTGTTCGTGGCGCTGGGCGGGTTCCGCACCAACGCGCAGCTCAACACGGACCCAGCCGGGCTGCCGGGGCCGTGGGTGTTCGACAACTACGCCTCGGTGCTCGGTTCGGGCGCGTTCTGGACGTTCCTCGGCAACAGCGCGCTGATCGCGGTGATCGCCACGGCGCTCGCCGTCGGGCTCGGCTCGATGGCCGGATACGCGCTGTCGCGCTATCAGTTCAAGGGCCGGGAAGCGTTCTACACGCTGTTCACGCTCGGCCTGCTGTTCCCGCTCGGCGTGGCGACGCTGCCGCTGTACCTGTGGCTGCGCCAGCTGGGCCTGCTCGAATCCTTCTGGGGCGTGGCGATCCCGGAGGCGGCCTTCTCGCTGCCGGTGACGATCGTGATCCTGCGGCCGTTCATGCACGCGATCCCCGGCGAGATCGAGGACGCGGCCGTGCTCGACGGCACCACCAGGATCGGCTTCTTCTGGCGGATCCTGCTGCCGCTGTCGACACCGGCGCTGACCACGGTCGCCGTGCTGGCCTTCGTCACCAGCTGGAACGCCTACCTGCTGCCGCTGCTGGTGTTCAACGACTCCGGGAACTTCACGCTCCCGCTCGGCGTCGCGATGTTCCAGTCCCAGTTCTCCCAGGACACCGCCCGGGTGCTCGCGTTCACCGCCCTGTCGGCGATCCCGGCGCTCGTGTTCTTCGTGCTCGCCGAACGGCGCATCGTCGGCGGGCTGACCGGATCCGTGAAGGGCTGACTCAGGAGGTCTGCCGTGCCGTCCGAGGTACACCGCCGTGCCTTCCTGCAACTACTCGCCGTGGCCGGAGCGGCGGGGTCCGTGACCCTGCCGGGCCTCGCCGAAGCCGGGACCGGCTTCCCGCTGGTGGCACGGGGGAAAGCTGCGACGATCGTGGTCGGCTCGGGCGACTTCCCCGGCGTGCGGCGGGTCGTCGGCGACCTGGCCGCCGACGTCGAACGCGTCACGGGTGTGCGGCCCGCTGTGTCGTTCGACGTCGTCCCCGCGCACGGCCCGGTCGTCGTGGTCGGCACGCTCGGTCACAGTCCGCTGGTCGACGGCCTGGTGGCCGCCGGCAAGCTCGACGTCACCGGGATCGCCGGCCAGTGGGAGACGTCGCTGAGCCAGGTCGTCGACGGCCGCCTGGTGCTCACCGGCAGTGACCAGCGCGGCGTGATCTACGGCGTCTACGAGGTCTCCCGGCGCATCGGCGTTTCGCCTTGGTACTGGTGGGCGGACGTCCCGCCGCGGCGGCAGGCCGAGCTGCACCTGCCGCGGGAGCGGTTCAGCCTCGGCACCCCGCACGTGAAGTACCGCGGGTTCTTCATCAACGACGAGAACCCGGCGCTCGGCACCTGGGCCCCGGCCTACTTCGGGCCGGGCCAGGCGCCGGGCTTCCCCAACGGCTTCAACCACCTGTTCTTCGCCAAGGTCTTCGAAACGATGCTGCGGCTGCGCGCCAACTACCTGTGGCCGGCGGTGTGGGGACGCGCGTTCGCCGAGGACGATCCGCTCAACCACGCCACGGCGAAGGAGTACGGCATCGTCATGGGCACCTCGCACGAGGCGCCGATGATGCGCGGGATCGAGGAGTGGAACCGGCACGCGGTGCCCGCGGTCCGCGACGCGGCCGGGAACATCACCACGCCGGGGCACGACCCGTACGGCGGCACGGGGGAGTGGAGCTTCCGCCGCAACGGCGAGGCGATCAAGGCCTACTGGACCGACGGGATCCGCCGGATGGTCCGCGAGGACTTCGAAGGCGTCGTCACGCTCGGCATGCGCGGCAACGGCGACGTCGGCCTGCCCGACGGCGACGGCATCGAGCTGATGCGCGAGATCATCGCCACCGAACGGGAGATCCTCGCCCGCGAGACCGGCCGCGACCTCACCACGGTGCCGCAGGTCTGGACGCTCTACAAGGAAGTCCAGCGGTACTGGGCGAAGGGCCTGCGCCCGCCGGACGACGTCATCGTCGTGTTCACCGACGACAACTGGGGCAACATCCGCAAGATGCCCGACCTGTCCCTGCCGCCGCACCCCGGCGGATACGGGCTCTACTACCACTTCGACTACGTCGGCGGCGGCCGCAACTACAAGTGGGTCGACACCGCGCTGCTGGCGAACACGTGGGAGCAGCTGCACCAGGCCTTCGCCTACGGCAACGACCGGCTGTGGGTGGCCAACGTCGGCGACATGAAGGGCAACGAGCTGCCGCTGCAGTTCTTCCTCGACTACGCCTGGGATCCCGCGGCCCTCCCGGTCGAACGCCTGTCCACGTGGGAGCGTCACTTCGCGTCGGAGAACTTCGGCACGGCGCTGGCCGGGGACATCGCCGGGGTGCTGCACGACTACGGGCGCCTGCAGTCCCGCCGCAAGCCGGAGCTGCTCAACCGGCGGATCACCGTCGACCCGGCGAAGGACCCGGCCACCGCGGCGGCGATCTCCTACGACGACCAGATGACGCCGTTCAGCCTGGTCAACTACCGCGAGCTGGACACTGTCACGCAGGAGTGGCAGGACCTCGCGGCGCGGGTGGCGAAGATCGGCGCGCGGCTGCCGATGGCTTTCCGGGACGCCTTCTACGAGCTGGTCCAGTACGCGACCCAGGCGACGGCGAACCTGTACGCGCTGCGGCGCGCCGAGTTCACGAACCTGCTGTACGCGGCACAGGGCCGGGCCTCGGCCAACGGCCTCGCCACGGTCACCGAGGCCCGCTTCGCCGACGACCTCGCCTTGGCGGAGAAGTACAACACCGGCATCGCCGGCGGCAAGTGGCAGGGGTTCCAGACCCAGCCGCACATCGACTACGGCGACATCGCCCGCTACGGCCCGAACGCGCCCTGGCAGCAGCCGGAGCTGAACAACGTGGCGCTGCCGGACGTCATCTTCCCGGCGGTGAAGCGCCTCGACCTGCCCGCGGCGGCGTCGCTGGGGGTCGCCGTCGACGGCTCCGAGCAGGCGTGGCCCGGCGCCGCGGGACGGCCGGCCCTGCCGGAGTTCAGCCCGTACCAGAGCGCGCCACCGCAGTACATCGACGTCTTCAACCGCGGCCGGACGCCGTTCCGCTGCACCGTGACGACGGGCGCGCCGTGGGTGCAGGTCGAGCCGCGGGGCGGCCGCGTGGAGGAGGAGCTGCGGATGACCGTGCGGATCGACTGGTCCCGGGTGCCGAAGGGCACCACGACCGTGCCGATCACCGTGTCGGGCGCGGGGAGTTCGGTCGCGGTGGACGCGGTCGTGCGCAATCCGGTGCTGCCGGCTCGCGGGTTCGTCGAGGCCGGCGGGTACGTGTCGATCGAGGCCGAGCACTGCAGCGCCACCATCGGGACGGCCGACGCCGGCTGGCGGCGCATCCCGGACATCGGACGGACCGGCGCGGGGATGACCCCGTTCCCGGTGACGGCGGGGAGCCGCGCACCGGGAGCGGGGCCGCGCCTGGAGTACCGGACGACGCTGTTCACGGCCGGGCCGGTGACGGTGTGGGCGTACTTGTCCCCGCGCAGCAACGTGCTGCCGGGCGACGGGCTGCGGTACGCGGTCTCCTTCGACGACGCGGAACCGCAGGTCGTGAACATCACGAAGGCGACGGGCGCGGACGACACGTCCATGAACCGCCAGTGGGAGCGCACGACGTCGGACAACGTGAACCTGACGGCGACGCGGCACGAGATCGGGGCGGCGGGCCCGCACGTGCTGAAGTTCTGGATGGTGGACCCGGCGGTGATCGTGCAGAAGCTGGTGATCGACACCGGCGGGCTGCGGGCGAGTTACCTCGGGCCGCCGGAGAGCACACGGCGGCCGTGGTGAGCGAGGGGAAGGGGTGTGACCCGGGTCCGCGTCGGCGGGGAAGGCTGCCGGACGCCTGCTCTAACGCCCGCCCGCGTAGGCGGGGAAGGCTGCCGAACGCTTACTCGAGCGCCCGCCCGCCGGGGGCGCCCCCCGTTTTCCACTCTACCGGTGGGCACCGACAATTCCGGGGCCCGGAAGCCGCTGATCGACCGGCGCCGCGCCCGCCGGCCGTGGATCAGCCACAGTCGCTACCTCGCGCCACCCGTCAGCACCCGGTAACCCCGGTGCGCCGGGGCCGCCGTGCTGTGCCGGACCACCAGGCTGGTGGCCAGCTCCAGGCGGTGGCTCTCCGGGTCGACGCCGCGGGCCAGCGAAATCGCCAGCCGGGCGCCGGCCGCCGCCATCTCCTGCAGGGGCTGGC
>NZ_MUMI01000606.1 GCF_002155975.1 Amycolatopsis kentuckyensis
GCCGAGCGACCACCCGTCGACGACGATGTGGTGCGCCGCGATGCCGAGGTACCAGTGGCCGGGCCGTTCGACGAGCACGGCTCGGACGAGGGGCCCCGCGGCCAGGTCGAAGGGGGCGGTGGCGAGGTCGTGGAGCGCGCGTGTCGCGTCGTCGCCGTCGGCTTGCCGCAGGGGCAGCGGGCCGGCGGGGCGCACGGTGGCGGTGAGGGTCCCGTCGGCGTCGGGCGCGAAGGTGGTGCGCAGGGCGGGGTGCCGGGCGAGGAGGTCGTCCAGGCAGCGGGCGAGCCGGTCGGGGTCGAGGTTCCCGGTCAGCCGGACGCCACCGTGGACGTGGTAGGCGGGACCGGCGCCCATGGAGTCCAGCAGCCACATGGCTTCCTGGGCCCGGGAGGGGCCAAGACCGTCCATTGTGGCCGGACGGGACGCCGGAGGTGCGGCGAGCAGGGCGCGTAGCCCGGTGAGGGTCAGGCCGTCGAGCAGGCTCGGGACGGGGATCTCGGCCCCGAAGGTGCCGGCGACGGCTTCGGCGAGCCGGACGGCCCGCAGGGAGTCCAGGCCGAGGCCGATGAGCGGCTCGTCCGCGGGGACCCGGTCGAGGTCGAGCACGTCGGCCACGACCGAGACCAGCCGATCGCCCGGCTCGGGGGCGGCCGCGCGAGCACCCGCCACCGGGGCCAGCGCCCCCTCGAGCCACTTCGCCCTGGTCGCCGCTCGCCGGACCTTCCCGCTGGTGGTCCGGGCGATCCCGCCCTGCCGGACCAGCACGACTTCCCGCGGCGTCACCCCGTGGTCGGCGACGATCGCGGCCCGGACCGCGGCCCGCACCGCGTCCGCCGTCCCGGCGCTCGTGCTCGCCGCGATCTCGTGCACCAGCACCAGGTACTCGTCGTCGCCGTCATCCACCGAAAACGCCACCGACCGGCCCGGCCGCAACGCCGGGTGGGCCCGCTCCGCCGTCTGCTCGATGTCCTCCGGGTAGTGGTTGCGGCCGCGCAGCACCATCAGGTCCGTCACGCGGCCCGTCACGTACAACTGCCCGTCCACCGTGAACCCGAGGTCCCCGGTGCGCAGGAACCGCCGCCCGGGGTGGCCGGGCAGCTCGGCACCGAACCGCGCGGCCGTCTCGGCCGGGCGCCCGTGGTAGCCGTCGGTGACGCTCGGCCCGCTCACGCAGATCTCCCCGACCGCACCGGGCTCGGCGTCGACCACGACCACGTCTTCGCCCGTCGCGGCGCCACAGCCGGTCAGCGCCACCGACGGGTGCCCGGCCGGCGGGTCGAGCAGCACCCTGCCCTCGGCCAGTTCCGCGCGGCCCACCTCGACCACGGCCGGCCGCATGCCGCCGGTCACCAGCAACGTCGCCTCGGCGAGCCCGTAACAGGGGTGGAAGGCCGACCGCCGGAACCCGGCCCCGGCGAACGCACCGCCGAACTCGTCGAGCGTCGCGCGGCGGACCGGCTCCGCGCCCACCATCGCGTGCCGCAGCGACGACAGGTCCAACTCCGCTCGATCAGCCTCGGAAATCCGGCGGACGCACTCGCGGTAGCCGAAATCCGGTGCGGCGGTGAACGTCGCGCGGGTCCGGCTGATCTCGGCCAGCCAGCGCACCGGCGCACGCAGGAACGCGGCCGGCGACAGCAGGCTGCCCGGGAAGCCGCCGTGGACCGGCTGCAGGATGCCGCCGATGAGACCCATGTCGTGGTACGGCGGCAGCCAGCTGACCGCGCGGCTGTCGGTGTCGGCGCCGAGCAGCCGGCCGATCTCGGCCAGGTTGGCCATCAGGTTCGCGTGCCGGACCCGCACACCCTTCGGCGTGCCCGTGGAGCCGGAGGTGTACTGCAGGAAGGCCAGGTCGTCCGGGCCGGGTCCCGGGCCGTCGAAGTCGTCGCCGGTGTCGTCGACCAGCAGCCAGCCCGGTCCATCCATTGTGGACATGGAGGGCGCCAGCGCGTCGCGGGTGGCCGCCGTCGACAGCAGCGCGCGGGCCCCGGCGTCGAGAGCGACGTCGAGCATCCGCGCCGCCCCGCGCACGCCGGTCGGCAGGTACACCGGGACCGCGACCGCACCGGCGTAGAGGCACCCGAAGAACGCGGCGACGTAGTCGATCCCCGGCGGGAAGAGCAGCACCACGCGCTCGCCGGCCAGTCCCCGGTCGCGCAGCGCGGCCGCCACTCCGCAGGCCCGCCGGTCGAGGTCGCGGTAGTCGACGACCAGCCGGTCACCGGGGAACTCGAACGCCGTGCGGGACGGCGTCTCCCCGGCCCGGTGGCGCAGAAGGCCGGCCAGGGTCCCTCGGTTCATCCGCGCACCTTCGCGATCACCGGCATGTGCTTGATGCCCGCGACGAAGTTCGACGACAGGTGCTCGACCTCCCCCGCGTGGTCGAGGTCGGCGAAGGTGCCGACGATCTCGTCGAACAGCGCGCGCAGCGTCACCCGGGCGACGGTGTGCCCGACGCAGTAGTGCCCGCCGACGCCGAAGGCGATGTGCCGGTTGGGTTTGCGCTTCGGGTTGAAGGTGAACGGGTCCTCGAACGCGGTCTCGTCCCGGTTGGCCGACCCGAGCCACACCACCACCGCGTCGCCGGAGCGCACCTTGCGGCCGCCGAGGTCGACGTCGCGCACCGCGTGCCGCATGAAGTGGTTGGCCGGCGAGGCCCAGCGCAGCGCCTCCTCCACGGTGGTCAGGATCGTGCCGGTGTTCGCGCTCTCCAGGACCTCGTGCAGCAGCGGCGTGCCGATGACGGCGTCCAGCGCGGCCGTCGGCACGTACGGGGTGGTGACGTTGGCGCCGAGCAGCAGGCTGTAGCAGTTGGCCAGCACCTCGCCGAGGCCCATCGTGCGGCCGTCGACGTCGATGGTCAGCAGCAGGCTGATCAGGTCGTCGCCTTTCGCGTTCTTCTGCCGCGCCCGCACGATTTCGGCGAAGTAGGCGAACAGCTCCCGGTGCGCGCGCTGCAGCGTGGCCTGGGT
>NZ_MUMI01000607.1:0-14438 GCF_002155975.1 Amycolatopsis kentuckyensis
CGGCTGAGGCTCGACCAGGCGCGACTGCAGCTCGACCGGCCGCGGCTGAGGCTCGACCGAGCGCGGCTGGGGCTCAGCCGACCTCGGGTCCTCGGCGACCGGGCGCGGCTCCGACGGCTTCCGCGGCTGTTCGGGCGCGGCGGCGGCGTCGAACCAGCGGGACAGGACGTCGCGGTAGGCGGGCATCCGCTCGGTCGGGGCGTCGAGGTCCAGGTGGGCCTCGTCGTCCACGGTCGGCCACTCCGGCGCCTGGTCGCGGGCCACCACCGGGGCCCGGCGCGGCGGCCCGGCCTCGATCGACGGCGGCGACAGCTCTTCCGGCTCCGGCTCGGGTTCGGGCTCCGGCGGCGTGAGCGGGGCGAGCGGTGCCAGCAGCTCGGGTTCCGGCGCGACGGGCGGCTCCGCGGGCGGGGGCGGCGCCGGCATCGGCGGCAGCTCGACGATCAGCGCCGCGGGCACCAGCACGGTCGCGACCAGCCCGGATTCCGCGCCCGCGCTGAGACTGACGTCGATGTGGTGGCGCGTGGCCAGCGTCGCGACGACGAACAGGCCCATCCGGCGCGACACCTCGACGTCGACGTCCGGCGGGTGCGCGAGCCGGGCGTTGGTGCGGTCGATCTCCGCCTGGGGCATGCCAGCGCCGTGGTCGACGATCTCGATCTGCCAGTCGCCGTCGTGGGTTTCGGCGCTCGACACGGTGACGATCTCTTCGCCGGAGTACCGCGTCGCGTTTTCCAGCAGCTCCGAAACGACGTGCACGAGGTCGTTGACGGCTTCCCCGCGCACCGCGACCTGCGGGGCCGGGCCGAGTTCGATCCGCTGGTAGTGCTCGACCTCCGAGAGCGCGGCCCCGATGATCTCGTCGGCCGACACCGGGCCGGCGTCCTCCCGCGCCGAGTCGTTGCCGGACAGGACCAGCAGGTTCTCGCTGTTGCGCCGCATCCGCGTCGCGAGGTGGTCGAGTTCGAACAGCCCCGCGAGGGTGTCCGGGTCCTGCTCGTCGGCCTCCATCCGGTCGAGCACCGAAAGCTGCCGTTCGACGAGGTCCTGGCTGCGCTGCGAGAGGTTGACGAACATCGCGTTGACGTTCTCGCGCAGCATCGCCTGTTCGCCGGCGAGCCGGACGGCCTCGCCGTGCACCGCGTCGAACGCGCGCGCCACCTGGCCGAGTTCTTCGCGGGTGAACACCGGCACGGGCGCGACGGCGAGCCGTTTCCGCAGGTTCTCGGGCGCGGGCTCGGGATCGGTGAGCAGGTTCTGCACGGCCGCGGGCAGCCGGTGCTCGGCCACCTCGAGAGCCGTCCGGCGCAGGATCCGCAAGGGGCGCAACAGGGACCGCGCGATGACCACCGACAGCACGCCGGCGACGAGCAGGACGCCGAGGACGACGCCGCCGTCCCACAGCGCGGCCGTCCGGGCCTGCGCCGCCAGGGCGTCCGTGCGTTCCTGCAACTGGACCAGCAGCGCCTGCTGCACCTGGTGGGTGAGGTTCACCGTGTGCGTCGCCGAAGTGTCCCACTGGTTCGGGTCGAGGCCGGAGAGGTTCTGGTCGTTTTCGGTGCGGGTGAGCGCGGATTCGACCATGTCGTTGCCGATGTCGACGACCAGGCCGATCACCGTGTCGTCGAACATCCGCTGCTGGTCAGGGGTGGCGAAGGTGCGGTAGTCGCTGCGCGCGGCGGCCAGTTCGGCCTCCGCGCCGAGCAGCGCGCGCGTGCGGTCGCGGTTGAGGGTGCCGGCCGCGAGCGCCTCGGCCATCACCGCCCGCTTGACCGACATCTGGTCCTTGATCCGGGCCAGTGCGTTGCCCGCCAGCCGCATCCGCGCGAGCTCCGGGTCGGCGACGTCGGCGGCGGCGGAGTCGCTGATGTCGAGCAGGCCGGAGATCAGCTCGCTGTAGGAGCGCAGCACGGCGTCGGCGGGGAACGCCGAATGCTCCGCGGAGAACCGCAGGCCACCGAGCACGCGCAGCCTGTCGTCGGTTTGCTGCAGGCTTTCCGCGGCCTTCGCGTCGAGCCGCGGCTTGCTGTCGGCGAGGGTGCGCTCGAACGTGCCGATGCCCCGGTCGACGCGGGTGCGCTGGGCGCTGAGCTCGGCGGTGTCGCCCTGCCGGTTCTGGGCGACGAACCGCACGGTGAGGTCGCGCTCGCGCTGCAGCTCGTGCAAGGCTTCGGCGACCGTGTTGTCGACCCGGCCGCGCGTGGCGAACTCGGCCAGCTGCCGGGCGTCGCGCAGGTCGGAGCTGATCCGCAGGCCGACGAGCGCGATCACGGCCAGCGCCGGGATGAGGAGGACGGCGAAGAGCTTCGTGCCGAGACGCCAGTTCCGCAATCGCCAGCGGCCACCCGCCGGACGCGGATCCGCCGCGTCGCCGCCCTTGCGGGGACGCTTGTCGCGACGGGTCACCTGGTTTCCTTTTCCGCCGCGGGCGGGAACCCGCGGATCGAACGACACTCGAACCTACTGAACGGTAGCCCGCCCCATGAAGATCCGAAAGCCGCGCTGGCACGATACGGCCCTGCCCGCGATCGTATGGGGCGCGGACCATACGATCCAGCACGAGAACCAGATTCTCGCGGTAGGTGAAGGGTCATGAACAGACGCGGACGGCTGATTCCGCTGGTAGCGGCGCTTCTGGCGACCGCAGGATGCAGCGTGTTCTCTTCCGGCACCCCCGCGCCCCCGCCGCCGCTGGAGCGGACCACCCTGCGCGTCGGTGTGGGCAACGCCATCGACACGGCCCCGCTGCGGATCGCCGTCGCGGCCGGGAAGTTCGGTTCCGCCGGGCTGAACGTGCAGCTCGTCGAACTCGGCGCGGACGACGGGCTCGCGAAGCTGGCCGCCGGCGACCTCGACGTCACCTTCGCCTCCGACATCGCGATGTTCCGCGCCGCGGCCGGCGGGACGGCGTTGCAGCTGCAGGGCGAGGCCTACACAGCCGGCCCCAACACGATGGCCCTGGTGACCTTGCCGGACTCGGACTACACGGTGCCGACGGCGAAGAGGTCCCCGAAGATCGCGGTGAACATGCTCGACGACGTCGGCGCCCTCGTCGCGCGCTCGGTGCTGGGCACCGCGGGCGTCGACGAGGCGAAGATCAAGTTCACCGCGGTGCCGTTCGACCGGATGCCGCAGTCCCTGCAGGCGGGCGACGCGGACGCCGCGCTGATGATCGAGCCGTACATCACCCGCGCCGAGAAGGACCTGGGCGCGCACATCCTGGCCGACGGCGCCCGCGGGTCGACGCTCGATTTCCCGCTCTCCGGCTACGTCGCGGCCAAGCCGTTCGCGCAGGCCAACCCCCGGACGCTCCGGGCGTTCCGCACCGCGCTGGGCGCCGCCCAGCAGAGCGCGACGGACCCGGCGATCGTGCGTGACGCGCTGCCGAAGTTCTCCGACATCGACACGACGACGGCCGCGCTGATTTCGCTCGGCTCGTACCCGGCGTCGCTCAACGGCATCCGGCTGCAGCGCGTCGCCGACCTGATGCACAACTCGGGCCTGCTGGCGAACCGCCTCGACGTCCAGGGCCTGCTCCCCGACCAGACCGGGTACTAGCCCGATCGGCTAGATGTTCTCCCCGGTCTTGATCAGGCACACCGTGCGGGCCGGCGGCCCGGCGTAGGTGAACACGTCGTCGGCGCCCTCGCACTTGTCGTCGCGGTCGTAGCCGGAGAGGATCTCGACGCGCTCCTGCGCCGCCGGGTCGGTGCAGGACACCTTGCCGATCGTGCTCTCGTCCTCGATGTCGCGCAGGCAGTCGCCGGCCTCGACGTTCAGGGCGAGGCAGAGCATCCTGCCGGACCCGGACCCGGACCCGGACCCGGACCCGGTGCGGAACCGCACGTAGTCGCCACGCGCGCAGGCGCTGGACCCGTAGGAGTTCTCGACCTTGTACGTCGCGGTGTTCTCGCTGCAGCCGACGCGGTGGTAGGCGAGCTTGCCCGCCCCTTCGCGCGTCAGGTACAGGCAGTCGCCGTCTCCCGGCGGCCCGCTGCGGTCGGCCCAGTAGATGCCCATCGCGCCCAGCGCGCCCAGGCCCAGCGCGGCGACGACGCACGCGACCAGCGTGATCCGCACCTTCACGGTGAACCAGTGCGGTATCGGCTGCTGCCCCGGAACCGGCGGCATCGGCGCGGGCTGCGGGTAGCCCGGCGACCGGAACGGGTTGTCGTCGAACGGCGGTGTGGTCAACGTGCCCTCCAGTGATCCCCTCGGCACCTCGACCCACCGGCGGACCCGCGAGAGGAGCGGGCCGGAGCGAGGCACGTATAACAGTAGTTGTGACTGATGGCCCGCTGATCGTCCAGTCCGACAAGACCGTGCTCCTGGAGGTCGACCACCCCCAGGCCGATGACGCGCGGATCGCGATCGCGCCGTTCGCCGAGCTCGAACGGGCGCCCGAGCACGTCCACACCTACCGCATCACGCCCCTGGCCTTGTGGAACGCGCGCGCCGCCGGCCACGACGCCGAGCAGGTCGTCGACGCGCTGACGACGTACTCGCGCTTCCCGGTGCCGCAGCCGCTGCTGATCGACGTCGTCGACGTCATGGGCCGGTTCGGGCGGCTCCAGATCGCCAACCACCCGGCGCACGGCCTCGTGATGTCGACCACCGACCGCGCGGTGCTGGCCGAGGTCGTCCGGAACAAGAAGATCAGCCCGATGCTGGGCGCCCGGATCGACGAGGACACCGTCATCGTGCACCCGTCCGAGCGCGGGCGGCTGAAGCAGGCGCTGCTGAAGGTCGGCTGGCCGGCCGAGGACCTGGCCGGGTACGTCGACGGCGAAGCCCACCCGATCGCCCTGGACGAGACGGACTGGCACCTGCGCGACTACCAGCGCCAGGCGGCGGAGGCGTTCTGGGCGGGCGGCTCGGGCGTCGTCGTGCTGCCCTGCGGGGCGGGCAAGACGATGGTCGGCGCGGCGGCGATGGCCAAGGCCGAGGCGACGACGCTGATCCTGGTCACGAACACGGTGGCCGGCCGGCAGTGGAAGCGCGAGCTGATCGCGCGGACGTCGCTGACCGAGGAGGAGATCGGCGAGTACTCCGGCGAGAAGAAGGAGATCCGGCCGGTCACCATCGCCACCTACCAGGTGATCACCCGCAAGACCAAGGGCGAGTACCGGCACCTGGAGCTGTTCGACTCCCGCGACTGGGGCCTGGTCGTCTACGACGAGGTCCACCTGCTCCCGGCACCGGTGTTCCGGATGACGGCGGACCTGCAGTCCCGCCGCCGCCTCGGCCTGACCGCCACGCTGGTCCGCGAGGACGGCCGCGAGGGCGACGTCTTCTCGCTGATCGGGCCCAAGCGCTACGACGTGCCGTGGCGCGACATCGAGGCCCAGGGCTGGATCGCCCCGGCGGAGTGCACGGAGGTCCGCGTAACGCTGACCGACGCGGAGCGCCTCGAGTACGCCACGGCCGAGGCCGACGAGCGCTACAAGCTGGCGGCGACGGCGTTGACGAAGACCCCGGTGATCAAGTCGATCGTGGCCAAGCACGCGGGCGAGCCGACCCTGGTGATCGGCGCGTACCTCGACCAGCTGGAAATGCTCGGTGACGAGCTCGACGCCCCGGTGATCCAGGGCGCCACCCGCAACAAGGAGCGCGAGGAGCTGTTCGACAAGTTCCGCCGCGGCGAGATCCGGACGCTGGTGGTCTCGAAGGTGGCGAACTTCTCGATCGACCTGCCCGAGGCCTCGGTGGCGATCCAGATCTCGGGCACGTTCGGGTCCCGGCAGGAGGAGGCCCAGCGGCTGGGACGGCTGCTGCGCCCCAAGGGCGACGGGCGGCAGGCGCACTTCTATTCGATCGTTTCGCGCGACACGGTGGACACGGAGTACGCGGCACACCGCCAGCGGTTCCTGGCGGAGCAGGGCTACGCGTACCACATCGTGGACGCGGACGACCTGCTCCGGCCGCTCTGACCCCATCACCCACCCCCGCCGGCTCACGAGCCGAGGTAACGCAGGACGGCGAGCACCCGACGGCTGTAGCCCGCCGCCTGCGGCAGGTCGAGCTTGTCGAAGATCGCGTTGGCGTGCTTCTCGACCGAGCTCTGCGAGATGTACAGCAGTTGCGAGATGCTCGTGTTCGTGTGCCCCTGCGCCATCTTCTCCAGGACGTCCCGCTCCCGCTGGGTCAGCCGGCCCAGCGCGATCTCGTGGGACGACCGGGCCACCAGCCGCCGCACCACCTCCGGGTCGAAGGCCGCGCCGCCTTCGGCCACCCGCTTCAGCGCGTCGAGGAACTCACCGACCTGGACCACGCGATCCTTGAGCAGGTAGCCGACGCGGCTGCCGTCCCCCTCGATCAGCTGGGCGGCGTACCGCTTCTCGACGTACTGGGAAAGGACGAGCACCCCGGTTTCCGGCCACTTCTCCCGGATCTCGAGGGCGGCGCGCAGTCCCTCGTCGGTGTGGGTCGGCGGCATCCGCACGTCGGTGACGACGACGTCGGGCTTCTCCTGCGCGGTGGCCTCGACGAGCGCTTTTCCGTCGCCGACCGCGGCGACGACGTCGTGGCCTTCCTCGGCCAGCAGCCGCACCAGGCCTTCGCGCAGCAGCGTCGAGTCCTCCGCCAGGATCACCCGCACGGCAGCACCGCCCGCACCGTCGTCGGGCCGCCGTCCGGGCTGTGCACGGTGAACTGCCCGTCCGCCGCCGCCACCCGCCGCGCCAGGCCGGCGAGCCCGCCGGTACCGGCGGGCTCGGCACCACCCGAGCCGTCGTCGACGATCTCCACGATGTACTTCCCGGCCCAGAGGCGGACATCGATCGAGATGGCCGTCGCGCCGGAGTGCTTGGCCGCGTTGGTGACGGATTCCGACGCCACGAAGTAGATGACGGTCGCCAGCTCGAGCGAAGGGGGCAGGAGGGCGAGGTACCGCACCTTGACCGGGATGGTCGCTCGTTCGGCGAGGGATTCGAGAGCGGTGTCGAGACCGTCGTCGAGCGCGATCGGGTACACGTGCCAGGAAACCTCCCGCAGTTCGTGCAGAGCGGTCTGCGCTGCCTCGTGCGCCTGCCGGACCAGATCGGCGTCCCCCGTGCGCCGCGCCCGGCCGAGCAGCAGGCCCAGTGCGACCAGCCGTTGCTGCACGCCGTCGTGCAAGGCGCGTTCGATGCGACGGCGTTCGTCGTTCACCGCCTCGACGACTTCCGCACGGGTGTGCTCGAGGTGGAACATCCGGCGCTCGAGCAGGATCCGGTAGCTCGGGGTGAGGAAGCGATCGGCCAGCTTCCGGTCCAGCGTGACGACGCCGGAGATGCCCTGCCCGCAGAGGAACGCCGCGATCGCGGCGAGCCCGGCGATCAGGAGCCAGCCGAGGACGGTTCCCGCACCCTCGCCGCCGGGAGCGCGCCCGGCGAACAGCTGCTTGGCGTAGACGACCGCCGTCGCCACGCCGGCGCCGATACACACCCAGACGCCCACACCGAGCAAACCGACGAGCGAGCGCAAGGACAGGTATTGAAGAGCCCGGATACCGTCGTAGTCGTGGGCGTTGACCTGCCCGTGGAACCGCCACAACCGGAACCGTTCGAACCAGGCGAGCCGGTACGCGCCGCGCAGCACGGCCCGGCGCGTCGCGGGAACGACGAGCAGGGGTGCACTCAGGACGACGTACAGGACCTCGGCGAGCCCGGTGAGCCCGCCGATCCCGACGCCCGCCGAGGTGCGCGCAGCTGAAGTGATCACGCGATCCAGGCTAGCCAGGCGGCGGCCGGTCGGTATTGCGGTTTTCCGTAATCTTCCGGGTGGTGTTCTGCAATGTCCTGACCGGCCCGGATTCCTAGATTCGGGGCCATGGACATCCTGCTCACCACCGCCCCCGCCGAGCCGATGACCGGGCTGGCCGGCTGGGCCGTCGGGCTCATCGACGCGCTCGGCGGGCCCGGCGCCGCGATCATCGTCGGCCTCGACAACCTGTTCCCGCCCATCCCGAGCGAGCTGGTGCTCCCACTCGCCGGGTTTTCCGCCAGCCGGGGCGCTTTCACCCTCCTCGGCGCCCTGTTCTGGACGACGCTGGGGTCCCTGGCCGGCGCGGTGCTCGTCTACTGGCTGGGCGCGCTGCTCGGCCGCGACCGCACCCGCGCGCTGGTGAGCCGCATCCCGCTGATGACGGTGAAGGACTTCGACCGCACGGAAGCGTGGTTCGCCCGCCACGGCGGCAAGGCGGTGTTCCTCGGGCGGATGGTGCCGATCTTCCGCAGCCTGATCTCCCTGCCGGCCGGTGTCGAGCGCATGGGATTCGGCCGTTTCCTGGTGCTGACCACGGCGGGGAGCCTGCTGTGGAACACGGCGTTCGTCGTCGCGGGTTATCTGCTCGGCGAGAGCTGGTCGCTGGTCGACCGCTACGCGGCGGTGTTCCAGTACGCCGTGCTGGCGGCGGTGGCTGTGGCGATCGGCCTGTTCGTGGCGGTCCGGCTGCGCAACCGGCCGGCCACCCGCCGGACTGCGAGCGAGCGGTGAAAACCCGCACCGGCACAAGGGTGAGGGCCACGCCCCCTCGACGTGGCCCTCACCCCTACCCCCGGCAATCAGTAGTTCGTCAGCTGGAAGTCCCCGGCCCCGCCGGTCTGCTCGACCCAGGTGCCGTACGGGCCGCCTTCCTTGACCGTCAAGGAACCGTCCGTGCGCAGCGCGCCGACCCGGCCGGTCGGGGCGTCGACCTCGATCTTCGCGGTGTTCGCGAGCTGGTCGATCCAGCCCGCGTACAGGTTGCCCTGCTTGACCGACGCCAGCCCGCTGGTGAACACCACACCCAGGTAGTCGCCGGACAGGTCGACCTGCTGCACCCCCGACGTCTGCTCGACCCAGGAGCCGTACAGGCCGCCTTCCTTGACCGTCAGCGAACCGTCGGTGCGGACGACCGCGATGCGGCCGGTGCTCGCGTCCAGTTCGACGTCGGCCGCACCGGGCAGCTCGTCGACCCAGCCCGCGTACAGGTTGCCCTGCTTGGCGTACACCATGCCGTTGTTGTCCACCACCGCGATGTAGTCGCCCGAGAGCTCGACTTCCTTGGCGTTGCTCGTTTCCTCGACCCAGCCGCCCTGCAGGCCGCCCGCCTTGACGGCGACCGTGCCGTCGGTGCGCAGGACGGCGATGCGGCCGGTCGAAGACTCGAGCGCGAAGTCCTTGACGTTGTCGGCCTGCAGGAACCATTCCTGGTACAGGTTGCCCTGCTTGACGTAGAGGTCGCCGCTGCCGGTGAGCACGCCGACCATGTCACCGTGCACTTCGGACTTGGCGATGCCGCCACCGTGCACCGCGGTCCAGCCGGCGTAGAGGTTGCCTTCCTTCACCTGCACCGAACTGTCGTTGAACCGCACGCCCAGGCGCGGGGTGACGGGCTTCGCCGGGTCGGTCAGGCCGACCGGGCTGACGAACGCGGAGATCGGCTGGCCGGCGATGGACTGGCCGACCCGGCCGGGCCCGGTGAAGTACTCGACGCTGGTGCTGCCGGGGCCGCCGTTGCCCCAGTTGCCGTTGATCGTGCGGATGGTGCCGTCGGCGTTCACCGTGTCGACCATCGCGACGTGCTCGGCGTAGCCGTTGCCCTGGTACCGGAAGACGACCGCGTCCCCCACCTGCGGGACGTACCCGGGATCGGTGTGCAGCGTGCCCTTCTGCTGGCCGTACAGGTAGAAGCTGCCCGCGGCGGCGGTCAGCCGGTCGGTGTTGAGGTTCCGGTTGCCCCACACCCATCTGACGAAGTCGGCGCACCAGGCCCACTGCATCCGGCAGCTGTCCATGAACCCGACGCCGCCGAGGCTGTTCGTGCTGCAGGTCTGCTTGTGCAGGTTGGCGGCGGCGAGGTCGCGGACGTCGGTCCGCGAATCCGCGCCGGCGGGGACGGCGCCCAGCAGGGCGAGGACGGCGGCGGCGAGGACGGTCGTGGTGACTCGCTTGAGCGACATGAGGTTCTCCTTCGGAGGCACCGGAGATCAGCGGGTGCAGGTGATGGCGCCGTCGGCGACGGGCAGCGAGCCGCCGTTGAAGTAGGCGAGCGCCTTCTTGTAGTCGGCGCAGCGGTTGAGCGACTCGGTCGGGTCGAGGGCGTAGGAGTAGCCGATCGCGCGGCCCACCGCGCCCATGTCGTAGTTGTCGGCGGCGGCGTTGATGTTGTGGGAGGTCCAGTACCAGCGGGCGATCTTGGCGCTCCAGTCGAGCGTGGCGGCGTCGCCGGGGTGGTTCAGGAAGTCGTGGCCGAGCGCGTCGCCGGCGGACCGGTAGTTGAAGTCGTTGGTCAGCTGGATGAACCCGCGGCCGCGGTACACGTCGGCGTTGCCCGCTTCACCGGCGTTGTAGCGGAAACCGCTCTCGTGCTTGAGCGTGGCGAGCAGCGCGGCCTTGCGGCTCGGCGTGGTGATGCCGCCGGCGGCCATCTCGGCGTTGAGGCTCGGCAGCCCGGCCGCGACCGTGTCGGTGGCGTAGGTCGAGCCGTAGACGGCGGTGATGTCGGCCGGCGAGACCTGGCCACCGGTCGAGGTGGCGCCGGCGGCGGCGAGCGCCAGCTGCTGGATGCCGTTGGTCTGCTCGACCCACGTCCCGTAGAGGCCGCCGTCCTTGACGGTGACGCTCCCGTCGGTGCGCAGCACGCCGATGCGGTCACCGGCGATCTGCAGGGCGGCGGCGCCGGGGAGCTGGTTCACCCAGGAGGCGTAGAGGTTGCCTTCCTTGACCGTCGCGAGCCCGTTGTCGAGCACGACACCGATGCGGCTGCCGGACAACTCGAGCTGCTTGACGCCGGAAACCTCTTCGACCCAGTTGGACCAGAGGTTGGACTCCTTGACGGCCACGGTGCCGTCGGTGCGCAGGACACCGATCCGGTCGGCGGAGAGCTCGAGGTCGGCGACCGAGCCCAGCTGGTCCACCCACGGCGAGTAGAGGTTGCCTTCCTTGACCGTCGCCAGGCCGTTCTCGAACACCACGCCGACCCGGTCCGGGGTCAGTTCCAGGTCCTTGACGCCGCTGGTCTGCTCCACCCAGGTCGCGCTCAGGGTGCCGTCCTTGACCGCGGCGGTGCCGTCGTTGCGCACCACGCCGATCCGGTTGCCGGCGAGCCGGAAGTCGCGGACGTTGCCCGCTTCTTCCACCCAGTCCGTCCACAGGTTGCCCTCTTTGACGAAGACCTTCGAGTCCGCGGTCAGCACGCCGATCCGGTCGCCCGAGATCTCGAACTTCTGCACCCCGGTCATCTCCTCGACCCAGGAGGCGTAGAGGTTGCCTTCCTTCACGAGCAGCTTGCCGCCGGCCAGCACACCGATGCGGTTCGCACCCGGCGGGAGGTCCCCGGCGGACGCGGTCGCCTGCAGGCCGGCGACGGCGAGCCCCGCGACGAGCGCCGCGGTGGCGGCCCGGCCCAGCGTCTTCTTGAGCGTGGACATGGTTGTTCCCTTCTTCACCTCGGGAAAGATCCGCAGGTCCCGAGGGGCGCTGTAGTTGCGACCCCCTGCGCCCTCCTCGGGACGGGAAGAAGCTTCTCCCGCCGGGATCAAAGAAACCTGAAAGCCTTTTTTGAGGCGTCGACCAGCGGAAACGTCCCGATCAGCGTCGGACGGAAGGAGAACTTTCAGCCGGGTTCGAGAGCCGGACCACCGGCCGGGGCTCCCGCGCCTCCCGGCTGCCGTGCAGCCGGAAGATGCCCGCGGCCTCCGTCCACGCCGCTTCGGCGCCCGCGGCCTCGCCGAGGGCGTCGAGCGTCGTGGCGAGGTCGCGCAGGGCGCGCGCCCGCCACACCGGGAGCATCAGCGCGTCCCACCACTGGACCGACCGCTCGAGGTGGGCACGCGCGTCGACGAACCGCCCGGCGGCGAGCTCCAGTTCGCCCAAGGTGCGCAACATCAGGCCCTGGCCGAAGCCGTCCTGCATCTCGTGGCAGGTGGCGAGGCAGCCGAGCACCGCCTCGCGCACCTCCTCGCCGCGGCCCTGGCGAATGCGGACCTTGGCGAGCGACTGCACGGCGTAGGCGGACATCAGCGGGTCGTCGGCGGCGCGCAGCAGGTCCACCGCCTCCTGGCTGCACCGGGCCGCCTCGGTGAGCCGTCCGGCGGCGCGGTGGACGAGGCCCACCGAACGCAGGGCGAGCGCGTGACTGCTCCCGTCGCCCGTCGTCGCGTACCCCGCCACGGCGAGTTCGGCGGCGACCAAGGCCTCGTCGAGTTCGCCCTGTTCGGTGAGGACGCGGCCGAGCCCGTGGAGCGCCTGGATCTCGGCCTGCTTCTCGCCCAGCTCCCGCAGCGCGGGCAGGGCGAGGTCGAGCGAGTGCCGGGCCTGCGCGAACTGGCCGTACTCGCACTGCACGACGCTGAGGTCGAGCCGGCTCATCGCCTCCCCGCGGCGGTCGCCGTCCAGCTCGTACGCGGCGAGGGCCTGCTCGTGGTAGGCGATCGACTCGTCGAAGCGGTCCTGTTCGTACCGCAGCCAGCCCAGCCCGGACAGCAGCCGTGCCTCGCCGGTGCGGTCGCCGGTCCGGCGCGCGGCGGCGAGCGCGGCGTTGTGCGTGCGCCACCACTGCCCGAACAGGTTGCGCACGGCGAATACCGACGAGCACAACGCCGCCGCCAGCCGGGTGGCGACGTCGGTGAGGTCCAGCCCGCTGACCCGCTCGACCACGCCGACCAGGCCGGTCTGCTCCGCGTCGAACCACGCCTCCGGGTCGATGAGGATCTCGTCGATCTGTGCCGGCGCCAGGTACCGCGCCAGCGCGCTGCCTTCGGCGGGAGCGTGCGGAGCCCGGCGGCCCACGAGCTCGACCAGCCCGAGCCAGCACTCGGCGGCCCGCTCGGCCGACGCCTTGACCTCGTCCGCGGTCTCCTCCGCCTCGCCGCGTTCCCGGGCGAAGGCGCGCGTCAGGTCGTGGATCTGGTAGCGCAGGGCGCCGCCGTTGTCGTCCACAATGGACACGTCGAGCAGCTGGGCATCGACGAGCCGCTCGACCACTTCCTCCGCTTCGTGGCCGTCGCAGCCGAGCAGGGGCGCCACCACCCACGCCCCGAACGAGGAGACGTCGAGGAGGCCGAGCCGGCGCAACGCGGTCCGTTCGCGGTCGTCCAGGCCGTCGTAGCTGAGCGCGAAACTGCCGCGCACCTCGAGGTCGCCGAGGGTGAGCTCCTGCAGGATCCGGTGCTGCACGCGGAGGCGCTCGGTGAGCCTGCCGACCTTCCACTGCGGCCGGGCGGCGAGGCGCGCGCCGGCGATCCGCACGGCCAGCGGCAGGTTGCCGCACAGGCGCACCAGCTCGCGGGCGGCTTCGGGCTGTTCCGCCACCCTGGCGTCGCCGATGACCCGGCCCAGGAGGTCCAGTGCTTCCGCTTCGTCCAGCACGGGCAGGTGCAGGTGGGCGGCGCCGCCGAGCGCGCCGAGGCGTTCCCGGCTGGTCACCAGCGCCGCGCAGGTGTGGCCGCCGGGCAGCAGCGGGCGCACCTGCCGTTCGTCGGACGCGTCGTCGAGCACCACGAGGATGCGCCGGTCGGCGAGCAGCGTGCGGTAGAGCTGGGCGCGTTCCTCGGCGCGCGCGGGGATGTCCGCCTCCGCCACGCCCAGCGCGCGCAGGAAACCCGCCAGCACCTCGGCCGGATCGGCGCGGACGGCCTGCACCCCGCGCAACGAGGCGTAGAGCTGGCCGTCGGGGAACTGCTCCCGGACGCGGTGCGCGACGTGCGCGGCGACCGTGCTCTTGCCCGCGCCGGGCTTGCCGTAGACCGCGCACAGCCGCGAGCCGGTGGCCTCGGCGTCGGACAACCACCGCGTCAGCTCCGCCACTTCGTGCCCGCGGCCGGTGAAGTCGGCGATGTCGAACGGGAGCTGGCTCGGCACCGGGACCCGCAGGTCGCTTCCCGGTCGCGACGCCGGCGCCTCGTGTTCGTCACGCAGGACGCGCTCGTGGGCCGCGAGCAGCACCGGGCCGGGCTCCAGGCCGAGCTCGGCGCGCAGCGTCTTCCGCCCGTCCTGGTAGCAGGCGAGCGCGTCGCCCCGGCGGCCGCTCTGGTGCAGGGCGAGCATGAGCTGGGCACGCAGGCGCTCGCGCAGCGGGTGCTCGGCGACGGCCGACGTCAGCTCCGAGACCAGCGATTCGCCTTCGCCGGTCTCCAGCTCGACGTCGACGCGGTCCTCCAGCGCCGCGATCCGCAGTTCCTCCAGCCGGGCGCGTTCATTGTCGGCCCACAGGCCCTGCGTCCCGCCGAGCGCGCTCCCCCGCCACACCGCGAGCGCCTGCCGGAGGTGGGCGATGGCCCGGCCGGGTTCGCCGGCCGCCTTGGCACGACGGCCCGCGGACGCCTCCCGGACGAAGGTGTGCAGGTCGACCTGGTCGAGGTCGACGGCCAGCCGGTACCCGCCGCCGCTGCGCGCGATGACCTCGGGGTCGCCGCCGTCGGCCAGCGCACGGCGCAGGGCGGAGACGTAGGTGTAGACGGCGGCGCGGGCCTGGT
>NZ_MUMI01000607.1:14465-14746 GCF_002155975.1 Amycolatopsis kentuckyensis
CCGGGCCGAGCACGTGGAATTCCATACACCCCCCGCCTCACCTTGATCGTGTTGCCGCTTGACGGAGAGCCTGACAACCGATCACCGGCTAAGCAAGATCCGCACAGGTGACCGGTCTGTCGGGATCGTCTCGTGTCGGGTGCGCCACCCCTTCGGCGCAGTGGCGTGTCTCAGCAACATCTTGCGTCACACGTGCCCAAGCACAGCTCTGACCTGCATCTTTGCGGATTCACTCGAACGGATGAGCGGTCGAAACGCTGGAAATTGTCTGACCCTCGAAC
>NZ_MUMI01000608.1 GCF_002155975.1 Amycolatopsis kentuckyensis
GGGCAAGGGAGCGGCGTGAGGCGGCTATGCTCGACGACGTGACGGACAACCAGCGTGAACCGGTCAAGGTGTTCCTCGTCGACGACCACGCGCTGTTCCGCGCGGGGGTCCGCACCGAGCTCGACTCGATCACCGACGAGGTCCGCGTGGTCGTCGACGAGGAACACCTTGACCGGTTCACGCTGGTTGTCCGTCACGTCGTCGAGCATAGCCGCCTCACGCCGCTCCCTTGCCCGCTTTCACCGGCATGGCGAGCTGCACCTCGGTGCCCTCGCCCGGCGCCGTCCGGACCTTGCACGTGCCGCCGTGGCGGGTCATCCGGCCGCGGACCGAGTCGGCGAGGCCGTGGCGGTCGTCCGGGACGAGGTCGGGGTCGAAGCCCTTGCCGCGGTCGCGGACGAACACCGTCACCGACGTCGGCTCGACCTCGGCGTAGACGCTGACCTCGTCGACGCCCGCGTGCTTGGCCGCGTTGACGATCGCTTCGCGCGCGGCCTGGACCAGCGCGACCAGGGACTCGTCCAGCTCGGCGTCGCCGACGACGACCTGGCCGACCGAGATCGCGAAGGTGTCCTCGACCTCGCCGCACGCCGTCGCGAGCGCTTCGGACAGCTGGCCGGTCGCTTCCTCGACGTTCTCGGCCGGCTTGCCGTAACCGTTGGGGCCGTAGAGCCAGCCGCGCAGCTCACGCTCCTGGCTGCGGGCCAGCCGCGCGACCTCGCGCGGCTGCTCGCTCTGCTTCTGGATCAGCGCGAGCGTCTGCAGCACGGAGTCGTGCAGGTGGGCGGCGATCTCGGCGCGTTCGTCGGTGCGGATGCGGGCCTTGCGCTCGTCGGAAAGGTCCCGGACGAGCCGCAGCCAGAACGGCACGGTCAGCACGGCGACCCCGATCAGCGTCGCGAGGACCGCGATCAGCGCGAACTGGACCTGGTCGAGGGTGCCGCTGCGCAGCACGACGACGGTGATGCCGGTGATCACCAGCGCGACGCCGGCGACGATCCGGATGGCGGCCGACCAGCCGCCCCCGCCGAGGAACGCACCCGCGAAGCCGTCCTTGGCGCCGACCCGCCAGCGCCGGCGCTGCGACTCGTCGGCCTCCCGCCAGACGACCGCGAGACCGATCATGGCGACGGCGAGCGGCACGGCGACCCAGCCGCTGATGAACCCGGTGAGCGTCCCGCTGGCGACGGCGAGGCCGACACCCAGCGCGATCAGGCCGAACGCCTGCTGGCGCTCCTTCGGCTTCGGCACCTCCGCGGCTTCTTCGGACTGCTGCTGGACGAACACCCAGAGGAGGCCGTAGGCGAGCAGCCCGGCGCCGTTGAGCGCGGCGAGCAACGCGAACGCCGTCCGCACCCAGAGGACCGGCACGCCGAGGTGATCGGCGAGCCCCCCGGCGACCCCGGCGATGGCCCGCCCGGACCGGCGCCGGAACATCTTGGGCGCGACCGGCTCGGTGGTCGTGATCGCCTGCTCGGCGGTGACGTGGTCGAGGGACTCCTGCACGCCGTCCATGGTCACACGCACCGAGGGGTGGTTCCATCCGGGAAACCCCTGATCCGTCGGACGGCCGCAGGCCGGGAAACCTCAGGGACCATCCCGGATGTCCCGCCGCCGTGGGTGACGCATGCTTCTCGGTATGAGTGGTGCGAGTGAGAAGCCGGGGGTCCTGAACGGCTTCGAGGAGACCGTCAAGGACTTCTGGGTGAGCCGGCCCCGGCGGCCGCACGCCGG
>NZ_MUMI01000609.1 GCF_002155975.1 Amycolatopsis kentuckyensis
GGGGAGAGGTGTGGCGGGAGGTCGTTGATGGTCGGCGGCGCGGGGCCTGGACAGCAGAAAGCCGGTGCCCCGCCCACCGCAGTGGGGAGGGGCACCGGCCTTCCGAGGCTCCGAAGGTCCGAGGCTTAGCAGCTCCGAGACTCAGCAGCTCAGCTCAGGACTGCTTGCCGTCCTCTTCCGACGGGGGTTCGTCCTTCTTCTCGCGCTCCGAACGCTCTGCCTGCTCCGTGCGCTCCAGCTCGGCGATCGGGTCGAGGTCGTCGATCGAGCCTGCCGAACCCACTCGGTCCGCGAAGTCGAGCGGCTCGTCGAGGTCCTCGGCCGTCGGCATCAGGTCCGGGTGGGACCAGAGGCTGTCGCGCTTCTCCGTGCCGTGGCGGTCGCCCACCAGGCTCCACAAATTGGATGCGTCCCTCATGCGGCGGGGGCGCAGCTCCAAGCCGACCAGGGTGGCGAACGTCTGCTCGGCCGGGCCGCCCGTTGCGCGGCGGCGGCGCAGCGTCTCGCGCAGTGCGTCCGCTCCCGGGAGGCGGTCGCCCACCGCTTCGGCCACCACCACGTCCACCCAGCCCTCGACCAGGGCCAGGAGCGTCTCCAGGCGACGAAGGGCCGCCTTCTGCTCCTCCGTCGTCTGGGGCTCCAGCAGCCCCGAAGACATCGCCTCTTCGATGCTCGCCGGGTTCGCCGGGTCGATGCGGCCGGCCAGGGACTCCAGGGCCGACGTGTCCACCGAAATGCCGTGGGCGAACTCCTCGACCGTCGCCAGCAGGCGCTGCCTCAACCACGGGACGTGGGTGAACAGGCGCTGGTGGGCCGCCTCGCGGGCCGCCAGGAAGACCAGGATCTCGCTGTTCGGCAGCTCGAGGCCCTCGGCGAACTTCTCGATGTTCGCCGGGAGCAGGGCCGAGGTGCCGGCCGGGGCCAGGGGGAGGCCGATCTCCGTCGAGGTCAGCATCTCCGACGCGAGCTGGGCCAGTGCGTTGCCGAGCTGGGAGCCGAAGGCCATGCCGCCCATCTGCCCCATCATCTGGAGCAGCGGGCCCGCGGCCTGCTTGGCCTCCTCCGGCAGCGCCTGCATCCAGGCGCCCGAGACCTGCTGGGCCACCGGGTCGCACAGCCGCTGCCACGTCGGGAGCGTCTTCTCCACCCAGGAGCGCGGCGACCAGGCGACCGTCGACGTCGCGCCGGCCGGGTACACCGTCGCCGCGTCGAGCCAGAGCTCGGCCAGGTGGGCCGCGTCGCGGACCGCCGCGTTCGCGTCGTCACCACCGCGGAAGCCGAGCTTGCTCTCTCCGGTGTTGCCCTCGCTGCCGAGGGTCTGCAGGGCGATCTGCTTGGCGAGGTCGTAGTTGACCGGCCCGCTTGAGCTGCCGGCCTGGCTGAGCATCTGGCCCAGCTGGCTCAGCATCTGCCCGAGCTGGTTGAAGGCCTCGGCGCCGGACTGCTGCCCGCCTTCCGAGGGGTCGTTCTCACCTCGTTTGTCGGGATCGGAAGGTCCGAAGCCGAACGGGGGTTTGCTCATGTGTCCACCGTACGCGGGTCGAGGGTCGTCGAGCGCGTCAACCGTGGCCTTCACCGGGAAGCGAACGCGGTCACCGTACGCTGTCGGTCGTGACCAAGTCCTCCGAGGAGACCGCCCCCGCGAAGAGCGCCCCGGAACCGGCGCCGGAGCCGGCCGGCGAGGCCCGCCGGATGACCCGCCGTGGCTGGACGCTCGTGGTCAGCGGCTCGCTGTTCCTGATCTTCGTGGTGCTCGGCTCGGTCGTCCCGGTGCCGTTCGTGGCCATCAGCCCCGGCCCGACCTACGACACGCTGGGTCGCGACGCGGCGGGCAACCCGGTCATCCAGGTCACCGGGCACGAGACCCACCCGACCACCGGCGAGCTGCGGATGACGACCGTCTCCCTGCACGACGGCGTCACCCTCTTCCAGGGCCTCGGCTTCTGGGCGAGCGGCCGGTACGCGCTGGCCCCGCGCGAGGAGTACTTCAAGCCGGGCGAGACGAACGAGCAGGTCAAGCAGGAGAACATCCAGCAGCTGCAGGACTCGCAGACGAACGCCCAGGTCGCCGCCCTGCGCAAGCTGGGCTACCCGATCAAGGTGCTGGCGAAGCAGATCGTCTCCGGCAGCCCGGCCGACCACGTGCTCTCGCCCGGCGACAAGCTGATCACCGTCAACGGCAAGAAGATCGTCGAGGCCGCCGACGTGCGGGCCGCGCTCACCGGCACCCTGCCCGGCCAGACCGTCCAGATCACCTTCCAGTCGGACGGCCAGCCCGAGCGCACCGTGCCGCTCACCCTCGCCGCGCGCCCCGACCGCAAGGAGGGCTTCATCGGCCTCACCGCGGTCGACCGCGCCGACGCGCCTTTCACCGTCAACATCTCCCTGCAGGACGTCGGCGGCCCGTCGGCCGGGCTGATGTTCACCCTCGCCATCATCGACCGGCTGCAGCCCGGCGACCTCGCGGACGGGCGGCACATCGCCGGCACCGGCGAGATCACCGAGACCGGCGAGGTCGACCCGATCGGGGGGATCTCGTTCAAGGTCGTCGGCGCCCGCGAAGCCGGCGCCACCGACTTCCTGGTGCCCGCGCACAACTGCCCCGAGGCCAAGAGCACCGCGCCCGCCGGCCTCAACCTCATCAAGGTGTCCACACTGGACGACGCGCTCGCCCAGCTGGCCAACCTGAAGGCGGGACGGCCGACGGCGTCCTGCTAGGGCAGCAGCGTGGCCTTCAGCGCTTCGATCAGGTTCGGCGCCAGCTCGGGGCTTTCCACGATCTCGTCCACCGTCTCGTCGGTGCCGTCGGCCGTGCCGATCCCGCGCAGCCGCATCACGCAGGCGCCTTCCCCGTCGCGCACGACGGCCGCGACCAGGCGGGCCTCGGTGCGCTGCGGGTGGTCGGCGGCCGCGCGGCGGAGGCTCTCGGCGTCCGCCTCGGCGACGTCCGGCAGCTCCGACTCCGAGCCCGGCGGCAGCACGATGATCTCCTGGGCCAGCGCGCAGCCGATGACCAGATCCGGCCACGCGATCCGGCCCAGCGCCTCGGCCAGGTCGCCCTCGGGCAGCGCCTCCTGGGCGACCGGCGTCAGCGGGTTCGCCCGGTCGAGCTGCCCGGCCAGCTCCGGCTGCTCGTCCAGCAGTGCCGCCGTCGGCACCAGCGCGAACAGCTGCGGCGGCTGGTCCCAGCCACCCGCCGCCATGAACTCCTCGATCTCACGGGCGAGCGCGGACACGCCGGCCTGCCGCGCTTCGTTCGCTGCCATGCGCACATCGTGTCAGGTCGGCCGGGGCCACGACGTCGCGAGTCCGGTTTGGGCGGGTCCCGGGAACTTCACCGGGCATCCGTAGAGTTAGGGAATCAGGGGGCGCACGCGCCCCTGCTCAAGTGTTGACGAAGACAGGAGCGTGTGCCGTGGCGACTCGGCCCCCGGTGAGCCTGCCGAAGCTGTCCCGGCGGAGCCGGATCCTCCTCATCATCGCCGCGGTGATCGTGCTGGCGCTGTTGCTCGGGGCCCGCCTCCTCGACACGTACGTCGATTGGCTGTGGTTCGGCGAAGTCGGCGCGCGCGGCGTGTTCACCACCCAGGTGGTGACCCGGATCATCCTGTTCTTCGCCGTCGGCCTGCTCGTCGGCGGAGCGCTGGCGATCAGCCTGATGATCGCCTACCGGACGCGCCCGGTGTTCGTGCCGATCTCCGGCGCCGACGACCCGCTGGCGCGCTACCGCTCGGCGATCGTCGCCCGGATCCGCCTCTTCGGCGTCGGCATCCCGGTGCTGACCGGCCTCATCGCCGGCCTGTCCGCCCAGGGCGACTGGCAGGTCGTGCAGCTGTTCCTCAACGGCACCTCGTTCGGCCAGACCGACCCCGAGTTCGGCAACGACGTCGGCTTCTACGCCTTCGACCTGCCGTTCATCAACTGGCTGCTCGGCTGGCTGTTCATCACCGTCGTCATCTCCTTCTTCGGCGCGCTGATCTCCCACTACGTCTTCGGCGGCATCCGGCTGGCCGGCAAGGGCGGCCAGCTCGCCGGCCCGACCCGCGCGCAGCTCGCCATCACCGTCGGGCTCTTCGTGCTGCTGAAGGCGGTCGAGTACTTCTTCGACCGGTACAACCTGCTGCTGTCCGACCGCGGCATGCCGCTGTTCGTCGGCGCCACCTACACCGACCTCAACGCGGTGCTGCCCGCGAAGCTGATCCTGCTGTGCATCTCGGCGATCTGCGCGGTCGCGTTCTTCGCCGGGGCCTTCCTGCGCAACCTGCAGCTCCCGGCCATCGCCCTGGTGCTGCTCATCCTGTCCGGCATCCTCGTCGGCGTCGCCTGGCCCGCCATCCTCGACCAGTTCTCGGTCAAGCCGAACGCGAACGAGAAGGAAGCGACGTCCATCCAGCGCAACATGGACGCCACCCGCCGCGCCTACGGCCTCACCGACGTCCAGTACCAGCCCTACACCGGCAAGTCGGACGCCACCCCGGACCAGATCAAGAGCGACAACGGGACGATGTCGAACATCCGGCTGCTCGACCCGAACATCCTCTCCGACACCTTCACCCAGCGCGTCGGCCGCGAGAACTTCTACGGCTTCCCGGCCAAGCTGGACATCGACCGCTACACCGTCGGCGGCGTGACGCAGGACTACATCGTCGCCGCCAAGGAGATCAAGACCGAGGGCCTCACCGGCAACCAGACCAGCTGGATCAACAAGCACCTCGTCTACACCCACGGCAACGGCTTCGTCGTCGCGCCCGCCAACACGATCGACCGCGCGGTCAAGGACGCCAACTCCGACGGCGGCTACCCGATCGCCACGACCAGTGACACGCAGAACCCGGCGGGCGCCGGCGCACCCGCGACCGGCCAGCCCGGCATCGAGGTCAAGGAACCCCGCATCTACTACGGTGAGCTGTCCGCCGCGGAATCCGACTACGCCATCGTCGGCGGCACCACCGGCAACGCGCCCGGCGAGTACGACACCGCCACGGACCGCTACAAGTACACGGGCAGCGGCGGCGTCCCGATCGACAACTGGTTCAACCGCCTCGCCTTCGCCGCCGAGTACGGCGAACGGAACATCCTGTTCTCCGACGCCATCGGCGACAACTCCAAGATCATGTACAACCGCGACCCGCGCGACCGCGTCAGCAAGGTCGCGCCGTGGCTGACCCTCGACGGCGACCCGTACCCGGCCGTCGTCGACGGCAAGATCCAATGGATCATCGACGGCTACACCACGCTCAACAACTTCCCGTACGCCCAGCAGACCCAGCTCGGCGCGGCCACCAACGACTCCCTCAACGGCGTCGCCCGCCAGGCCAACAGCTCCATCAACTACATCCGCAACTCGGTCAAGGCCACCGTCGACGCCTTCAACGGCAGCGTGACGCTGTACTCGATCGACGACAAGGAACCGGTCCTCAACGCCTGGGAGAAGGTCTTCCCCGGCCTCGTGAAGCCCAGCTCCGAGATCTCCCCGGACCTGCGAGCCCACTTCCGCTACCCCGAGGACCTCTTCAAGATCCAGCGGGAACTGCTCTCGCGCTACCACGTCAGCAACCCGCAGGAGTTCTACTCGCAGCAGGCCTTCTGGAGCGTCCCGCAGGACCCGACCGCCGAAGGCGGCTCGAACCCGGCCGCGGCCGGCGCGGCCAACCAGCCCGGCTACTACGTCCTCGCCGACACCCCCGGCCAGGCCAAGCCGACGTTCCAGCTGACCAGCTCACTGACCGGCCTCCAGCGCCAATACCTCGCGTCCTGGATGTCGGTGTCCTCCGACCCGGCCGACTACGGCAAGATCCGCGTGCTCCAGCTACCCAGCGCGGCCACCGGAGCCACCCAGGTCGACGGCCCGGTCCAAGTCCAGAACCGGTTCCAGAGCGACTCCCGCGTCGCCCAGGACCGCACCCTCTTCAACAACCCCAACGTCACCCCCATCTACGGCAACCTGATCACCCTCCCGGTCGCCGACGGCTTCCTCTACGTCGAACCCGTCTACATCCGGCAGCGCAACCAGAACAGCTACCCGCAGCTGGCCCGCGTCCTCGTCTCCTACGGCCCCAAGGTCGGCTACGGAGCCACCCTCCAGGAAGCCCTCGACCAGGTCTTCGGCGCCGGCACCGGCGAAGCCACCACCACCCCACCCCAATCCGGGCAGCCGACAACACCGACGACACCCACCAGCCCCACCACACCACCGCCCAACAGCGGCGGCGGCAACGCGGCCCTCGACCGGGCCGTCGCCGACATCCAGTCCGCCATCGCCAAGCTCAAAGCCGCCCAGCAATCCGGCAACTTCACCGACCAAGGCGCCGCCCTGGCCGCCCTCGACGCGGCAGCCAAGGCCTACGAAGCAGCCAAAACCGCGGCCCCCGGAACCAGCACGACACCGCCCAGCACCCAGCCCGGAGGGTGACGTCGGTAACGCGAACGGCACCTGCTTTGCACCCCCGCGAAACGAGGGCGTAAGGTAGGTGCCACGACGCGGGGTGGAGCAGCTCGGTAGCTCGCTGGGCTCATAACCCAGAGGTCGCAGGTTCAAATCCTGTCCCCGCTACAGAGGTTGGGAGGGGTGTGTTCGCGGAAAGCGCGAACATGCCCCTCCTTCGCGTTTGTTCTGGGGGTCGGACCCCCA
>NZ_MUMI01000061.1 GCF_002155975.1 Amycolatopsis kentuckyensis
GGACGACCCGCGGGTCGTCCGGTCCGGGTCACGAATTCCGCGGAACCCCGAGCGCTCCCCGACGGTCCGACTAGCATCTGCGCGACCGCCGCCAAAAGGAGCACCGTGACCGACGAACAGACCCGGCCGTATCCCCCGCAGGCACCCGTCACGCCTGGTCAGCGGGTCGTCGCGGGCCGCTACCTCCTGCTCGGCGAGCTCGGCCGGGGCGGCATGGGCGTCGTGTGGCGGGCCCAGGACCAGGTCATCGGGCGGCAGGTCGCCGTCAAGGAACTGCGGCTCCCCGACGCCGAGTCCGCCGCCGTCTTCTCCGAGCGCGCGCTGCGGGAGGTGCGCACCGGCGGGCGGCTCAACGACCCCGCGATCGTCACCGTCTACGACGTCGTCACCGACGGCGGGACCACCTTCATCGTCATGGAGCTCGTCGAAGCGCCGTCGCTGGCCGACCTCGTGCGGCAGCGGGGCCCGCTGCCCGCGGCGCAGGCGGCGCAACTGGGGGAGCGGGTGCTCGCCGCGCTGCAGGCCGCCCACGCGGCCGGGATCGTGCACCGGGACGTCAAGCCCGCGAACATCCTCGTCGCGCCGGACGGCCGCGTGAAGCTCACCGACTTCGGCATCGCCCACGCCGTCGACGACCCGCGCCTGACCACCAGCGGCATGATCGTCGGCTCACCCGCGTTCATGGCGCCGGAGCGCGTCGAGGGCCGGGAAGCGATGCCCGCGTCCGACCTGTGGTCCCTCGGCGCCACGCTGTTCTTCGCCGTCGAAGGCTCGATCCCGTTCGAGCGCGCGACCACCGCCGCGACGCTGCACGCGATCATGACCGAGATCCCGTACCTCACCCGCGGCCAGGGCCCGATCGCCGCGGCCATCCTCGGCCTCCTGGTGACCAACCCCGACGCGCGGCTCACCGCGGCCCAGGCCCAGAACCTGCTGACCACGGCGCAGGGCATCCGGCCCACCCCGCCGCGCGGCACCGCGATGCTCGGCGCCCCGGCGCCGCAGCCGCCCAAGAAGACCCACCGCGCCCTCTGGCTCTCAGCGGCCGCGGTCCTCGTCGTGGGCGCCCTGGTCGGCGGCTTCTTCGCCGGTAAGGCGTACGAGACGCCCGCCGTCGACCGGCAGAAGCAGCCGACCATGACCTACGGCGTCGGCGGGCAGCTCCGCGTGGACATCAACGACTACACCCGCTGCTACAACGGCCCCGTCCAGGACGGCGCGGTCATCAGCAAGGAAGACAATCACGCCGAGTGCGGCAACGCGCACACGCTGGAGATCTACGAGATCGGCGGCCTGCTGTCGGTCGAGAACTGGAGCTCCGACGACGCCAAGGTCGCCGCCTACCCCGGTCTGCCGGCCTCGACGGCCAGCGCCGAAGCGGCGTGCGCGACTGCGTTCCGGTCGTCGATCGTGCCCGAGACCAAGCGGCCGGACCTCACCTACCGCGCGCTCGTGCCCACCGAAACCGAGTGGCGCAGAACGCCGGACAAGCCCGGTGAAGAGCCCAGCCGCGAGTTCTACTGCGTGCTCGCCCGGGCCGACGGCGGCCCCATCACCGCGCCGATCGTGACCAAGGTCAAGTAGAAGTTCCGCGACGAGCGGCCGGGTACGAGAAATCCTCCTGGTGACCAGGTCGGCGCGGTTTTCGTCGGACCGGCGGGGTACCGTCTCACCATGTCCAACCCACCTACCGCAGCGCCCGGACGGCCGTTCGGGCGCGTGCTCACCGCGATGGCCACCCCGTTCGACGCCGAGGGCGCACTGGACCTGAAGCGGGCGCAGGAGCTGGCCGAGCACCTCGTGGAGCTGGGGAACGACGGCCTCGTGGTCAACGGCACCACCGGCGAGAGCCCGACCACGAGCGACGCGGAGAAGCAGGACCTCATCCGCGCCGTGGTCGAGGCCGTCGGCGACCGCGCGACCGTCGTGGCCGGCGCGGGCACCAACAACACCGCGCACAGCGTCGAGCAGGCGAAGCAGGCCGAAGAAGCCGGGGCGCACGGCCTGCTGGTCGTCACCCCGTACTACTCGCGGCCGAGCCAGGCCGGGCTGTACGCGCACTTCACCACCGTCGCCGACAGCTCCGGGCTGCCCGTGCTGCTCTACGACATCCCGCCGCGCTCGGTCGTCCCGATCGAGGTCGACACGCTGCTGCGGCTGGCCGAGCACCCCCGGATCGTCGCGGTCAAGGACGCCAAGGGCGACCTCATCGCCGGCTCCGAGGTGATCGCCAACACCCACCTCGCCTACTACTCGGGTGACGACGGCCTGAACCTGCCGTGGATCTCCGTCGGCGGCGTCGGCGTGGTGAGTGTGATCGGTCACGTCGTCGCGGGCCGGATCCGCGCGATGATCGACGCCTACGAGAACGGTGACACCTCCACCGCGCGCAGCACCGGAAGCA
>NZ_MUMI01000610.1 GCF_002155975.1 Amycolatopsis kentuckyensis
CGTCGTGCACGGCGTCCTTCGTGGCCGGTGCCAGCCGGGCCGCGTCGAGTTCCGCGCGGACCGCCCGCACCAGCGACGCGACCTGCCGCGCGTCGAAGCCGCGGTGGATCTCCTGGTGTCCACCGTGGACGGTGTTGATGTCGCCGTGGACGGCGTTGTTGACGGTCCCGGCCCGGACCTCGCCGTGGAAGTGGATGCCGTCCATCTAGTGCCTCCCGTTCCGGCGCCGCTCGCGCGCCGCCTTGGCCATCACCAGCCCGATCGACGACACCACGCCGCCCAGCACGAACAACGCGAAGCCGATCGCGCCGAGCGGCACCCCGCCGAAGACCTCCGGGCCGAGCGGCGACGGCGGCGCGGCGAACGAACCCGCCGACATCGCCTCCGTGCCCGCCTTCATGAACCGGAAGATCCCGAACCCGAACAGCCCGAACCCGGTCAGGCTCAGGAGCGTCCCGAGGATCATGATCGGCCGGCCGAGCCCCTTCCCGGTCGCCATGAGGGAGAGCGCCTCGCCCTCCGGCGTGGTGAACTCGTAGTTGTGGTGCTGCCGGTTGTCGTAGCTGTGGTTGACGTCGCGCCCGGCGTTGTTGATCGTCCCGGCCGAGACGTCCCCGAACGAAACACCACCGGACGACGAACGCTGCCAGTTCCGCGTCTGCTGCACCCCGCCTTCACCGTCGGAGTAGACCGCGGCGACCGGACCGAACTCGAGCCGGTCCCCGTTGCGCAGCGGGTGATCCTGCCCGGACGCCAGCCGCCGCCCGTTGACCCAGGTGCCGTTGCGCGACCCGGCGTCGGCCACCCACGTGCCGCGCGCGTCCTGCCGGATCCAGGCGTGCCGCAGCGACACCTGGTCCGAGGGCAGCCGCAGGTCCGCGTCGGGCCCGCGGCCCACCAGCCACGACCCGCGGCGCACGGCCAGGCGCGCCCCGGACCCGCCGAGCGTCTCGATCCTCGCCCCGCCCATGGGTACCCTCCCGCCGCGCGGCTCCCTGTTCCTTCAAGGAAGAGCCGCGCGGCGGCCGGAGGATATAGAGCGAACGGGTGAACCCGTTCAGACCTTCGGGGCCGAAGCGTCCGTAGCCTTCACCCGTTCCAGCAGCAGCTGGGCGACATCACGCACGTCCACGTTCTCCGCCTTCTGCTCGCTCTGCCGCTGGACCAGGCCGTCCGTCAGCATCACGCGGCAGAACGGGCAGCCCGTCACGATCGTCTCCGCGTCCGTGGCGATCGCCTCGTCGACCCGCTCCAGGTTGATGCGCTTGCCGATCTGCTCCTCCATCCACATCCGGGCGCCACCGGCGCCGCAGCACAAGGCCCGGTCCGCGTGGCGGGGCATCTCGGCCAGCTCGGCGCCGGTCGCGCCGACCAGCTCACGCGGGGGCGTGTAGACCTTGTTGTGGCGCCCGAGGTAGCAGGGGTCGTGGTAGGTGACCTTCGGGCCGTCCTCGACCGGCTTGACCGGGGTCAGCCGGCCGCCGCGGACCAGGCGGTTGAGCAGCTGCGTGTGGTGGACCACCTCGTAGTGGCCGTCCAGGTCCGGGTATTCGCGGCCGAGGGTGTTCAGGCAGTGCGGGCAGGTCGTGACGATCTTGCGCAGCCGCGGCTCGCGGCCTTCGAACACGGCGTTGAGCGTCTCCGCCGTCTGCTGCGCCATCATCTGGAACAGGAACTCGTTGCCCGCGCGGCGCGCCGGGTCACCGGTGCAGGACTCCTCCTTGCCCAGCACCACGTACTTCACCCCGGCGATGTGCAGGAGCTCGGCCGTGGCGCGGACGGTCTTGCGGGCCTGGTCGTCGAACGCGCCGGCGCAGCCCACCCAGTAGACGTACTCGACGTCCTCGGCCAGCTCGCCGTCGAACACCGGGACGTCGAAGCCGAGGTCCTTCGTCCAGGCCAGGCGCTCGGAGTTGTTCTGGCCCCACGGGTTGCCCTTGGTCTCCAGGTTCTTGAACAGCCCGCCCAGCTCGGTCGGGAAGGCCGACTCGATCATCACCTGGTAGCGGCGCATGTCGACGATGTGGTCGACGTGCTCGATGTCCACCGGGCACTGCTCGACGCACGCGCCGCAGGTGGTGCACGACCACAGCACGTCCGGGTCGATGACGCCGCCGTCGTCCTCCGGGCCGACCAGCGGGCGCGCGCCCTCGTGCTCGGTGCCCGCGAGGATGTAGGGCGCTTCCTCGAACAGGTTGTCGCGCAGGTTCATGATGACCAGCTTCGGCGACAACGGCTTTCCGGTGTTCCACGCCGGGCACTGGGACTGGCAGCGGCCGCACTCGGTGCACGTGGCGAAGTCCAGCATGCCCTTCCAGGTGAAGTCGCCGATCTTGCCGCGGCCGAACGTGTCGTCCTCGCCCGGGTCCTCGAAGTCGATCGGCTTGCCGCCGGACTCCATCGGCAGCAGCGGGCCGAGCGCGTCCGGCAGCCGCTTCGCCGAGACGTTGATCGGCGCCACGAAGATGTGCAGGTGCTTGGAGTAGAGCACGATCGACAGGAACACCAGCATGACACCGATGTGCAGCAGCAGGCCGACCGTCTCCAGCACCTCGGTCGCCGAGTGCCCGAGCGGCTCGAGGAGGTTCCCGACGCCGAGCGAGACGTACGCGCCGGAGTCGTACGGGAAATTGCCGGACGCCGAGGAGGCGCCGCGGAAGAAGAACATCGTCCAGACGACGTTGAAGATCATGACCAGGATCAGCCACGCGCCGCCGGTGTGCGAACCGTAGAACCGGGACGCGCGGTCCTTGCGCTCGGGGGCGTTCCGGATCCGGATGACCGTGAAGACGCCGAGCGAGACGGCCACGGCGACGGCGATGAAGTCCTGCAGGAACCCGAGCACCGCCCAGTGGCCGATCCACGGGATGGCGAACTTCTCGTCGAACAGCGCCCCGTACGCCTCGAGGTACACCGAAGCGAGGATCACGAAGCCCCAGAACGTGAAGAAGTGCGCCAGGCCGGGCACCGACCACTTCAGCAGCTTGCGCTGGCCGAACACCTCACGCACCTGCGCGAAGACCCGGGCACCGAGGTCGTCGGACCGTTTGGTGTCGGGCTGGCCGGCCTTGATCAGCCGGTAGAGGAACGCGACCCGCTTCCCGGCGACGGCGAGGCCGACGACGGTCATGAGCAGGCCGAGGATGAGACGAACGAGCACGAGTCCTCCGCGTCGTGATGGAAGGACCGGCTCAGTGCGAGCCGGTGTAGTACCGGCACGCCTTGCACGCGTACCGCATCTTCGCGATCCGCCAGTGCTTCCGGTACAGGTCGAGGTCGGGCGAGCGCCGGACGCCGAGGCGCTGGTAGCGCCCGGGCCGCCGGCCGGTTTCGTACTGCTCGGTCGCGCGGCCGAGGTGGGCGCGCCGCAGCACGCACCCCCGGGTCCGGCACCGGCCGAGCGCGGCGCGGCAGAACCGGTGCAGCAGCACGAGATCGCCGGTCACTTCTTCGACCACGCCGTAGCCGGGGTGGTCGCCCGGCCCGGTGAGCCGCACCGGCAGCCCGCAATACGCGCATTTGAGCGTGCAGGGCAGGCAGCCGGCGAGGTGCCGGATCCGCAGTTCGCGCCGGTCTTCGGAGCCGGGTCCTCGGACGCGCGACGCCATGAAGCCTCCCGGAACGACTGTGATCGGCACCACTGTCTGCTACTGGAGGGTAATGAGGAGATCACTTCACGCGACAGGACCGAACGGCCTAGTTGGCCTGGGCTGTGCGGCGTAATTTTCGAAGCAAGGATCACCTTACTGTCCGTACATCGGACACTTAACACCGCGAATCGTACGTTCGGCCCTGCTGCGGCACGGGTGTCCCTCGCCACAATCCGGACATGACCTATCACCCGGTCCCCTACCGGCCCGCACGGCTGCCCGACGACGAAGCACTCGCCCGGGTCGCCGCACTGCGGCAGCGGATGGAAACCCGGCGTTCGGTCCGGATGTTCTCCCCGGACCCGGTACCCGAACGCGCGGTGCTCGACGCGATCGCGATCGCCTCGACCGCCCCCAGCGGGGCGCACCAGCAGCCGTGGACGTTCGTGCTCGTGGCGGACCCGGAGGTGCGCCGCCGGATCCGCGAAGCCGCCGAAGCCGAGGAGCGCATTTCCTACGACGGCCGCCTCGGCGAGGCGTGGCTCGACGCGCTCCGGCCGCTCGGCACGGACGCGGTGAAACCCCACCTGACCGACGCGCCGTACCTCATCGTCGTGTTCCAGCAGCGGTTCGCCCTCGACGACGACGGCGGCGTCCGCAAGCACTACTACGTCGACGAATCGGTCGGCATCGCGGTCGGCATGCTGCTCACGGCGTTGCAGGTGGCGGGTCTCGCGGCGCTGACGCACACGCCGTCGCCGATGCGGTTCCTCGGCGAACTGCTGGGCCGCCCCCGCAACGAAAAGGCGTTCGCGGTGATCCCGGTCGGCTACCCGGCCGACGACTGCGTCGTGCCGGACCTGCGGCGCAAGCCCCTCGACGAAGTCCTCGTGCGGATCTGACTCAGCAGCCGGGCAAGCCGCCCGGCAGATCGGGGAACGCCGGGCCCGACAGCAGGTCCGCGCCCCGGTCCTGCCACCAGGCGGCCTCGTCCGCCGTCCCGACCCCGGCGACCGACACCGACGCCCCGGCCGCGTGCGCCGCGTCGATCAAGGCCGACAGCGGCCCCGTCACGAGCGGGTGTTCCCGTTTGGCGGCCAGGTTCGGCGCGATCCGGACCGCGTGCGCCGGGAACTCCGTCAGGCAGGTGACGTCGGCGAGGCCGTGGATCTCCGCCCGGACACCGATTTCGCCCAGCACCTTGAAGTTGTCCGCCGCGTCGCTGACGTCGAGGGCCGCGGCCGGGAAGCCGGGCCGCAGGCGATCCGGCGCCAGGCCGGTGTCGCCCAGGACACCGCGGATCTCGCCGACCAGCTCCGGGTCCGCCGCCTGCTGTGCGGTCAGCTCGACGACCAGGGGCAGCTCGAGCCCGGACGCCGCCAGCCGCTCGGCCGCCGTGCGCAGCAGCCACGTGCCCAGCGGCAGCGCCAGCCCGATTTCCGCGGCCAGCCGCACGCACGTTTCGTGCGGCAGCACGCCTTCGGCCGGGTGGTTCCAGCGCAGCCGCGCCTCGACACCCTCGGCCGCGCCGGTCGTCGCCGACAGCAGCACGCGGTAGCGGGCTTCGATCTCGCCGTTCTCCCACGCGCCCGCCATCGACGCGGCCAGGCCGAAGTCGTGCCGGTCACGCCGGTCCAGCTCGCGGTCGAACAGACCCCACTGGTTGCCCGTCCGCTGGGCGCGCCGCAGCGTCAGGTCCGACGCCTGCAGCAGCTCCGCGGGCGTGATGTCGCGCGGCGGGCGGTGGACGACGCCGATGACGGCCGGCACCGCGACGCCGCGCCGGCCGTCGACGTACTCCGCTTCGGCGAGCTCGTGGGTGATCCGGCGGACGAGCGTCACCACGCCCGGGGTGTCCGCGGTGTTCTGCACCAGCACGCCGAATTCGTCGCCGCCAAGCTGAAGATGGTGTTCGACGCGGAGAAGGCCCTGGTGGCCCGCCTCGGCGGCGACGAATTCGGCGTGCTGGTGCAGAACACCGCGGACACCCCGGGCGTGGTGACGCTCGTCCGCCGGATCACCCACGAGCTCGCCGAA
>NZ_MUMI01000611.1 GCF_002155975.1 Amycolatopsis kentuckyensis
TGCAGGTGCCGGACGTCCGGTTCCGCTCGTTCGACGACGCCCAGAAGATCCTGGAGCAGGCGGGCCTGAAGGCCGACCGCGACGGCGGCCGCGGGCGCGGCAACGGCGGCGGCGGCTTCGACTTCGTCTTCCAGCAGGACCCGGAACCGGGCACGTTCGTGGCGAAGAACTCCAAGGTCAAGCTGAAGGGCTTCGGGGGATGATCGGCAGCCGAGGCCGCGTGACGGGCACGATCGGCCCCGGCCTCATCGGCGAGGTGCTCCTGAACGTCCGGGGCGGCACGGAGGCGTTCTACGCGTACCCGGCCGACCCGGAGGAGACGTTCACGTCGGGGACGCAGGTGCTCGTGGTGGACTTCGAGCCGCCGCGGACGGTTTACGTCGAACGGTGGCAACCGCTGAGCCGCTGACGGCGTCGAAGAGGCACCAACACACCCACAACAGAACAGAGCGAGGGGGTCGGTGCCATGAGCCTCGTGGAAATCCTGCTGGTTTCCGCCGGTGGAGTCATCGCCGTGCTGATCGTCGTGTTCGGGATCCTGCGGCTGCTGTACAAGGTCGCCGAACCGAACGAGGCGCTGATCATCTCCGGGCTCGGCGTCCGGGTCGACCGGGCCGAGACCGCGGACAGCCTGGGCTTCAAGATCATCACCGGGCGCGGGGTGAACGTCATCCCCGGGTTCCAGACCGCCCGGCGGCTGTCGCTGGACACCCGCGGCGTCAACCTGCAGGTCTCCTGCGTCACCAAGCAGGGGCTGCCGGTCACCGTGCGGGCCGTCGTCATCTACAAGGTCGGGGACGACTACGCCTCGATCGCCAACGCCGCCCGCCGGTTCCTCGACCAGCAGAAGGGCATGAACGACACGATCCACGAGCTCTTCTCCGGCCACCTGCGCTCGATCGTCGGCGGGCTGACCATCGAGGAGATGATCCACAACCGGGACGCGCTCACCGGCGAGGTCCGCCAGTCCTCGGCCACCGAGATGATCAAGCTGGGGCTGATCGTCGACTCGCTGCAGATCCAGGAGATCGACGACGAGTCCGGCTACATCAACAACCTCGGCAAGCCGCACGCCGCCGCGATCGCCGCGTCGGCGCGCATCGCCGAGGCGCAGCGGGACCAGGAGGCCGCCGAGGTCGAGCAGGTCTCGGCCGCGAAGAAGGCCGCCGCCGTCCGGGAGAGCCAGATCCAGCAGGCCGGCTACCAGGCCGAGGTCGACCAAGCGCGGGCGAAGGCGTCGCAGTCCGGTCCGCTGGCCGAGGCGACCGCGCGCCAGGAGGTCGTCGTCCAGGAGACGCGCGCCGCCGAGCTGGAGGCCGCGCTGGCCGAGCAGCGGCTGCAGTCGCAGGTCCGCAAGCCGGCCGACGCGAAGGCGTACGACACGCGCACCACGGCCGACGCCGCCCGTGACGCCTCGATCGCCAAGGCGCAGGCCGAGGCGCGGGAGACCGAGCTGCGGGCCGCGGCGGACGCGACCCGCGTCAAGACCGCTGCCGAGGCCGAGGCGCAGGCCACGAAGGCCCGCGCCGAGGCGATGGCGGGCGCGACCCGGGCGACCGGTGAGGCCGAGGCCGCCGCGGCCAAGGCTCGCGGCCTTGCCGAGGCGGAGGCCGCGAAGGCGAAGGGTCTCGCCGAAGCGGAGTCGGCCCGGGCGAAGGGCCTGGCCGAGGCGGACGCGATCAAGGCGCGTGCGGCGGCGCTGGCGGAGAACCAGGAAGCCGTCGTCGCGCAGCAACTGGCCGAGCGCTGGCCGGAGATCGTCGAGGCGGGCGCGAGCGCGTTCGGCAACATCGACCACATGGTCGTGCTCAACGGCGCCGACGGCATGTCCGACATGTTCGCCAAGGCGCTCTCGCTCGGCGGAACCGGTCTCGGCCTGGCCCGGCAGCTCATGGACGCCATGGGCAAGCCGGCCGGGCAGGAGCTCGACGAGGCCGCGCGGAAGAACGGCGAGCTCAAGCTGAGCGACTAGCACGTCACGCTGCGTACGGCCCTTGTGTCCCGGATCACCGGAAGCAAGGGCCGTACCCCCGATCGGGGGCGGAAATTCCCGGGCGGTTGTCCTACCGTGGGCGCATGGTGCCGGACAGCGTGTCGCGGGCCGCCCGATGAGCAGTTTCTTCACCGGCGGTCCGCGCGAGCGTCCCCTGTTCCCCGTCCCGGAACAGGAGCTCTACGCGTTCAACGGGCGGCACTGGACCGACCCCCCGCGCGAGCACATCGTCCCGGCCGTGCTGTCGTGGGCGCAGCCGCTGGGCCGCTCCGAACGCACGGTGGTCGCGCTGCGGGCCATCGAGGTGTGGCCGCAGGCGCTGACCCTCCGCATCACGGTGTACTCCCGGGACAGCCTGGTCGACGACCCCGCCGAGGGCCTGATCGACCACCGGCGCAAGCCCGACTACAACGGGCTGCTGATCGGCGTGCTCTACGCCGACGGCAGCCGGGCGAGCTCCGAGACGATCTCGGTGCCGTCCGCGTCCGAACCGGAGGCCCCGGTGCTGCGGGCCCAGCCGGTCGGCGGCACGCGGTTCGCCGTCGAGCACGAGGTCTTCCTGTGGCCGCTCCCCTCGGCCGGCCCGCTGAAGCTGGTCGTGCAGTGGACGGACCGCGAGATCCCGGAGACGCACACGACGCTCGACGGCGGCGCGATCCGCTCCGCGGCGAACGACGCCGCGGAAATCTGGCCGGGTCTCGGCCGGCGGCAGGTGAACGGCCTGCCGGTGCGCCGCGTGGGCAAGCAGGTCGCGCTCACCCCCGATTGGGGGCCGCCGTCCGGCCAGGCGGAAGCACCCCGGCCTGCTCCGGAGAACGAACCTCCTTCTTGATCTGTGAGCCCGGGCACCGCGGCCCGGGGTATCTCGAATGGATGAACGGGGCCGCTCGTTAGCGTGGTGGAAACACTTCGACCACCCGGCCGTCATGTCGGGCTGGTGCAGTGGGTTCCTTCCCTTCCGACGCACGTGGCCGTGCGCCCCCCGCGAACCCGGAAAGGTCGCCCATGGCAGGCTCGCCGCTCAGCGCACTCGACGTCGCTTTTCTGTGCCTGGAAAGCGAAACCACTCCGATGCACATGGGAGCGGTGGTCACCTTCACCGCTCGCGGCCCGGTCGACCCGGCCGCGTTGACGACGGTGCTCGCGCAGCGGGCCGCCCGGTTGCCGAAGCTGCGCCAGCGGGCGCGCGCGGAACTGTTCCCGCCCGGCTCGGCCAGCTGGAGCGACGACCCGGGTTTTGTTGCGGGCAACCACATTCACCACGTCGTGTTGAGTTCGCTGTACGAGCCGGACCCGCTTGCCGCGTACGCGTCGCGCTGGATCGCCGAGCCGCTCGACACAACCCGGCCGCTGTGGCACCTGACCCTGGTCACCGGGCTGCCGGACGGGAAGTTCGCGCTGCTGCTGAAACTGCACCACGCGCTGACCGACGGCGCCGGGGCGTACGCGGTGGCGGCCGGGCTGCTCGACGGCGTCGAGCTGCCGGAACGGACCGCCGCGCCGGCCCGCCCGATCCCCGCGCCGCGCTCCACTTTGGACACGGTGAAGGACGCGCTGGGCACGGTGTGGGGCCAGGCGAACGAGGCCGCCGGGATCGCGTCGTCGCTCGTGCGGGCCGCGCGCCCGCCGCTCTCGCCGGTGTCGGCCCCGCCGTCGGCCGAGCGGCGCCTCGGGTTCGCCCGGCTGCCGCTGAGCGAGCTGCGCCGGGTGCGCCGCGCGCACGGCGGCACGACCAACGACGTCGTTCTGGCGGTGCTGGCGGGGGCGCTGCGCGAGTGGCTGGTGAACCGCGGGCAGCGCGCCGACGGCCGCACGCTGCGCGCGCTGATCCCGGTGAGCGTGCGCGGCCGGGCGGCCGGCCAGCTCGGCGGCAACAAGCTTTCGGGCTACCTGTGCGACCTGCCGGTCGGCGAGGACGACCCGGTCGAGCGGCTGCGGGTGGTCCGCCGGGCGATGACCCGCAACAAGGCGGCGGGCCCGAGCCGTGGCGCCGGCGCGCTGCCGCTGCTCGCCGACCGCGTTCCGCCGCTGCTGCACCGGCTGGGCACCCGCACGGCGGGCCACGCCGCGCCGATGCTGTTCGACCTGGTGATCACGACGGTCCCGGTCCCCCCGGCCCAGCTTTCGCTCGGCGGCGCCCGGCTGGCGGAGGTCTACCCGTTCGTGCCGCTGGCCCCGCGCCACGCGGTGGGCATCGCGGTCGCCACCTACCGGGATTCGGTCCACATCGGACTGCAGGCCAACGGCGCGGCGGTGCCGGACGTGGGCTCGCTGCGGGACGCGGTCCTGAAGTCGGCGGCCCGGCTGCTCGACGCTTCCTAGCGGCGCTCGACGCCGCCTGACGCCCGGATCAGCGCCTGCGCGTCCTCGCGCCGGCTGCGGGTGGCGTCGCCGACGCGGTGACCGTGCGCCGGTGATCAGCGTGCAACCGGGGGCCAGGGGTCGCGCGGAGGCGATCACCCTGGCTCGTACCGCCGCTGCCGGAGCTCAGCCGCGGAGCATCTCCGCGACCAGGAACGCCAGCTCCAGCGACTGCTGCGTGTTCAGGCGCGGGTCGCAGGCCGTCTCGTAGCGGCCCGACAGGTCGACGTCCGAGATCTCCTGGGCGCCGCCCAGGCAC
>NZ_MUMI01000612.1 GCF_002155975.1 Amycolatopsis kentuckyensis
CCGGCCCGCCGGGCTGCGCCTGGACGTCACCACCCTGGCCATGGTCTACCTCGGCACCTGGCGGCCGTCGGCGCTGGCGGCCGCGGGCCGGATCGAGGTCCGCGACCCGGCCGCCGCGACGGCCGCGGACCTGCTCTTCGGCACCCGGGTGGCGGCCTGGAGCGGCAGCTACTTCTGAGCCGCCGCGGAAAACCGGGTGCCGGGCCGGATCTCCCGCGGCAGGATCGGGAGGATGACCGCTTCCCACGTCCGTCCGATCACCGAAGAAGAGCGGCGCAGCACGTTCGACCTGCTGCGCCGCGCGTTGCACTCCCCGCCCGTCACCGACGACCTCTGGGCCCGGATCGGGGAGTCCTGGCCCGCCGCGCACAAGTTCGGCGCGTTCGAGGGCGGGAGCCCGATCGGGATCGTCAGTTCCTACGACACCGAGATCGCCGTCCCGGGCGGGCGGACCCTGCCGGTCGCCGCGGTCGAGGGCGTCGCCGTCCGCGCCGACCGGACCCGCCGCGGGGTGCTGAGCGCGATGATGGGGGCGCAGCTGGCGGACTTCGCCGCGCGCGGGCTGCCGCTGGCCGTCCTGCACGCCAGCGAACCCACCATCTACGGGCGGTTCGGCTACGGCTCGGCCGCGCTCGGCAAGTCCCTGCGGGTGACGCGGCCCGCGGCCCGGCTGCACGAGCGCGTCGCCGCCGAGGGCGACGTCCGGCTGCTGACGCCCGAGGAGGCGGTGAAGGAGATCCCCGCGCTGTACCGGCGGATCGGGCTGCACCGGCCGGGCATGATCGGGCGGCCGGAGCGGTGGTGGCCGATCTCGCACAACCGGCAGGTCGGCCCGGACGGTGGGCACCTCGTCGCCGTCCACAGTGGACCGGACGGGGACGACGGCTTCCTCGTGTACGCCACGATCACCCGGCGATCGTTCGACTCACCCGACCGCGGCGCCGCGCTGGACGTCCACGACCTGCACGCTGCCGGCCCGGCCGCGCGGGCGGCGCTCTGGCGGTACCTGCTGTCGGTGGACCTGGTCTCGGAGGTGTACGCCCGGCACCGGCCGGTCGACGAGCCCCTCGCGCTGCTGCTGACCGACCACCGGCACGCGGCCACGGTCGCCGTCGAGGACGACCTGTGGCTGCGGCCGGTCGACGTCGCGGCCGCGCTGGCCGCGCGCACCTACCGCGCGGCCGCCCCGGTGGTGCTCGCGGTGACCGACCGCCTGCTGCCGGCCAACACCGGGCGCTACGAGATCGGCCCGGACGGCGCCCGGCGCACCGACGCTGCCGCGGACCTGGCCCTCGACGTCGACACCCTCGGCATGCTCTACCTCGGGCACTGGTCCGCGACGACGCTGGCGGAGGTGGGCCGCATCGACGTCGGCGACGCGACGGCGCTCGCGCGGGCCGACGAGCTGTTCACCACGGCGGCCGCACCGTGGTGCGGCACGCACTTCTAGGCGCCGGGCAGGGCCTTGAGCAGCCGTTCGACGGACTGCCCGAGGTTCCACCGTTCGGCGAGCTCGGCGACCCGCTCGGGGTCGGCGGGCGTCGCCGGGACGGTGTCGGGGCGGGACTGCTCGACCGGTGCGTCGACCGCCACGCGGACCACGGTCGGGGCGACGGCGAGGTAGTCCGCCGCGTCCTTCAGCCGCAGCCGCGTCTTGAGCGGGAGCGCCGAGTCGCCGGCTTCGCTCGCGGCGATGAGGGCTTCGAGCGACCCGAACTGCGTGATCAGCTTCGCGGCGGTCTTCTCGCCGATGCCCGCGACCCCGGGCAGCCCGTCGGAGGGGTCGCCGCGCATCATCGACATGTCCGCGTACGCCGATCCGGCGGTCTCGCGGGGGAGGCTGTAGCGCTCGGCGATCTCGGCCGGCCCGAGGACCTCGGCCTTGGCCCAGCCCTTGCCGACGTAGATGACCGAGGTCGGCGTGGGTTCGGTGCGCACGAGCTGGAAGAGGTCCCGGTCGCCGGTGATGACCTCGACCGGGTCGGCCTTCTCGCGGGTGGCCAGCGCGCCGATGACGTCGTCGGCTTCGTAGCCGGCGGCTTCGGCGGTGGCGAACCCGAACGCTTCGAGCAGGTCGAGGATGATCGGCACCTGCGGGGTGAGCGTGTCGGGGACTTCTTCGACGTCCGGGCCGCTGCCGGTCTCTTCGGCCACCCGGTGCGCCTTGTAGCTGGGGAGCAGATCGGTCCGGAACTTCGGCCGCCAGTCGGCGTCGAGGCAGCAGACGAGCCGCGCGGGCCGCCGGTCGGTGAGGATCCGCGCGATCGTGTCGGCAAACCCCCGCACGGCGTTGACCTGCGTCCCGTCGGCGGCGCGCAGTGAATCGGGCAGGGCGAAGAAGGAGCGGAAGTACAGGCTCGCGGAGTCGAGCAGGGCAAGGGATCCGGTCACCCCGCACAGCCTGCCATGACCGGGCTCGGAGGAGGGACGAGCCACGCGACTCGGCACGGGGTCACCCGGCCCGGCATGTCGCGGCCCCGGGCGCGTCCCGCGCGCCCGCCGCCCCACTAGGCTCGCCCTCATGTCGCGCCGATCCCTTCACACGCCCGCTCCCGATGCCGCCGCCCTCCGGGCCCGGCTGGACCGTGCCCGCGCCGCCGCGGCCGCCGCGAACACCGATGCCCTGCTGATCGCGCCCGGCTCGGACCTGCGGTACCTGCTCGGGCAGGCCGGGGGCTCCTTCGAGCGGCTCACCACCCTCGTCGTCCCGGCCGACGGCACCCCCGCGCTCGTCGTGCCGAAGCTGGAAGCGCCCGGGTACGCCGACGTGCCCACCGATGAGCTCGGCGTCGAGCTGCTCACCTGGGTCGACGGCGACGACCCCTACGAGCTCGTCGCGGACCGGCTCGGCAAGCCCGGCCGCGTCGCCGTCAGCGACTTCACCCCCGCCCTGCACGTGCTCGCGCTGCGGGCCGCGCTCGGGGAGGCCGAGCAGACCCTGGCCGGTCCCGTGGTCCGGGAGCTGCGGATGCGCAAGGACGCCGCCGAGATCGCCTCGCTGCGGGAGGCCGGCGCGGCGATCGACCGGGTGCACGCCCGCGTCCACGAGTGGCTGCGGCCCGGCCGCACCGAAGCCGAGGTCGGCGCCGACATCGCCGCGGCCATCGTCGAGGAGGGCCACGTCCGGGCCGACTTCGTGATCGTCGGCTCCGGGCCGAACGGGGCCAGCCCGCACCACGACGTCTCCGAGCGCGTCATCGAGCAGGGTGACGTCGTGGTCGTCGACATCGGCGGTCCGCTGCCGGCCGGCTACAACTCCGACTCCACCCGCACCTACGCCGTCGGGACGCCGCGGGACGCCGATGTGGCCGAGACCTACGCGGTGCTGCAGCGCGCGCAGGCCGCCGCGGTGGCCGCCGTCAAGCCGGGCGTCACCGCCGAGGCCGTCGACGCCGCCGCGCGGGACGTCATCGCCGAGGCCGGGTTCGGGGAGTACTTCATCCACCGCACCGGGCACGGCATCGGCCTGGACGTGCACGAGGAGCCGTACATCATCGCCGGGAACGCGCTGCCGCTGGAGCCGGGCATGGCCTTCAGCGTCGAGCCGGGCATCTACCAGCCGGGCCGGTGGGGCGCCCGGATCGAGGACATCGTCATCGTCACCGCGGACGGCGTCGAGTCCGTCAACAACCAGCCGCACGAGCTCGTCGTGCTGGACGCATGACACCCGGCGGCCTGGAGCCGCTGGACCAGTCGATCGTCCAGGAGCTCGCGGCGGACGGGCGGCGCAGCTTCACCGACCTCGCCGAGCGGGTCGGGCTGTCGGTGTCGGCGGTGCACCAGCGGGTGCGCCGCCTCGAGCAGCGCGGGGTCATCCTCGGCTACACGGCGCGGCTCGACGGCGAGCAGATCGGCCTCCCGCTGACGGCCCTGATCTCGCTGACGCCGAACGACCCGGCGGCGCCGGACGACTACCCGCAGCGGATCCAGCACATCAAGGAGATCGAGTCGTGCTACTCGGTGGCCGGCGACGAGTCCTACATCCTGCTGGTGCGCGTCCAGTCGCCGCTGGCGCTGGAGGACCTGCTGCGGCGGATCCGGGAGGCCGCGAAGGTCTCGACCCGCACGACGGTGGTGCTCTCTACGCCGTTCGAGGGACGTTCACCGACGTTCTGACGCCGGCGCCCCGCCCGACGGCCGGGGCGCTGGTACGGTAAAAGGTATGGCAACACGTAAGGTCACTCTTTCGCTGGACAGCGGCGCCTTGGAATTCGCCGAACGAGCCGCGAAAGCCCACGGAATCTCGGTCTCGTCCTGGCTGTCGAAGGCGGCCAGGCGCGAGGCGGTCCGCACGGGGTACACCCCGCAGCGGCCGGAACCGGCTGTCGCGGAATCGGACGAGGCCGAGCGCAGCGCGGCGGAGAAGGATCTGCGTGCGCAGGGGTGAAGTCTGGACGTACCACCCCCCGACCGATCCGGCCCGGCAGCGCACGGTGGTGCTGCTGTCCTCGGACGGGGTGAACGAATCCGAGCGCCCGTGGCTGCTCGGCACCGAACTGCTCGACCGCGACCCGATGGACATCCTCGGCGTGGCCGTCGACGCCCGCTACTGGGTGTCGACGCTCAACCTCACCCGGCTCTACCGCCCGTGGTTCGACGAGCGGATCGCCGAGATCGACCAGGACGTCCAGGAACGCATCGACATCGCGCTGCGGGCCGCCCTCGATCTCTGACCCCCGGCGCCGGGTGGCGCGCACGCTCGACCTCGTCGGCGCCTGCTCGTCGCCGCCCTCCGTGCGACGTGCGCTGAGCGGTCAGCGGGCCACGACCTCCGGGACCGCGTGGAGCTTGCCGTCCGCGCCGGCCAGGCAGGAGGCGTTGCCGTCCTTGGCGGCGATGAACTCCGTCAGGCAGTTGGCGATCGCCGTGTGGCCGGTGGCGTTGGGGTGGAACGATTCCTGCAGCGCGTGCCCGGCCCGCTCGGCCTGGCCGAGGTCGGCCAGCTGCAGCGTCAGCCGGGTGAACCACTCCGTCGCCGGGTTCGCGCCGCCGCTGCACGCCTCGTGCTTGACGCCCGCCTTCGCCAGGTCCAGGAACCGGGCCCCGGTCTGCTGCGCGGCGGCCTTCAGGCCGGACGACAAGACGCCGATGCCGGTCTGGGCGATCCAGCGCAGGTCTTCGGTGCGGAACGGGCAGCCGTTGAGGCTGCGCAGGTCCTCCGGCAGGTCCGGGCCGATCGGCGCCGCGTAGGACTGCAGGATCAGCTGGTAGTCCGCGGGGACGTACCCCGCCTGCGCCAGCACCGCCTTCACATCCGAGACCGCCTTCGCGACCTTCGGCACCATCGCGTCCACTTTGGACTTCCAAGTCTGCTTCAGCGCCGTGCTGCACGGCGGGCCGCCGGCGTCGAACCACGCCTTGAAGCAGTCGTTGACCTGGTTGGAGAACTTCGGCTCGTCGTTCGCGCCGACCGCGATCACCACCGCGGCCACCCGGTGGTCCTTCACCAGCGCGGCCAGCTGCTGCGCCTGCGACCCCTCGGTCCACTGCTTGACGTCGCCGAGCGCGACCTGCTCGGCGGGCGCGCCGGAACAGCCGAGGTTGACGTGCGCGGTGATGCCCGGGGCGGCGACCTTCCCGACGAAGGCGTTGGGGGAGCGGTGGCACCAGTTGCCCCCCTGGCCGTTGGTGGCGGCGGTGTACTGGCCGGCGCCTTCGCCGGAGACGGTGCTGTCACCCATCGCGACGACGGTGAGCGGGCCGGTGCCCGGCGGGCCCTGCCGCGGCTGCGGCCGCCCGGGCTGGCTTTCGGAGCCGAAGAAGACGAAGAACCCGCCCAGCAAGGCCACACACGCGAGGACGAGGGCCCCCCAGTACCACCGAAGACGTCGCATCGCCCCCGATTCTACGGACCGGCCGAGTGACGGACACGGTGCGTCACCGCAACCAGCTCCGCACCAGCCGGACGAGCGACTGCGCCAGTCTCGCCGAGCCGATCTCCCGGTCTCGCCGCCAGTGCCGCACCTGCTCGGCCGACAGGGCCGCGAGCAGGACGTCCGCGGCGATCTCGGCCTCGTTCGCGCCGCCGGCTTCGAGCAGGTGCCGGCAGTGCTGCCGCCACAGGGTGTGCGCGCCGGTCCGGAACCGGGCACCGGTCGTGGCGGTTTCGGACAGCAGGACGAGGTCGAGCTGCCGGTCCAGGAGTTCGAGGTAGGCGTCGATGAACGCGCCGAGGCGGTCGGCGGGTTCCGCGCCGGGGCCCAGGGGCGGCGGGCCGGTGAGGATCCGTTCCTGGAGTTCGCGTTCGCGCTGGTCGAGCAGGGCCATGGCGAGGCCGCCCTTGTCGCCGAAGCGGCGGTAGAGCGTGCCCTTGCCGACGCCGGCGGCGCCCGCGACGTCGTCCATGGTGACCGCGTCGACGCCGCGTTCGGCGAAGAGTTTCTCGGCGGCTTCCAGGACGCGGATCCGGTTGCGGGCGGCGTCGGCGCGCTCGCGGACGGGCGCGCCGAGCACCGGCAGTCCGGCGGGCGTTGACGAAGCGGGCTGCGGTCCGCTACGGTTCGAGGACATAAGCGGACTCTAGTCCGATTCTTCGCCCGGCGAAAGCCGGCACCCCTTCCGAGGAGCATCGCCATGCCCGATCTGCTGCACATTTCCGCGTCCCCACGAGGGGAAGCGTCGCAGTCGCTGCGTCTGGCAGCCACTTTCCTGGACAGCTACCGCAGCCAGCACCCGGACGCCGACATCGACGAATGGGACCTCTGGGACGGCTCGCTGCCCGCGTTCGGCCCGGCCGCGGCCCAGGCGTCGGCCTCCTCGCCCTGTGGGGTGCCGCCGCCGACCGGATCCTGTTCAGCGTGCCGATGTGGAACTCCGGCGTGCCGTACGTCCTCAAGAAGTGCGTGGACGTCGTGTCCCAGCCCGGCTGGATCTTCGGCGTCGACCCTGTCCACGGCTACCGGCACCTCC